>NZ_CFHWOM010000016.1:0-68400 GCF_984391705.1 Vibrio sp. | reverse complement strand
AGATTCAGTCATTTATTTAATCTTCAATAAATTAAACGTCCACGGGTATCCTACCTCGTGGGGTTATTAAATTCGCCAGTCATCATCCTTGCGACCAACGCTCTGACCTAGCCGCCTAGGCGACTAGCTTAGATTCAATATATTGTAGTGCTTTTTCTACCACTTCGTCGATACTCATCGAAGTGGAATCAAGCAACAGCGCGTCCTCAGCAGGGCGAAGTGGTGCCACTGGGCGGTTACGATCTCGATCGTCACGCTCTTGGATCTCGCGCAAAAGGTCGTCAAATTTAACATCTAACCCCTTGCCTTGCAACTGTTTAAGTCTTCGACTCGCGCGCTCTTCAGCGCTTGCATCAAGAAATATTTTTGCTTCTGCTTGAGTAAAAACAACGGTTCCCATATCTCGACCATCTGCAACTAAGCCTTTACCTTCAGCAAATGCACGTTGACGACGTAACAAGGCTTCTCGAACTCTCGGCAGTGCAGCAACCTTTGATGCAGCCATACCAGTCTCTTCCTTGCGTAGCTCGCCCGAAACATCTTCACCTTCAAGGATAACTTTGACGAGTTCACCTTCTGCAATAAATTGGACATCAAGGTGAGTTGCAAGCGGCACAAGTGCATCTTCAGAGTCCAAGTCTACACCGTGATGAATAGCTGCTAGAGCAAGAACACGATAAATCGCACCTGAATCTAACAAATGAAAACCTAGCTTCTTTGAGAGAAGCATACAAAGCGTGCCTTTACCTGCTCCGCTTGGTCCATCAACGGTGACTACCGGTGTATGAGACGACATCTTTAACTCCACGTTAGTTGGCTTCAGCATGAGTTGTGCTGTATCTATTCGGCGTGAAATTATAGAGGTATTCCGCATTGGGTGCTAGGAAGGATTGAGGAAAATTTAAAAAGAGCGCCGAAGCGCTCTTAGCTAGTATCAGAGCTCGATTCTCGCGCGGTTCTTTTCCACTATTGAGGGGCCTATTCCTTTAACAGCAACTAAGGCATCAGCGCTTTCAAAACTGCCATGCGCCTCTCGATATTCGACTATCGCCTGCGCCTTTTTTAAACCAATACCCTTTAGCAAATCTGCGAGCTCTTGGGCACTCGCCTGATTAACATTAACCGTAATTTCAATTCCTTCGTATTTACTATCAGTACTCTCACCCGCAATAGCGATATTTGGTGAAAGAATTATAAGTAGAAAAGGAAGCAACCATTTCGACAACATTAAAATCTCCTTGTTTAAACAATGACAATTGGAGATTAACTTGACCAAAGAGATTTAAAACAGCTGAAGATGAAAAACAAAACGGGCTGCGAAAGCAGCCCGTTTTAATCTATATATCAGTTACATAACTTTATTGAGCTACAACAAAGTACTCAATATCTGTTGTTTTACGTAAGATACTAATCAGCCCGGTTAGGTCAAGCTGAGCGTTCATCTGCGTCAATTGGTTACCAATTTGTGCATTGTACTGTGCATCGAACGCATCACTCACTTTTGCCAGCTTAACAACTGCAATGTTGCCATCGAGTTCTTTTGCTTGTGCATACTCAACCTGCCCCTCAGATGGCTTAGGCATAGCAAACACTACATCTGCCATAGGTGAACTACGATCAAGAGTTTCTAGTGAACCAAAGGCCAAACCATTCTCAGCCAATAAGTCTTGCTTACCTTCTTTTAGCTCAGCAACCAATTTATCAGCCAGTTCGATAGCATTTTGTTCACCTTTCACCTTTGAAAGTGTCGTGGTTACTTGCTCGCGAACTTGATCAAGTGGAAGCACCGTTTCATCACGCTCATCTTCAACACGAACAACAATCACATGCTCTGGCGCTACTTCAATTACTTCTGAGTTCAAACCATCTTCTTTCACTTCTGGGCTCAAGATAGCTTGTAAAACTGCTGGAGCTTTTAGCAGGTCAGGTGCATCAACTTGAGAAATGAAATCCGTCGTTTCGATTTTTGCATTGATTGCAGCGGCAGCATCATCTAAAGAATCTGGGAATTCAAACGCTATTTTTTCAAGCTCGCTCTGCAACTCATAGAACTGGTCAACAGCTTGCTGGTCTTTGAGCTCTTGCTTAATTTCAGCCGCAACCTCAGCGTAAGGCTTCGCAACCGAATCTTTCAACTCATCTAGCTTAATGATGTGGTAACCAAAATCAGACTTTACGAGACCCGACACATCGCCGACATTCTTCAAGGCAAATGCTGCATCTTCAAATGCAGGGTCCATCACCTCACGTTCAATCCAACCTAGTGAGCCACCTTCAGAAGCACTGCCAAAGTCGTCGGACTTTTCTTCTGCTAGAGTAGAGAAATCTGTGCCTGCGTTTAACTCATCAAGAATTGCTTGTGCTTTCGCTTCATCATCACCTTCAACAAGGATATGACTTACACGACGTTGCTCTTCTGAAGAGTACTTATCCATATGCTCGTTATAAAATTTCTGAGCTTCTTCATCAGAAATAGTAATCGCATCTTTCAGCTGTTGAGCGGAAAGTTCGATATACGCAACCTTCACCTGCTCTGGTCGAGTATAACGCTCTGCATTCTGCTGATAAAAGTCTTGGATATCTTCCTCAGATAATTCAACTTTCGCAGCAAAATCCGCTAACGGAAGCGTCAACGTTTCTACTTCTCGTGTTTGAGTTAGTAGCTTAGCTTGAGCCTCAACTTCAGTTGGAAGTGAGAAATCACTTGCTTGGATAGCCGTAAGCAGTTGGTTACGTACTAAATCACGACGTAAGTATTCTGCAAAGCTTTCAGGAGTGAAGCCTGCACGACGAAGTGACGCTTGATAAATTTCTTGGTCAAACTGGCCGTCAGCTTGGAACTGAGGCATATCGACAATCATTGTACGAACTTGCGCGTCACTTACACGAAGACCTAAAGATTCAGCATGTTGCTCAATAAGCAGGTCGTTAATCATTCGATCGAGAACTGATTTACGGAAAGATTCTACGTAGCTCGGATCAGCAAGAAGATTTGAGAAATAGTCACCCAGTTGAGATTGCATTCTGTTGCGTTCATTTTGATACGCTTGCTCAAACTCTCCACGGCCAATTTCTACGTTACCCACTTTTGCAGCTGTATTGCCAGCGCCACCTACAATGTAGCTACCAACACCTGCAAAAACGAAAGATAGGATGATAAGTCCCAGGATAATTTTTACCGCGATGCTATTAACGCCTTCGCGTAATCGATCCATCATACTTAAACTACTCTCCGCTCACACTTCAAAGCCAGTTACATCAGCTTTCAAAGTGCCTAATACTAAAAAAATTGAATAGCGCGATAATACCAGAAAAAGAAATGCGCATCAGTATGATGCGCATAAATTAAAAAGGTTCTAAAAAAATTGGAGTGACACCCAATTTTTATTAGTTACAAGCGTCTTTCAGAGCTTTACCTGCTTTAAATGAAGGTACTTTCGCTTCAGCGATTTGGATTTCTTCACCAGTTTTTGGGTTACGACCAGTACGAGCTGCACGAGTACGTACACTGAAAGTACCGAAGCCAACTAGTGCAACTTGGTCACCAGATTGTAGTGTGTCGCTCACTGCTTCGATTAAAGCGTCTAGAGCGCGACCCGCTGATGCTTTAGATAGGTCTGCGTTTTCTGCGATTTTTTCTACTAATTGTGTTTTATTCACTGTGATTCCCCTTTGCGCTACCTGTTTTAATTATTCACGGCAGCATTCGTTCCATTTGTTTCAAATCAGCGACAATCCCTTACACAGCAAGGGCTGAAGCTATAGTCGCTAACGTTAGCGTCCAAAAAAAACGCTGACAAGCCTTTTTCGGTCTATCAGCGTAATCTTTTACTTATTTTTGCTACACATCACTATTTTACGGCAGCAATCTCGACTCCTGATGGGTCTTTTTCTAGTGCAACTTGCAGAACTTCGTCAATCCACTGCACTGGAATTACCTTAAGATCAGCAATTACGTTATCAGGAATCTCTTCCAAATCACGCTCATTATCTTTAGGAATCAGTACTGTTTTGATACCACCGCGATGAGCTGCTAACAACTTCTCTTTTAGGCCACCGATAGGTAGAACTTCGCCACGTAAGGTAATCTCACCTGTCATACCGACTTCCGCTTTTACAGGGTTTCCAGTAAGGCTAGAAACCAGCGCGGTACACATTGCGATACCTGCACTTGGACCATCCTTAGGCGTTGCACCTTCAGGCACGTGCACGTGGATATCACGTTTTTCGTAGAAATCTGAGTTGATGCCCAGTTTTTCAGCTCGAGAGCGTACCACTGTCATCGCCGCTTGAATCGATTCTTTCATGACATCGCCAAGAGAACCGGTTTGCGTTAACTTGCCTTTACCTGGCATCGCTTCAGTTTCGATGGTCAATAGATCGCCACCTACTTGTGTCCAAGCGAGACCAGTGACTTGACCGATTCGATTGCTATCTTCCGCTTTACCATAATCATGACGTTGAACACCTAAGTACTCTTTTAGGTTATCCATCGTAACGGTAACTGTTTTAAGATCCTTGTCGAGCAAGATATTTTTAACAGCCTTACGACAAATCTTCGAAATTTCACGTTCTAGGCTACGTACACCCGCTTCACGTGTGTAGTAACGAATAATGCCGATAATAGCCGAGTCTTCAATCTCAATTTCGCCAGTTTTAAGACCATTGCGCTTAATCTGTTTTTCAACTAAGTGGCGCTTAGCAATATTAAGTTTTTCATCTTCTGTGTAACCAGAAAGGCGAATCACTTCCATACGGTCTAGTAGAGGCCCAGGAATGTCCATTGAGTTTGATGTTGCGACGAACATGACATCAGAAAGATCGTAATCAACTTCTAAGTAGTGGTCATTAAAGGCATTGTTTTGTTCTGGGTCTAAGACTTCTAGTAACGCAGATGACGGGTCACCACGCATATCAGAAGACATCTTATCAATCTCGTCCAGTAAGAATAGAGGGTTTTTAACACCGACTTTCGACATTTTCTGGATCAGTTTACCCGGCATTGAACCAATGTAAGTTCTGCGATGGCCACGAATTTCCGCTTCATCACGCACACCACCTAATGCCATGCGCGTATATTGACGACCTGTAGCAGCTGCAATTGAACGACCTAGTGACGTTTTACCAACACCTGGAGGACCAACAAGACATAAAATTGGACCTTTAAGCTTGTTAATGCGGTTCTGTACCGCTAAGTACTCAAGAATACGTTCTTTTACACGCTCTAAGCCGTAGTGGTCTTCGTTAAGTATTTCTTCTGCTTTCGCCAAGTTCTTCTTAACTTTTGAACGCTTACTCCAAGGCACACCAAGCATCCAGTCAATGTAGCCACGGACCACTGTCGCTTCTGCCGACATCGGCGACATCATTTTCAGCTTTTGTAACTCTTGCTCAGTTTTTTCACGCGCTTCTTGAGGCATCTTAGATTCAGCAATTTTTTGCTTCAGCGCTTCAAATTCGTCAACGCCGTCTTCACCCTCGCCAAGCTCTTTCTGAATCGCTTTCATCTGCTCATTGAGGTAGTACTCTCGTTGAGACTTCTCCATTTGCTTTTTCACGCGTGTGCGAATGCGTTTTTCAACTTGCAATAGGTCAATTTCTGATTCCATTTGACCCATAAGGAACTCAAGACGCTCAGTCACATCTAAAATTTCAAGAACAGTCTGCTTGTCAGCCAGTTTTAAAGGCATATGAGCAGCGATTGTATCAGCCAAGCGCGCGGCTTCATCAATCCCACTAAGAGAAGTGAGAACTTCAGGTGGAATCTTCTTATTCAGCTTGATAAAGCCTTCAAACTGGTTAATCGCGCTGCGAACAATGACTTCATGCTCACGTTCGTCAAGCTCTTCTGTAACTAAATACTCAGCATCAGCTACGAAGAATTCTTCATCGGTTAGGCTATTGATCTTGGCACGCTGCTGGCCTTCAACAAGCACTTTTACAGTACCGTCTGGCAACTTCAGCAGTTGTAGGATGGTTGCAACTGTACCAACTTCAAAGAGGTCATTCTTCGTTGGCTCATCAGTGTCCGCTTCTTTCTGCGCAACTAGCAGCACTTGCTTGTTGTTATCCATCGCTGCTTCAAGGCAAGCAATCGACTTTTCACGACCAACAAACAAAGGAATTACCATGTGCGGGTAAACGACTACATCTCTTAGAGGTAGTACAGGGATCTCGATACGTTCGGAACGTTCCAAGTTCATATTATTCTCTCTTCCGCTTAGTCTTATGAGCAGTATATGGGGGCTAATTGGTTGGATTCAATGAAAGAATAAAAAAAAGGAGGTAATTGATTACCTCCTTTAATGATTTAGCAAATTCTGTGAATCGGGTTACGATTCAGCACCTGCCGCTTGGTTATCTGCATTGCTGTAGATAAGCAGAGGCTCTGATTCACCATTGATAACTGACTCATCAATCACAACTTTAGAAACGTCGTTCATTGATGGTAGTTCATACATGGTTTCCAATAGTACGCTTTCAAGAATTGAGCGTAGACCACGAGCACCCGTTTTACGCTCCATCGCTTTCTTCGCGATTGCACGGAGAGCATCTTCACGGAACTCAAGCTCCGAATCTTCCAACTCGAACAGTGCTGCGTATTGTTTGGTTAACGCGTTCTTCGGTTCGCACAGAATTTGAATCAACGCATCTTCATCAAGCTCAGTTAGCGTTGTCGTAACTGGTAAACGACCGATAAATTCTGGAATTAGACCATATTTAACCAAATCTTCTGGCTCAACTTGAGTGAACAGTTCACCCACAGTCTTAGTTTCGTCTTTAGAGCGAACTTCTGCACCAAAGCCAATACCTGTGCCTGTCGCTACACGCTGCTCAATAACCTTATCTAAACCTGCAAATGCACCACCACAGATAAACAGAATCTTAGATGTGTCTACCTGAAGGAACTCTTGCTGAGGATGCTTACGTCCACCTTGCGGTGGTACTGAAGCAACCGTACCTTCAATAAGTTTTAGAAGCGCTTGCTGAACACCTTCACCCGACACGTCACGTGTAATAGATGGGTTTTCAGCTTTACGTGAAATCTTGTCAATTTCATCAATGTACACAATACCACGCTCTGCTTTCGCTACGTCGTAGTCACATTTTTGCAGCAGTTTTTGAATGATGTTTTCTACATCTTCACCTACGTAACCCGCTTCAGTAAGCGTCGTTGCGTCTGCCATAGTGAAAGGTACATCTAGGAATCGAGCCAATGTCTCAGCTAATAGCGTTTTACCACTACCTGTAGGACCGATAAGAAGGATATTACTTTTGCCAAGTTCAACACCTTCGCTCGTTGTGTCCCCATTACGTAAACGCTTGTAGTGGTTGTAAACGGCTACCGCTAGCACTTTCTTAGCGTAATCTTGACCAATCACATAATCATCTAGATGTTCACGAATCTGTTTCGGCGCAGGTAGTGCCTCAGATTGTTTCTTAGGAAGAACATCTTTAATTTCTTCACGAATGATGTCGTTACACAGATCGACACATTCATCACAAATATAGACGGATGGACCGGCGATCAGCTTGCGAACTTCGTGCTGGCTTTTGCCGCAGAAAGAGCAGTAAAGAAGCTTACTACTACCGCTCTCTTTGCTTTTGTCTGTCATTCGCTAACCTCTTAGCCTTTACTCATATGATTTGAGTGTATATCAATTTAAACCGAATTGCGCTAAACAATTGCTATCAATTATTCACCGCGGTGGCTTAATACAGAATCAACCAAACCATACTCTACAGCTTGATCTGCAGACATAAAGTTATCACGATCTGTATCGCGCTCAATCACTTCTAGCGGCTGACCAGTATGCTCTGCTAACAACTTGTTTAGCTTTTGCTTGATAGTCAAAATTTCTTGAGCATGGATCTGGATGTCAGACGCTTGGCCTTGGAAGCCACCTAGAGGCTGGTGGATCATCACGCGCGAGTTAGGTAGCACATGACGCTTACCTGGGGCACCACCAGCAAGTAAGAATGCGCCCATAGAGCAAGCTTGTCCCATACATACGGTACTAACGTTCGGTTTGATGAACTGCATGGTGTCGTAAATTGACATACCTGCAGTTACGCTGCCACCTGGCGAATTGATGTAAAGGAAAATATCTTTATCAGGATTCTCTGACTCCAAAAATAGCAACTGTGCTACAACCAAGTTTGCCATGTGGTCTTCCACCTGGCCTGTCAGAAAGATGATGCGCTCCTTGAGCAAACGAGAATAAATATCGTAAGAACGTTCACCACGGGAAGTTTGTTCAACCACCATTGGTACTAGCGCGTCTAGAATTGGCGACATTGCATTTTTTTCTTGGTAGCTCATATTCTTATGTCCCTAAAATAAATGGCCCGGATGATAAATATCATACGGACCATTGTTAGCAGAATAGTTAACGTTTCGTCAACCTTCTACGCAAGATATTGCTTATTAAGCCGCTGGTTGCTGGTTCATTAGCTCGTTGAAGCTAACTTCTTTTTCAGAAACCTGAGCTTTAGCGATGATTGCGTCGATTGCTTGCTCTTCTAGAGCAACATTACGCATGTTGTTCATCATTTGCTCGTTTTGCTCGTAGTAAGAAACTACTTCAGCTGGATCTTCGTAAGCTGTAGCCATTTCTTCGATTAGAGCTTTCACTTTCTCGTCGTCAGCTTTTAGCTCTTCAGACTTGATAACTTCACCTAGTAGAAGACCTACAACAACGCGACGCTTAGCTTGCTCTTCGAACAGCTCACGTGGAAGTTGTGCAGCTGCTTCTGGGTTGCCACCGAAACGCTGTGCAGCTTGCTGACGTAGAGTACCAATTTCTTGATCGATAAGTGCAGCAGGTACGTCGATTTCGTTTTCTTTAACTAGACCGTCGATTGCTTGCTCTTTGATACGGTTCTTAACTGCTTGCTTAAGTTCACGCTCCATGTTCTTACGAACTTCTGCTTTAAGAGCGTCAACGCCACCTTCAGCAACACCGAACTTAGAAACGAACTCGTCGTTCAGTTCTGGAAGCTCACGAGCTTCAACTTTGTTTACTTTGATAGCGAATTTAGCAGCTTTACCTTTTAGGTTCTCTGCGTGGTAGTCTTCTGGGAAAGTCACGTCGATTTCGAATTCCATACCAGCAGTCTTACCTGCGATACCGTCTTCAAAACCTGGGATCATGCGACCAGCGCCCATTTCTAGTGGGAAGTTCTCAGCTTTACCGCCTTCAAACTCTTCACCGTCGATAGAACCAACGAAATCGATAGTAGCACGCTTGCCTTCTTCAGCAGCTTCTGCTACTTCTGCCCAAGTTGCTTGTTGCTTACGTAGAGTTTCAATCATCTCTTCAACGTCTGCGTCCTGAACTTCAGTTGTTGGTTTTTCAACAGCGATGTTCTCTAGGCCTTTTAGCTCAACTTCTGGGTAAACTTCAAAAGTTGCGTTGAATACTAGGTCTTCACCTTCTTTGTTTTCAACTGGAGCAAAAGTTGGAGCGCCTGCTGGGTTGATTTTTTCTTTAACGATCGCTTCGATGAAGTGGCGTTGCATTACTTCGCCCATCACGTCTTGACGTACTGCTTTGCCGTACATCTTCGCAACCATTTTTAGAGGCACTTTACCTTTACGGAAACCATCAAAACGACGGTTTTTCGCGATGTTGCGTAGTTCAGCTGTTACAGCGTCTTCGATGTTTGCAGCTGGAACAGTAATGTTAAGACGGCGCTCTAGGCCCTCTAGAGTTTCAACAGTAACTTGCATTATTCATTAACCTCAAAACTGGCTCAGTTTTCCTGAGCTTATGTGCCCTAAAATCCAAAAACAGGTAATAGGACCCATCCTTGTTTGTACTCAGCGAGTACTCTTTTATAAATCGAGTATCGATAACCGACTGACTCAGTTACCGGACTAATGAGCGATATCTTTACAAATTCGCATTCGTTAAAGGTATCTCCGATTAGCCTCAGGATAAAAATTTAGACGCAGCATTCTACCGACCTAGTCGATAGCTGTCGAGCCGATCCCTACGATCGCTACGGGATTACCCTAAAAACTCTTTTAACTGCTAAAAAAAGAAGCAATAAAGCAGCTATTGTCTCAAGAAATGGGGACATTAATGGCTTTTTCAAGAGAAACTAGCCTTTTTTTAGATTTAAAGGAGAAAAGGAGATCTAAGTCCGGTTTTATTCCTCATTTTTGTTACAGCTTTAAACACAGCTGTAACAAAAAATATTACCCTATCTACTCTGTTGTTGTAGTGATCCGATGGAAGTTTATGTCACCATTTCGCCGAGCTAATCTGTACCTATTGTTCATCTATTTACTCTGCTTGGTGTTTGGCTCTCAGTCGTTTTGGAATTACAACTACCAATCGTTACTTGAGCAGCATCAAGCTCAGCTCGACCGCTTTTCTAGTCACGTCTCATCGAAATTGGACAAATACGCCCATCTCCCCCAACTACTTTCTGAAGATCGGGAGTTAACCTATGCGCTACTTCAACCGGACAATTCAGCCCAGATCGATTTGACCAACCGTTACCTCGAAGATGTAAACAATATCATTCAAGCCGCTGATACCTATCTCCTTGACCAATGGGGTAATACCATCGCAGCCAGTAACTGGAACTTGGATCGTTCTTTTGTTGGGAAGAACTTTGCTTGGCGTCCTTATTTTTCAGACGCGATTCAAGGTAATCGCAGCCAGTACTTCGCTTTAGGCTCAACCTCCGGGCAACGTGGTTATTACTATTCGTTTCCCGTGGCTTACGCAGCGGATTACATCGGAGTTATCGTCGTCAAAATGGATCTTTCCGCGATTGAGGAGAGCTGGAAAGGAAAACAAAATACCTTCGTCGCGACAGATAAACACGACATTATTTTTATGTCGAGTAATCCATCTTGGCTCTTCAAAGGCCTAACAACTCTAAGTGAGCAGAACAGGAGCAAGGTTTTTAATAGTCGCCAGTATTTGGATACCCCGATTCGCTCCCTTGGATTGGTTGGGGACTTGAACACAGAACATTCTGAGCTAGAAAACCCACATCAGAATTGGATTAAAGGCGACTATATTGCTTCAAATCGACATGTTCCTAAGCTGGATCTCACCATCCGAGTACTAACCGAGAAAGTGACGCTATTTTGGTCTACGTTGAGCTTTGGTTTAGTCTTGAGTTTGTTGTTCGTTATTGCATTTCTGGCCCTTCAGCTGTGGTATCAGAGATATCAAAAGAAGCGACAATTTGAACAACTTCAGTCAGAGGCCAAGCAAAAGTTGGAATTTCTGGTCATGGAGCGCACGTCGGAGCTTCAAGCTCAAGTCTCCGAACGTACTCGAACCGAGCAAGCGCTAAGGCAAACCCAAAATGAACTGATTCAAGCGGCGAAGCTTGCCGTCCTTGGAGAGATGTCTGCAAGTATCAGCCATGAGCTAAATAACCCACTTGCTGCAATCCGAAGCTTCGCTGACAATGGCCGCCGTTTCCTCCTCAAAGAAAAATATGACCGCGTTGATGACAACCTGAACCGAATATCCAATTTGACGGATCGCATGGCTAAGATCAGCAATCAACTAAAATCTTTTACCCGCAAGTCTGACTCAAATGATGTGCAAATACTGGATCTCTCCTCTGTCATCATTTCTGCTAAAGAGTTGGTCGCACCACAAATTAAAAGCTATCAAATCCCTCTTAACGTTGATTTAGAGCACTTAAATGCCAAAGTAGAAATCAATGCGATTCAGATTGAACAAGTTCTGATCAACTTAATCACCAATGCCGCCCAAGCAGTCGAGCTAATACCTGATAGACGTGTCAATGTGAGCTATCAACAAGATCAAGCGCGAGTGCGTATTTTTATCGATGATAATGGACCTGGCATCGACGAAGTCGCAGCAAAGCAACTTTTTGAACCTTTTTATACTACTAAGAAAAATGGTTTGGGCTTGGGGCTCTCTATATCCCAGCAAATAGTCCAAGCGATGAATGGCGAATTAAGTGTCACTCGTTCACCTCTTGGTGGAGCTAGATTTACGGTTCAACTTCCTATTAAAACCACTAATTCGACTGCGACGGACAAGGAGAATTGATGTACGACGTATTTTTTATCGACGACGAAAGTGATATTCGCATCGCAATCGAACAAAGCTTTGAGCTAGAAGAACTGTCAGCCCGTTTCTACGCCAGTGCTGAAGAAGCCATGCTAGCTATCAAAGAACACGGAATGCCCAAAGTCGTAATCTCAGATATCTGTCTACCAGGATTATCAGGTGAAAACCTACTGTCAACGGTTCTCAACCAAGATAAAGAAGTGCCTGTCATTCTGATTACTGGTCATGGCGATATTTCGATGGCCGTCAATGCGTTAAGGAATGGCGCATACGATTTTATTGAAAAGCCATTTGCAATCGATCGATTAATTGACACCACCAATCGTGCCCTCGAAAAGCGTCAGTTAACACTCGAAAACCAAGAGCTGAAACGTAGCCTTAAAGCCAGTCAAACCTTGGGGCCTCGAATTATTGGTAATACTCCATTAATACAAAACTTACGCGATACTATTACTCATATCGCCGACACCAGTGCCGATATTTTACTGTTTGGAGAAACTGGAACAGGCAAAGAGTTATTCGCACGTTCTATACACGAGCAGAGCTCTCGTCGAGAGGCTAATTTTGTTGCCATAAACTGTGGAGCCGTACCTGAAAACTTGATTGAAAGTGAACTGTATGGTCACGAAAAAGGTGCATTCACCGGCGCTGATAGCAAAAGGATTGGCAAGTTTGAGCATGCTCAAGGAGGCACTCTCTTCCTGGATGAAATTGAATCAATGCCAATGCAAGCGCAGATTCGATTACTGCGAGTGCTTCAAGAAAGAGTAATAGAGCGAGTGGGTTCCAATGAACTGATCCCAGTTGATATTCGTGTCATAGCCGCAACTAAAGTCGACCTAAAGCAAGCCGCTGAGGAAGGCGAATTTCGCCAAGACCTTTACTACCGCTTGAATGTGGTGACCTTAGATCTACCACCACTTAGACAACGTAGAGAAGACATCCCAGCCCTCTTTCATCACTTTCTTCTGGTCGCAGCTTCTCGCTACGGGAAAGCGGCAAATGCGCTACCCGATACAGATTTGCAAACTCTGATGAGCCACGATTGGCCTGGTAACGTCCGGGAGTTACGCAACAGTGCTGAGCGATTTGTCCTGTTAGGAAACCTTGGTCATCTAAACCCGACACAACCTATTGCCGATTCAATTCCGCTTGCTACCCAAGTCGCTGAGTTTGAGAAAGCTCTAATTGAACAAGCATTAGCGAGCAACCATGGAAAGATCAACGAAACACTCGATACCCTACAACTTGCACGTAAAACGCTTTACGACAAAATGCAAAAATACGGGATTGATAAGAACAGCTACAAAACGGAATAGACTCCTGACCTAAGAAAAGAAAAAGCCCCTAGTTAGATGAATAAAATAGGGGCTTAGTTTTGCTCGTTATTCGTAGCGCGTGAATTGATATACTACGCTTTCTGACGCTCGCTCTATTTGTTGATTGTACTCTTTAAGCGCATTCGGCATCACATCTGGCTGCTTTCTTTCAAGTTGGTAATGAATCCTTGCCTGACGATACTCGCCTGAAACTTTTGATAGCCAGTTCCCCTCTTCTCCATTAAGCGACAAAGAAAAATCAAATGCCTCATTGTTTACTTTCAGCTCGTCTGAAGTAATTTTCCAAGGCGATGGCAACTCAACCACCATGGTTTGAGCAACTTTGACTGGTCTCCCTATGTAAAAAGGGGTACTGCGCCGTTTCGCTTCTGACACATATACATTCGCACCAATCACATCAGCATACACCTCAAACTGTGGGTCATCATCTTCATTTTGGTACCACATTTTCTCGATGTCATAATTCTCTGTCATGTACACTTCATTCTTCATTAAGTCATCGAAGTAATAGAATTTCTTGGAAGCAGAGATACCTTCATAGTGTTTGTTGTAGAAGCCTTCAAACTCATCCATCACTTGTTCAATTGAATTAGCCGAAAGGTAACGCCTCATTTTATCAGCCTGCTTGCCCATATAAGTCGTTTCTACGTGTAGCGTTGAAGTACCATTCTCATGAGAAGCCACTTTAAAGGTGGATGTTGTTTCAACTTGATTGAGGTTATTTGTGTCGATAAGCGTCGGGTAAATTTCACCTTGTTTAATGATCAAACCATAACCAAGCTCTGATTGAGTCATTGTGGCTAGGCTATCCGACAGCTCTGTTTGGGTAGGATCAATCCAAAAGGTCTTGCCCTGAAAATAGAAAGTGACAATAACGTGGTTGAATGCGCTGTGCCCGGAGGGTTGCTCAGCTAGGTGCTTGCGGTAGACGGTACTCACTAATGCAGGATTTGCTTCAATACCCAGTTCCCGCAGCATAGCTGTCAACAATACTGACTTGTCTTTGCAGTCTCCATACCCTTGCTGCAAAGTTTGCTCTGGTTGTCTAGGGGCATGGGAGCCTATACCATTTTCTATCCCCAAATAGCGTATCGATTGCTGAGCGAGTTTAATCGCAGCAATCACTTGTCTCTCTGGATCTTCAATAGATTTCAGCTTACTCACTTCAGCAGCAAACTTACTACCTTGGGCGTCTATCTGGTAGTGAGGCAAAGCCCAAGAAACGACATCCTCCCAATTCTCATAGTTATTGATATTGATATATGGGTACTCAATAAACCAATCTGGTTGATCCGCTTCATTTAGATAACTGTATGAACGACGATCATCAGAATATATATGCTCAACAATTTTGCCATCTTGGTTAATTTCAGCTTTTAGGTGTCGGCTGTCACCGTATCGATTAACTGTATACTGGCTATCCTTAGGCGTTAGGATCCTTGCGTAAGTCTTTAGAACAGGCACACTCCAGCCCATTTTTATCCAACGATCAACTTTGCCACTAAAGACCGGATTCAGCCCTTTAATCGAGTAACTATAATCAATGATATCCCCTTCTTGAACATCGTTAATCACAATGTAGAAGGTTTCTTGACCACTATAAAGCAGCTTTTCTAGGTCGACTTCACGCTTAAATCGCTTGACGTCGATACTAGATAGTCGTTCCAAAGGCTTTCCCTCACGCCACACTTTGACATTATGGAGCACCACTTCTTCGTAACTAGGATCGAAGTCAATCGCTATTTGAGAGTTACTCTCTACTCCTTCAGAGTTCACTGCTTGAGTGACGTAACGATTATAGAACGTCGGTGTATTTGATAACGCATTAAACTGATTAGAAACCAGCATGTAGATGCTGCCATCTACTCTATCTTTACGCTGAGCCTGCGCTTCAAATGATTGTTCGACCACCCAACTTGGTGCCGGGGAGATTTCTATTTCTGCTGCCTGCACACTACTTATCACTAAAGCTACAAGCCATAACCACTGTCGTTTCATTTAATATCCGTTTTTTGTATTTCCAACTTTTTCATTTATAAAATGAATACTTTGCGCATAGTAATCATTTTCGATTCCCCTCGCCACCCAACTGATTAATTTAACAACGAATAGAACAAAAAAGCCCCGCAGTTAAGCGAGGCTAATTCTTTCGAGTCACTTTATTTTGTTATGATCTCAGGTCCCATTAAAGTGGTTGGCAACCATGTCGATACCCAAGGTACATAAGTAACAATGATGAGGAAGAGGAACATAACTGCAACCCAAGGCAGTGCCGCTTTCACAACTTGCATCATCGACATCTTAGCGACCCCGGCGGTAACAAATAAGTTCAACCCAACCGGTGGGGTGATCATACCTATCTCCATGTTCACCACCATCATGATCCCCAGGTGAATAGGATCAATGCCGAGGGCAATCGCAATAGGGAATACCAATGGCGCCACAATGATCAACAGCCCAGACGGTTCCATAAACTGGCCACCAATCAAGAGCAATACGTTCACCACAATCAGGAAGGTAATTGGCCCAAGACCAGCTGATAGCATGGATTCCGTGATCATTTGCGGAATGCGCTCTTCAGTCAACACGTGTTTTAAGATCAAAGCATTAGCGATGATAAACAGCAGCATAATGGTCAACTTACCTGCATCGTACAGAGTATGCTTAGTGTCTTTATGGACAAAAGCTTGGAATACTTTAACGATCGCAGGTTTAGTGTTTTTCTTATCAGCAAATGGCCCCATGTCTTTATAGATGAAATTCGCTATCAAGAAAGAGTACACAGCAGCAACCGCTGCAGCTTCAGTAGGCGTAAAGATACCGCCATAGATACCACCGAGGATGATTACTACCAGCAGTAAACCCCAGCTTGCATCTTTCGCCGCAGCAAACATTTCACCCCAACCAACAAATGGCTGTTTAGGTAGATTCTTAATGCGCGCCGCAATGTAGATGGCAATCATTAGCATCACACCGGCAAGCAGACCAGGAATAACACCACCAAGGAACATACGACCCACCGACACATCCGTCGCTGCCGCATAAACAACCATGACGATAGAAGGTGGAATCAAGATGCCTAGCGTACCAGCGTTACAAATCACCCCAGCCGCGAAATCTTTCGAATAGCCGTTTTTGATCATCCCTGCGATAACGATACTACCAATCGCAACGACCGTTGCTGGTGAAGACCCAGAAAGAGCCGCAAACATCATACACGCGACCACGGAAGCCATCGCTAAGCCGCCTCGGAACCAGCCAACCATTGCAATCGCAAAACGGATAATACGTTTCGCAACACCGCCGGTAGACATAAAACTCGATGCCAGAATAAAGAATGGAATCGCCAGTAAGGTGTAGTGCCCAGCAAAGGCATTAAAAAGTGTCTGAGCGACAGACGCTAACGAAGCATCCGAATGCATCATTAAAAACAGAATACTCGACAAGCCCAGTGATACCGCAATTGGCACACCTACGAGCATAAAGCCAACCACCATCACGAATAGAAACAGAATATCCATGGTTTAGCTCTCCTTGCTCTTATCATTTTTGTCAGAATCCATTGCAGATTTTGGCTCCATCGCCTCACCCGCATCTTTTAGCTCTTCTTTGAGCGCTTCTAGCTCTTCTTCCGCTTCGTGGCCAGCGATGAGGCGATCAAGCTTACCAGTAGCAATTTGAACGGTAATTTGGGCAAAACGGAACGTCATTAGTGCCATACCAATAGGCAGCGCCATATATGGAATAAAACGTGGCAGTTTTTCGTAGCGCTCACCTTCGTTGAGCCAATCGGCTAGGAACTGCAACATTTCCGGCATAGGGATGTCATCTGTCTCGTACCAAGCTCGTTCAGTCGCAAACGGATACCAATAGTTCCAAGAGCCGATTAACAGCAAAACAGAAAAGGTCAAACAGCATGCCGCTGCAATCAAGGCATAGATTTTACGAAGCTTTTCTGGTGCCATATTGATGACAACGTCTACACCAATATGAAAGTGCTTTTTTACACCATAAGAAGCGCCGACTAAGACCATCCACGCAAACAGAAAAACGGTAAGCTCTAGGGCCCAAAGAATGTTGTCATTGAAGACATATCGAAAAATAACGTTGGCAAAAGTGAGCAAAGTCATCGCCCCAAGGAAGAAAGCAATCAGCGTCTCCTCGATGGCGTCAGTTACCTGACCTACTCTGGCAAAAATAGACTGTTCCATAGTTACATCGCTTTATAGACCAAACTGGGTGACCAGCTCGGCATTACAGGAAAAGAAAGGCCCTCCTCCCGACAAGAGGGCCAATGGTTAGGGGGATCGTTATAGTTATTTTCAGGTTGGCTTAAGCCATTACTGGTTTGAAGCTAACGCCGCTTCAATCAAATCCGAACCGATGTCTTTTTCAAATTTTTTCCAGACTGGTTGCAGAGCCGCTACCCATTTCTGGCGCTGTTCTGGCGTTAACGTACGAACCTCACCACCCGCTTCGATGATGTTGTTTTTATTCGCAAGGTTCACTTTGGTCGATTCCGCATTACGCGTCGCCGTCACTTCTTGGATAATGGTGTTTAGCTGCTCGCGCTGATCTTTTGGTAACCCTTTCCAGAAATCATTAGAGGTTACGACTAGGTAATCCAAAATACCGTGGTTGGTTTCCGTAATACCGTCTTGTACTTCGAAGAATTTCTTACCGTAGATGTTTGACCAAGTGTTCTCCTGACCGTCGATAACTTTAGTTTGCAGACCGCCATACACTTCTTTAAATGACATTTTTTGCGGGTTAGCACCAAGCTGCTCAAACTGTGCAACTAAAACATCTGAAGCCTGAACTCTGAATTTAAGACCTTTAGCATCATCTGGAGAAAGGAGGGGTTGATTCGCTGACATCTGCTTCATACCGTTGTGCCAGAAAGCCAGTCCCTGTAAACCACGACGCTTCATTGCATTTTTTAGCTTTTCACCAGACTCAGAGTTTTGGAAACGGTCAACTGCATCCACATCTTCAAATAGGAAAGGAAGATCAAAGATGCGGTACTTTTTCGTGAACTTCTCAAATTTTGATAAAGAAGGGGCAGCAAGTTGCACGTCACCGTTTAATAGCGCTTCCAGTACCTTGTTATCATCATAAAGTGTTGAGTTAGGGAAAACCTGCATACACACTTTTCCATTCATCTCATCGTTGACGCGTTGCTCAAGTAATGAAGCCGCAATCCCTTTCGGGTGCTTATCTGTATTCGTTACGTGGCTGAACTTAATCACCGTCTCTCCAGGATCACAGTTTGCAGCAGCGTTAAAACTGGTTACAGCAAGAATTGATACAGATAGTAGGGTCAATGGCTTAAACATTATTATTCTCCTTGTTAATTGGACAACCCCATCACTGGGTGTTGTACCTATACAGGGCAACTATCGAGCCAAGTGTAACATTTAATTAACTTTCCATTATTTAACAAAAGGTTAACTTGCTGCTGAGTAGAAGATTTTCTATGCGCGTGTCATCAAAGCTATCTATTTGGGGGGATTTCCACCCATACATTACAGACAAATGGGTGATATTCCACACGCAACACGTTGGAGTGTATTAGTTCTACATGAAAGGAATGCAAATGCAGTTACAGAAGAGAAATAAAATGTGAGGAGAGGGAATATGCAAAGGAGACAAAAGCATGAAGTCCCTCCCCTCCATCTAAGTTGGCACCATGGTTCAGCTTCCATTCGGCCAATTCCAAACTTCCCTTTAAGCATAGTCGCTATTGAGGCATTTATTAACATCTTTATCAAAAAGAATTGCGAGATGAGTGCACTCCCAAATCAGGTAGCAAGCCAAACCTGATCAATCCCCCGTGACGTTACTCAGGAGTGCACTCAAATTGACGATCAATTGAAGTCGATACGCTGCTCGGTCTGAGCGTCAAAGAACACCGCTTTGGACAGGTCAAAATGAAGTGGTGCTACTTGCCCGACTTTCACCTCAAACTCTGGAGATAGGCGACACGCGACTTCTTGGTCATTCACTTTAATCATCGCAATAGTATCTGGTCCTGTCGGCTCCAACACTTCAAGCTGGAGATTCAACATGGTTGAAGCCGATGAGTCTGGATTTTCAGACTCAGTAATGTGTTCTGGACGCAGGCCAATCACGATTTCCTTGCCATCTTGCTCACGCATTGAAGGCGGCAGTTTGATGTGATGCTCTTGATCGTTACTCCCTTTCACCTTAATCACCGGTTGCTCACTGTCATCAAGGTCAACCATGGTCTTAATGAAGTTCATTGATGGAGAGCCCATAAAGCCTGCAACAAACATATTGTTCGGCTTGGTGTAGATTTCATATGGTGTGCCAAGCTGTTGCAGCTCGCCATCCTTCATCACAGCGATACGATCGGCGAGCGTCATGGCTTCGATTTGATCGTGCGTTACGTAGACGATAGTAGTGTTGAGCTGTTGATGAAGCCGCTTGATCTGATGGCGCATCTCCACACGAAGCTTTGCATCTAGGTTAGATAAAGGTTCATCGAACAAGTAGAGCTTAGGACGGCGCGCTAATGCTCGGCCCATCGCTACACGCTGCCTTTGACCTCCCGAAAGTTGCGAAGGCTTGCGATCAAGTAAGTGATCAATTTGCAGCATGGTTGCCACACGCTGCACTTCTTCTTCAATTTCGTTGTCTGGCATCTTGCGAATCTTTAGGCCAAACGCGATATTTCCGCGCACCGTCATGTTCGGGTACAGCGCGTAAGACTGGAATACCATCGCAATATCACGGTCTTTAGGTTCAATCTGTGAGACATCACGGCCATCGATCACGATTTCGCCTCCGCTGATCCCTTCCAACCCCGCAATGGTGTTCATTAAGGTCGATTTTCCGCACCCGGATGGGCCGACCAGAATCAAAAACTCACCAGAGTCGATGCTGATATCAATGCCTTTCAGTGTTTCTTGTTCCGCCTTTGGGTATGTTTTGCGGATCTGTTTAAGTTCTAGTGTCGCCATGGTAATTATCCTTTTACTGATCCTGCCGTTAGGCCGCGAACAAAATATTTTCCTGCCAATACATAGACAAGGAGTGTTGGCAGAGCTGCGATAATGGCCGCGGCCATATCTACGTTGTATTCTTTAACCCCCGTACTGGTGTTAACAAGGTTGTTAAGCGCAACTGTTATAGGTTGTGTCTCCGAGCCTGAATAGACCACACCAAATAAGAAGTCATTCCAAATTGCGGTAAATTGCCAAATCACAGTGACCATGATGATGGGTGTCGACAGCGGCAACAGAATTTTGAAGAAAATGGTAAAGAAACCCGCCCCATCAAGCTTGGCGGCCTTAATCAGTTCATCTGGAATGCCAATATAAAAATTACGGAAGAACAAGGTAGTAAAAGCCATACCGTAAATCACGTGAACAATCACTAAACCCGTTGTGGTGTTGGCCAAACCTAATTTACCAAGCACCGCCGCCATAGGGAGCAAAATCACCTGAAATGGAATAAAGCAACCAAAAAGCAGCAAACTAAAAAACAGGTTAGAGCCGCGAAACTGCCACTTGGTCACAACATAGCCATTAAACGCCCCAAGTAACGTAGAGATAGCTACCGCAGGGATCACCATCTGGAATGAGTTCCAAAAATACCCTTTCACACCTTCACATTTCACCCCCGTACAGGCGCTATCCCACGCTTTATACCAAGCATCAAATACCCATTCTTTCGGCAACGACATTAAATTCCCTGCTTTGATATCAGGTAGCGTTTTGAACGAGGTAATCACCATCACAAACAGCGGCATCAAATAGACAACACAGAAAAAGATGAGGCATGCGTAAATAAATAGGCGGGCAAAATTCATGTTGTTGGTCATGATTTTTTCTCCCTAAGTTCTGAGTATAGGTATGGCACTAGAATCGCCAAAATACCCGCTAACATCATCATCGCGCTGGCAGCGCCTAGACCAATTTGACCACGAGTGAATGAGTGTGCGTACATAAACAAAGCCGGTAAATCCGACGAATAACCTGGACCACCTGCCGTCATTGCAGTCACCAAGTCGAAACTCTTAATCGCAATGTGGGAGGTAATGATAACGGCACTGAAAAACACTGGACGCAAGCAAGGTAAAATGATCTTCCAGTAAATAGTTGGCAGGCTTGCACCATCAATTTGTGCTGCTTTAATGATTGAAGAATCGATGCCGCGTAGCCCGGCGAGAAACATCGCCATAACAAAGCCTGAAGATTGCCAAACCGCTGCAATAACGAGTGTATAAACCGACATTTCGGAATCCACTAGCCAATCAAATTTAAAGTCAGTGAATCCCCAATCTTGCATCAACTTCTCAATGCCAAGCCCCGGGTTTAAAATCCACTTCCATGCGGTACCCGTCACAATGAATGAGAGTGCCATTGGGTAAAGGTAAATGGTTCTGATTGCCCCTTCTTGACGGATATTCTGATCAAGCAATATTGCTAGACCTACTCCTAGACCAATCGCAATCAGCATAAACAACAGGCCAAAGATACCTAAATTGGTAATTGAAGTGAGCCAACGGTCATTTTCCATCAACTTTTCATACTGGATAAAGCCAGCAAAATTGAAGCTTGGTAGAAAGCGAGAGTTGGTCATAGAAAGTGCAGCCGTCCAAAAAATATAACCGTAGATACACACCACGGTGACTAGCATGGTCGGCGCAAGAACGATTTTCGGTAGCCAGCGCTGTAATCTGTCAGCAAAGCTCGGCTTTGGCGCAGACTTATTGGCGTACCGAGATACAACATGCTCCATAACGAATCCTTACGTCATCTTATCTAACCTAAAATCCGGGTTAGAGATTAAGGAAAGGGCGAATAGGCTCCCCACAAGCCTACTCGCCCTTTGGGGGTGATGAGTGTTCTAACTCAAGAGTTAGATTGCCGCTTTAACAGCTTTTGCTAGCTTCTTAGCTGCCTCTTTAGGGTCGGCGGAATCATCATTGAAGAAGTTGGTGACAACATCATAAATTGCGCCTTGAGCGTAACTTGTCGTCGATAGACCGTGCGCCATACTAGGTACTAGGTCGCCAGATTTCGCGCTTGCCTTGAACGTTGCCATCGAGTCCAGCGCACATTGGTCGAACTTACTCATGTCCATATCTAGGCGTACTGGAATAGAGCCCTTGTTAAGGTTAAACACCTCTTGGAACTCTTTAGTTAGAATGGTTTTCGCCAGATCTTGCTGAGCTTGTTGATTCGCTGTGTCGCTCAGTTCAAAGAACGCAAAGCTGTCGATATTAAACGTGAACTGACCTTCCGTACCCGGTGCAGGAGCACAAATGTAATCTTTGCCCGGTACTTTGCCCGCCGCAGAAAACTCACCTTTTGCCCAGTCGCCCATGATTTGCATCGCCGCTTCACCGTTGATGACCATAGAGGTTGCTACGTTCCAGTCACGGCCCGGAGAGTTCGCATCAATGTAGTCGCGCACTTTCTTAAACTTGGTAAACACCTCTACCATTTTATCGCCTGATAATGTATCCATATCTAGGTCAACAAAGGCTTTGTTGTAATCTTCGCTACCAAGTACATCCAGAGCAACGGCCTCAAATACGGTTGCATCCTGCCAAGGTTGGCCGCCGTGAGCGAGAGGTACAAAGCCAGCCGCTTTGATTTTTTCTGCCGCTGCGAAGAACTCGTCTAATGTGGTTGGCAATTCAACGCCCGATTTTTTCAATACTTCCGGGTTTGCCCATAACCAGTTTACGCGGTGAACGTTGACTGGAACCGCAACGTACTCGCCATCGAACTTCATGACTTTAGTCACGACCGATGGAAGGATTGAATCCCATTGCTCAGCTTTCGCTGTTTTATCCAGAGACGTCAAGAAGCCTAATCCGCCCCACTCTTGAATATCGTGTCCTTTGATTTGCGCCGCTGAAGGAGGGTTTCCTGAGACCGCACGCGTTTTCAGTACCGTCATCGCTGACTCACCGCCGCCACCTGCAACCGCAAAATCTTTCCATGTATGGTTTTGCTTTTCGAGCATCTCTTTAAGAACAGCAGCAGATTTGGCCTCACCACCAGCAGTCCACCAGTGAAGAACTTCCACTTCTCCCGCATGAGAAAGAGCAGAGGCAGACAAAAGCGATAAAGTAAGTAGGGTTTTATTGATTTTCATTGTTATCTTCCATGTATTGGATTAGACATCGGGGCCGACCACATAACTGACCCGTTCACTTCGTGCTTGAACAATACGAAGTCTATCCAAATAGAATTTTTAGATTGAAACAAAGCGTAAAGCCAATGTAACAAGAAAGTTACATTAGACTTCTAAGCTAGGCGGGATAAAGAGTTGAGCGCGAAGACCGCCATGAGGAAGATTGCTAATAATGAGATCTCCACCATGTCCATGGAGAATGTTGCGGCAGATTCCAAGCCCTAAACCATGCCCTTGGTCATCGTCAGCCAACCTAAAGTAGGGCTCAAACACCTGCTCTTGTTTGTTTTCTGGAATACCGGGGCCCACGTCATCTACCGTTACGGTGATCCACTCATCCGAAACATCGATGACAACATTCGCTTTGTCACCGTATTTGACCGCATTATCGAGTACGTTAGTTAACACCCTTTTAATCGCTAACGGTTTGGCCACAATTGGCTCCATCTTCGCAGGCTCAAACTCGACAACTTGTGATTTGTGGTTCATCGGCTCGATAACAGAGACGATCATCTCATTGAGATCAATAAAGGCGTTGTTCTCGTGTAAGTCAGTGTCTCTCACGCATTGCAGCGCTCCCTTGACCATCATTTCCAGTTCATCGAGATCTTTGTTGAATTTGCTGCGCTTAGTGTCACTTTCCAGAAGCTCAGCACGTAAGCGAAGACGGGTTATCGGGGTTTTTAGATCATGAGAAATGGATGAAAACAGATGCTCTCTATCCGAGACATAACGCCGTATACGTTGCTGCATACGATTAAAAGCCCGGGTCGCTGTGACCAATTCACTTGCCCCTTCTTCAGCAAGCGGAGGCTGATCGATATCCATACTCATTTCATTCGCCGCTTTCGCTAGCCGCTTGAGCGGTTTGACTTGGCGGCGCATCAGTAAGTAGGTCAAGCCCAACAGGAGAGTCGTTGAGAGAATCAAAAACAGTATTTGCTCTCGGGCAATCACCGTGTCATCTAAGGTTACATAAGGGGCGGGCAAGAGCGCCGCAATGTAGACCCATTCATGGCTGCTCAATTCAATTTGAACCACCAATATTGGAGGGTCAATCGGTGACAAAGTTAACGTATGGTGCGCCCAAGATTTAGGTAGATCGTGCAAGTAAATATCATTTTTTAACAAACGAAGGTTATCTGGGTGAGAGAAGTCTACTGAGATAGAGTCGACCTTGGTCAGCTTCTGATTCAATACAGATTCTACCGCTCGTATGGAAGCTTGTTTTAGCTGAGTCTCTTCAATCGGCTCAACAACCAGCTTTTCTTTATTAAACGAGACGAAAAAACGCGTCCCGCCCATATTACGAATTTGGTCCAAAACGATGTGTCGGTAACGCACTGGAAGGGATTGGAAAAAGGTCACGGTGGAGGCAAACATATTGGCCATGCTTTGCGACGCATCTTGAATGCCCGCCAATTCCTTCTGCTTTGACTCACTGTACCAAATAGCGGTAGCAATACCCTGAGCTAAAACCACGGCAAGTAACGCGAGCCCCAACGTTCTGGTTACCAGCGAATTGGGTTTGATTACTCGAAGTAATGAGAGCATAACTTAGTGCTCTGTCGTCACGGGAACAGCAAGAATGTAGCCATTACCACGCATAGTTTTTATGTACTGAGGATATTTTCCGCTATCGCCTAAACGATTCCTTAACCGACTCAGTTGAACATCAATTCCGCGCTCGAACGGCAGCGCTTCTCTACCACGAGTCGCAAATGAAATCGTGTCCCTGTCTAAGACCTCATTTGGGCGAGTTAAAAACAGCATCAAAAGCGCGAAATCACTGCCAGATAAATCATGCTCTTGGCCATTTTCAAGGTGGATGATCTTATGTGCGAGGGTATCAAGTCGCCAATCACCAAAGGTGATATGTTTAGGGAGCGCATCCGCTGGTTTGTCGTCACTCAATTGCACCCGACGCAACACGGCTTTGATGCGCGCAACAAGCTGCCTCGGGTTAAAAGGCTTGGCGATGTAATCATCAGCGCCAATTTCTAAGCCGATGATTTGATCCGTTTCATCCGATACCGCAGTGAGCATGATGATCGGAACACTAGACTCTCGACGAATATACTGACATAAGGTAAAGCCATCATCGCCTGGTAGCATTACATCTAACAAAACCAGTTCTGGATAACCAGTTTGCTCTAGGTATAGCTTAAGCTGCTCGCCATCTGCGACCGTGTCTACAAGGTAGCCCGACTTAGTTAGATATTCATCTAACAGTTCTCGAATCTCTTGATCGTCATCTACAACAAGTATTTTAGCGCTCATAAACCCTAATTCATTACCAATGATGCTTGGCTATTAGTGTAGAGAGATGCATCCCATCTGCTGATTGATTAATTTGCATAATTTGAACAAAGAGCAGACGAGGGTCACAACTTCGTTACATTTATAAGAATAATTTTATCAGCCATTCAGTTCTTTACGAGGAGCAACTAATTTCCATCTTTTTCCCCCATTCTGGAGGCAGATTCGCATAAGCATCTTTATTTGGTTGCTCATCAAATGGATATTTTAACAACTCTGCGATCGCTTCTACTTCACTAAAGTCGCCTTGCTCAGCTTTATCAATGGCGATTTGAGCCAAGTAATTTCTAAGTATGTACTTGGGATTTACCTGACGCATTTTTTCACAACGTGTTTTCGATGAGATAGCTTGCCCCGCTTCATCTATTTCACATTCACAACGAGCAAGGTAGAGTTCAAGCCACGCTTTCGCGGCATCTCTATCTATAAACAAGTCTGAGACATTTTGAATTGATTGAGTATCAAGGTTAGAGAGTTCACGCATAAAACGAGTGTAATCGACTCTATTTTGATGCAGAAGCTCAAACATAGCATTGAATAGCTGACTATCTTGTTCGAGCTTGCAATGCAGGCCAAGCTTTGCTCGCATCAGTCGGCTAAATTCTCTGCCTAGGGTTACTTCAAACTGGCTTAGCGCCTGTTCAAGCTCATTTTTGTCCACAAGTGGAGACAACGCATGGGCCAAAGCAGACAGATTCCATAAACCAATTCTAGGTTGTTGATCAAAGGCATATCGACCTTGGTAATCAGAATGGTTGCAGATATAACCCGGTTCATAGTCATCTAAGAAACCGTAGGGTCCATAATCGAACGTCTGACCCAAAATGGACATATTGTCGGTATTCATCACACCATGTGCAAAGCCATACGCCTGCCAATGTGCAATCATGTGCGCTGTTTTTTCGACTATGGTTGCAAACATCGCAGCATAAGGAGATTCGCTATCTAAGCATGTTGGCCAATACCACTCGATCACTTTATCAGCCAGCAGTTTCAGCTCACTTAATTGATTGGTGTAGAAAAGGTGCTCAAAGTGACCAAATCGGATGTGGCTTTCAGCAACACGCAGCAACAAAGCGCCACTTTCCACTTTCTCTCGATAAACTGGGGTGTCACTGGTCAACATCCCTAAAGCGCGAGTGGTGGGGATACCCAATCCTGCCATCGCTTCACTACAAAGATATTCACGAATCGTCGAACGTAATACCGCCCTGCCATCTCCCATACGTGAATAGGGAGTGAGTCCCGCGCCTTTAAGGTGAATATCGAACACTTGCCCTGTTAGCGACGTCACTTCACCAAGCAATAAGCCGCGACCATCTCCCAGATCAGGATTGTATACTCCAAATTGATGCCCAGCATATTTCATCGCTAACACGGGGGTTGTCTGATAGTCACCTTCTCCCGAAAGAAAATATTTCAGATCACCACTTGGCTGATTTTCAGGTAGCCCAAGTTGCTCGGCCAATACGCTATTCCATGCTATCCAATGGCTGTTTTCCAATGGTTTAGGATCCACCAAGGAGTAAAAGGCATTCGGTAAGTCAGCATATCGATTGGAAAAATTGGGGATAAGCAGAGGCATTCGGCATACAACTCTTTAACAATAAGCAGATACAGCAAAAATATCACAACAGTATCGAGAAGAGCCAGTGAACCGCCCTAATAAGTGAAGAAGAAGTGAGTAACCACAAACTTAATAAGGCTTAGTTCAGTTAGGGTTTAGATAAAAACAAAGACAAACAAAATAGCGGCAAAGGAGAATAAACAAGTTCGGCTAATCACGCCAAGCTGGGTAGGTTGTATCATTTCTTGATGCTGCATAGGCACTCCTTAATTTGTTACATAGTCATTACAATATGATGAATTATTAGAAAAACCTCAATATTGAATTAGATGAACTTTTTGTGACACCTCCTCAGCAGAAAAATTACCCCATATGACCATGATCACATATCTAGTAAGTATGTATTAGTTATCCCTCAAATAGAGCTATGGGTTTATCCATATTTTTTCTGGCGTCTTATAATTTCCTTATAAATAATAATAACCACGCTAGGAGAGCGTATGAACGCTTTAATTCAAAGGTTTAGCCTTAATCGCTTAGTGCTTGTACTTGCTGGTGTACCAATCTTAATATCGCTTACATTGGCCGTCGAATTAGTTCTAAACTACAAATCGACCCTTGATGAAGCGCGTAGAGACCAATCTGCCACTGAGCTCATTTTACTCTACGACAACCTCGCTCATAACCTTGCAGTAGAACGCGGACTAAGCGCAGGCGTGCTCGGAAGTAAAGGAAACCCAAAACAGGTAGAGGCATTATCGAATCATCGAAAGAATACCGATCACCACATACAACAATTCCGATCTTTTAGCTCGGACACTCTACCCCAAAACTGGTTAAATCAACTCAGTTCAGATATAGAGAACGAGCTACGAAGCCTAGCAGAAGTTCGTCAAAGCGTTGATCAACTCAAACCTTCACGTTCACCATTCGCCTACTATTCGAATTTGAATCAACTTTCGATTGATAACGCCTCATTAGTGAGTGGAAAACTTTCCAATGCGGAAGTCTCCAACTTAAGTAAAAGCTTAATCGCTATCATGGAGATGAAAGAGCGCGCAGGCCAAGTACGAGGAGCGCTTAATGGCGCTTTTTCCAGAAAGCACTCCTCAATTGGACAATACATTGCGATCCAAGATTACCTCGCTTCTGGTGGCTATGCACAGCGACAAGCAAACATCTCCCTACCCAATCAGCTACTTGAACAGCTAAATCAGGCTAAAAGAAGCCAAACGTGGCTGAATGTAGAAGCAGTCCAGAATAAGTTCTTGGAGCAGAAAAACAGCTTAGGCAGTTTAGAAGGCCCTGAACCGAGTGCTTGGTTTGCAATGGCCACAGATAGAATCAAGTTGATAAACGGAATTAGAAATACTCTTAAAGATCAAATGCTTAATAGTTCTCAGCAACAAGCAAATAAAGCAACCTTTAACATGAGCACCATGATAGCCGCAGCTATTGCTATCAGCTTCATCCTCATTGTCGGTGTTTATGTGTCAGTAGGTAGTTTAAGGAAGCAAGTTCGTTCAGTAACAGGTAGCCTAGCGACCATGTCATCAGATAAAAACTTGAGCATTCAGTTACCGTCAGAGGGCAACAACGAATTGAGCCATATTTCTCAGAGTGTGAATGGGCTGACAACAAGCATCAACGATCTACTCTCTAATATCAGAGATACCAACGATCACAGTAATGAACGTTTAGAACACATCGTAAAAGGAGCTGGTGATTTAGGTGAAAGTAGTAAGGCGACGAATGATAAGTGTAACAACATCGCAACCGCAATGACCGAGCTTTCTCAATCCAGCCTGGAAATAGCCTCCTCATCTGAACGCGCGTTGCAAGAGACCGAGCAAATGACAAACAAAGTTCTTAACTGTCAGTCGCAAAGTCAACATTCCTATAAAATAGTGGAAGCGTTAGTATCGCAAATAGAACAGACACAAACATGCATGGAAAAACTCGAACAAGACGCATTGAGTGTGAGCAAAATCGTCGACACCATTAACGGTATTTCCGAGCAAACTAACCTACTTGCTCTCAACGCAGCGATCGAAGCTGCTCGCGCTGGCGAACACGGGAGAGGCTTTGCGGTAGTGTCTTCTGAAGTTCGCGACCTTGCACAGCGCAGTAAAGAAGCGACAGAGCACATCTCCCAACTGCTAAGTAATATCACGAATAATACTCAAACCGCTGTAAGCAACATGAATAAGAGCAGAGAAGCCACGGACTCTACCTTTGAATCTGTTTCCGGGGTGAATGACAGTATTTCGGAGCTTGAGCACTTAATTGAGACGGTCAACGAACATATTACCAGCATAGCAAACTCGACTATCGAGCAATCGAAAGCCAGTGAAGATGTTGATAAAGATGTCGATGTACTAGCGGAAATTGCGCTACATACTGGAGAGTTAGCGAGCAACATGGACAATATAGTAAGTAGCTACAGGCTGGAGGTAGAGCAAGTGAGCCAGCAGCTACAAAAGTTTAAGCTAGCATAAGCCTACAAAATCATATCAAGGGTAGTTAATCGCTACCCTTTGTCTACAAGATCAACGTAGCAATAGAGAAACTCTAATAAACTCCCCATCTTCAAATTCAACTTTATGTTCAAAGATTGAAGAGGAGTAAATAGTTCGTAGAAATGCGTGCTTTTCTCCGTTAGTGCCACGAAACAGCATCGAAATATCGGCGACAAGACGATTTCGTTCACTAAAGTGTGCATTGAGATCTTGCGACAGGACACAGAGCAAACATCCCTTGGGATTGAACTTAAGATCAACAGACTCAGGACTTGAAACCAGCACCGTGGTATTTAGCTCTTTCTCAAGCATATTGATAAGCAGCAAGAAACTATCCAAATGAGGCAGTTCATCCCCACCTTGAGGTGGTAATAAGTTCTCAAGCATAGATTCCATATCAAGGCGCTGTGAGCGTGCATGAGTAACAAGAGAACGTATTTTTTTCTTGAAAGGCTTATATTTTTTACTGTTCGATGCTTTGTTCAGCCAGTGGGAAATGATGTCATTGATATCACTGCGCGATTTGTATCCCAAAAGCTTGCCCGAATAATTGGTATGCAAATGTAGCAGAGCGTGTAATGCTAACTCTGACAACAAAGGCTCAAATTCGGGTTTGATTTTGGTATGAATACTGCGCATGGTGCCTAAATACAAAGAACTGGAAACTAACCTGATTGAATCGGAGTTCAAAGAAGGAGCGACATGCTACCGAAAACCGTTGCGTATGTACAGAAACAAAGCACAAACATAAAAGCAGCGTTAGTAAACGCTGCTTTTTATTGAGTCAGACTAATAGCCTATGTCGCGCGAACAACTTGAGTCGAAGCAATAAAATCGTGCACACATCGCCTGCTTTTGCCAAAAATGAACAAGACTCCAAGAATGCTAATAAAACCACCCACGACAGGTACATAGCCAATTAAGAAGTAATAGGCGTAACGCTTGAAAAGCAACTCAGTAAGACGAGGCGTCTTACCATCAAGGCCTTGAATGCGAATTTTCATCACCTTCTTACCTATCGTTTGCCCCTTGTCACGTAGAAGTGTTCGGTTGATCGCTCCAAACAATACAAAATTAACAAATCCTATAACCAACAAATATCCCAAACTTGGCTCTACTGGTGGGCTTTGCATCAAACCGCTAAAGCCCCCTGTGAAATACATTAAAGGGAGAATAAAAATAGCCAAAATCAAAGAGTCGATCAGAGAGGCTACCAATCGTGCTCCTCGACCTGCTAATTGCGTTTGATACTCTACGCTAACGTGTTGCTGTTCCATAATACTTCATACCTTACAATCAATCGTCTCAGAGCATTTTGACGGAACAATGAACCAAATTAAGTCTTTTATTGTAACGATTCGACAAATACGACATAGGAATGAAAGCTATGGAAACTATTTGCGAAGTTAAGAAGCCTTTATTGAATGGCCGTCTATTTCCTTTAGTGGTCGCCAGTCTAGATAAGCGTCATGAGCAAGTCGAAGCATTGGTAAATCCTCAAGCGTATCCCCATATGCATAGATTTTTACGTATGATGACGTATCTACTCGACGAGTCAGCAAGCGCACTTTATGCTCGTGGCTACAATCCCCATTTTGATAACGCCCAGTAAAACGTCCTTGTTTTTGCTCTAACGTACTGCATACCAGCTCGATGCCTTGCGATTGGCACCAAAACTGTAAATAGAGATTGAGTCCTGCTGACACTAAATATATGTCGTCACCACACTGTTTATGCAGCTCCAAGCGCCTTTGAGCGACTTCTCTTATCACTGTCGGCAAATAGGTGGAAGAGAATTGCTGAGCAAGCTGTTCTACGATTTGAACATCTCGTCGCCAAAAAGCGACAAAGGATAAAATAGGTCGGGTTCGGCAAGCCGGCAGCCAGCCAACTTTGTACAACAAAATGACAGGCCATACGATAAGCAACCCTAGATATAACCTAAGTTTAGGCGTCGAATAGAACAGAAATTTTGTAAATGTATCTTCTGTCGTTATTGTTCCGTCAAAATCAAATAGGGCTAAATTCTTCATCTGCCGCAGCCTTCCATGCCTAAAATCCAAACAAGATTCACCAAATTACCTATATACCACTAAAGACGCCACAACCTAAAACGCAAAAACCCCGACAACTCGAGGAGTTATCGGGGTCTTTAAATAAATGGCACGCCCTATAGGATTCGAACCTATGACCACATCCTTAGAAGGGACGTGCTCTATCCAGCTGAGCTAAGGGCGCGCTACAGGGAAAGGATTATACGAGTTCGATTTCTTAAAACAAGGGCTTTTCGTAACAATATGATCTGAATGAACAAAAAAAGGACACCAACACATCAATTGATTAAAATTACCACGAAGCAAACGTTTGCTTATAGATGTTCATCAAATAATTTGCGACAATGCGCTGCAAATTATTCGCCATTCTAATTGAAGGAAAGTCATGACTGCTCAAAATATCGATGGAACGCTTATTTCCCAAACTGTTCGATCAGAAGTTGCTGCTCGAGTTAAGGCTCGCGTAGAAGCCGGCCTGCGTGCACCTGGTCTGGCAGTAGTACTGGTTGGTGAAGACCCAGCATCTCAAGTGTACGTGGGCAGTAAACGCCGCGCTTGTGAAGAAGTTGGATTTGTCTCTAAGTCATTCGACCTTCCGGCAACCTCTTCGGAAGAAGAACTCCTAGCCCTTATTGATGAGTTAAATGTTGATGCTGAAATTGATGGTATTCTAGTTCAACTACCTCTTCCAGCAGGCATTGATGCTACTCACGTGTTGGAACGCATTCATCCAGAGAAAGACGTAGATGGCTTCCATCCTTATAATGTTGGACGTTTAGCACAACGCATCCCTAAGTTACGCTCTTGTACGCCGAAAGGGATTATTACCCTACTAGACCGTTACAATATTGAGCTACGAGGAAAGCATGCGGTTGTTGTTGGAGCATCAAATATTGTTGGTCGACCAATGACACTAGAACTGCTTTTAGCAGGCTGCACAACGACAACTTGTCACCGCTTTACCAAAGATCTTGAAGGGCACGTCCGTCAAGCTGATGTCGTCGTGGTCGCCGTTGGCAAACCTAACTTTATTCCTGGCGATTGGGTCAAGAAAGGAGCCGTGGTGGTCGATGTTGGCATCAACCGTCTAGAATCAGGCAAACTAGTTGGCGATGTTGAATACGATAAAGCAAGAGAAAATGCGAGCTTTATTACTCCAGTACCAGGCGGTGTTGGTCCAATGACCGTTGCTAGTCTTATTGAAAATACCATGCTAGCGTGTGAACAGTTCCACACTAAAAAGTAGAGCTTTAAACACCACCTCAGAGAAATAGAAAGGGTTGATGTTCAATAACATCAACCCTTTTGTTTTTGAGCGAGTTGGAGTGATTACAGGCTTAGAATGACACCTGCAATTGATGCGCTCATTAAGTTCGCCATGACACCTGCGGCAATTGCGCGGAAACCAAATTTCGAAATGAATGGGCGCTTCTCTGGTACCACGCTACCTAAACCACCAATCAACATTGCCATGGTAGAGATGTTAGCAAAACCGCACAGTGCAAACGTCACGATTGCTTGAGAGTGCGCACTTAGCTGCGCTTTCACTTCTGTTAACTGGATAAATGCGACAAATTCGTTCACAACAATCTTGTTACCGATCAGTGAACCTGCAGTAATCGCTTCAGACCAAGGAATACCGAGCAACCATGCAACAGGCGCAAACAGATACCCTAGAATAAGTTCAAAGCTAAGCTCTGTACCCATTAAGCTGCCTAGCCAACCTAGCATACCGTTTAGCATCGCAATCACACTAACAAACGCTAATAGTGTTGCACCCACAGCCACTGCGATGCGCAAACCAGACATCGCCCCATCCGCCATAGCTTCAACTACGTTGGTGGCACGTGGCATTTCAACATTGTCGAGTTCAGTCTCAGCATCAATAGCTTCTGTTTCTGGCACCATGATTTTCGCCATCAGCAAACCAGCAGGGGCAGACATAAACGCAGCCGCAATTAGGAAATTCAGGTCCACACCTAATGACGCGTAGCCCACCAATGTGCCACCAGCTACGGATGCAAGACCACCCACCATAACAGCAAAAAATTGAGAATCAGTCATGTGCTTTAGGTATGGTTTTACAACCAAAGGCGCTTCAATCATGCCGACAAAAATGTTCGCTGTAGCAGAAAGCGATTCCGCTCGGCCAATACCAAGTAGCTTCTGGAGCCCCCCACCAATCAAATTAATCACCTTTGGCATAACACCAATATGGTAAAGGCCTGAAATCAGCGCAGAGAAGAAAATGATGATACCAAGCACGTTAATAGCGAACGTAAAGCCGCCCGTTGCTAACCCACCGAAAAGGAAAGCAATACCCTCCTGACCATAATTGATAAGGTTTGAGACAGCGCCAGTGACACTGTTCAGGACATCTTTACCCGCTGGTACGTAGAGAACCAAAAGCGCAAAAGAGATCTGCAATGCAAATGCTAACGATACCGTTTTTACATTGATACTTTTTCTGTTTGTAGAAAGTAGCCAAGCTAAAAACAGAATGGCCACAATACCTAGGATTGAGTTCATAAGAAGATCCGACAAAATGGGGGGAACAAGAATGGCGTCGGATAATATTCAGATAAAAACGAGATGCAAATCACAGTTGTTAATGGAGTGTACTTTCGTTAGTACAATTAACCATCACTCTAATAACTGTTTGTTTTGATTAAATATAAACGTTTGCTCTTTCGCATCTTTTCCATCAGGAAAAGATGTTTGTAAGAATAGAAACAATTTGGCGACTCACATTTACAATTTAAATCCACGTAAGTGTGGCGCTAACCGTCTGTCCCAGTGACAAGGTGAACCAATTTTCTGCTTAATAAAATCAATCACGGCAGCTGTCTTAATAGGCAGATATCGTCGACTTGGATACACCGCATAAAAGGGCATATCTTGGCTCGGTTGCCAGTCTGGCAAGAGCTGAATGAGCTTCCCAGTTTTAAATTCATCACGAATAAGATATGTCGCCAAATAGGCGATCCCCCACCCAGCGACGGCTGCGTCTCGCACCGCTTCCGCCAAATCCACAGAGTAATTACCCGAAACTTTTACGTTTAACTGCTCATGCGGTCTAGAAAACGCCCAACTTGTGTAATCACGCTCCCAACTCCGATAAATAAGACAGTTATGCTGCGCCAGGTCATTAGGATGAAGAGGTGTGCTGTGTTTCACTAAGTAATCTGGAGACGCGGCAACCACAAACTTACTGTCAGCGAGTCGCTGAGCCACATAGCCTTCAGGCAGAGTTTCATTGTTGGTGATCCATAGGTCTAGCCCCTCTTGCAACATATCAACTCGATAGTCAAACAAATGCATTTCTACTTGCAGGTTAGGATAACGTACTCGTAGTTCATCGATAGCAGGTAAAATGTGCAAAGTGCCGAAAGATTGGGAAAGCCCAATCTTAATTAGCCCGGCCACTTCATCGCGCTGGCTTTCGATTTCCCTCTGCGCTTCTTCAATAGTTTGAACTAGCTTTTGGCAATGGTGAAAATAATGTTCGCCTGCTTCTGTCGGCGTAAATGTACGAGTTGTCCTCTGGACTAACTTAACCCCTAACGATTCCTCAAGTTGTGCTAGTTGCTTACTCACATGAGAAACCGACACTCCTAAATTGCGTGCAGCAGCAGTAAAGTTTTTGTGAGTAAGTAAAGTGGCAAAGACCACCATTTGAGAAGCGCGATCAGATAACACGGAAACTCCTAACAAAAAAGAGCTCCGCAGAGCTCCTTTAACAAATCATAGTACGATTCTGTCGGCCAAATGGCTTACCGCCAGAGCGAAGTAGTAAGAGCGGTTCCACTTCATCAATACATTGTAGTTATTGTATACCAAGTAAACTCGCCCATTCGCATCATCCGGGGCGATCAACCAAGCCTTAATGTCTTCATCAAGTTTTGGCAATGGACGACCATCGTAACGAGTCACGCCTAGCTTGCTCCAATCCTGAAGATACTTCCCTTTCTCTTCACTGCGACCTTGGATACTCGTATCAAAACCGTTAGGGAGTTTAACTTGGCGACCCCAAGTGTATTTATCACCCCATCCCGATTGACTTAGGTAGTTGGCGGCAGACGCAAATACATCGGCTTCACTGGTCCATATGTCCTTTTTGCCATCACCGTTTCCATCCGCGGCAAAAGACAAGAAGGAACTTGGCATAAACTGACACTGCCCCATCGCCCCAGCCCATGATCCTTTAAAATCTTCAACTGGAATATGGCCTTCTTCAAGAATCTGCAGCGCCGCCATTGCTTCTTTGCGGAAGAACGCTTCACGACGCCCGTCATATGCCATGGTGGAAAGCGCATCAATAACGCTGTAATTACCAGTAAAGCGGCCGAAATTACTCTCTACGCCCCAAAGAGCGACAATGAACCGTGGCTGGACACCATATTCTTCCCCAATACGAGAAAGCTCATCATAGTGCTTGTCATACAGCTCTTTAGCTTGCTTTACTTTCCAATCAGGCACAGCGCGAGGAATGTATTCATCAAGAGTTAGCTTTTTCTCAGGCTGATTGCGATCCGCTTTTACCGCGCGTGGCTTGTATGTCACATCAGCAAAAGCGGCCGAGATAACCTGTTCTGAGATGCCCTTATCTCTCGCCTCTTGTTTCAACCCATCAACGTATTGCTCAAAGCTCTGTTCATTTGCCCAAACAGAACTTGCAATGGTTGCACCTAGTACGACTGACAATAATTTTTTCACATTGCCCTCCTTGAGCAAAGTATCGCAAGTCCGTGTCTTATTATTCTTCGGACTGCTGGCGAGCTTTCTTCTGCTCTTTGTATTCATCTAACAAGTTTTTCGGTGGAGGTGGAAGTTGGAGGAAGAAGCCTTCTTCATCAAGTGACTTTTTCACCTTCTCAATATCTACCGAGGCCAATTGTCGGCCATCCAATTTGATGACCATTACCATAATAGGTTTGCCAAACATCTGCATCAATGTGTCAGGAACTTGTGAAAAATCGTCCTTCTTCGGAATGTAGAGGTAAGCGCCTTCTTTTTTAGAACTTTTGTAAATTGCACAAAGCATGGGAAGCCTTTTGTCCGTTTCTATTCAATGAACGTCAATGTTTCGTTATTTTTGAGAGCAAAACACTCAATTGAGCGCAAGATAACTTGCTGTGCTTATTGTGGGAATATAACATGACAACCCTAGTCTCAGGCAACGCCCTTACGAGGTTGTAAGTAAAAGATGTCACATTCACCAGACCTAAAAGGCAGTAGTTTCACATTGTCCGTTTTGCACCTTAGTGACAATAACGTGGAAAAAACGGTCAAATTTCTCAATGATAAAGTCGAACAGGCTCCCGCCTTTTTTGCCAATGCCCCTGTTGTCATCAACATTGCAAAGGTGGATGGTGATATAGACTTTCATGCATTGAAGCACGGAGTTTCTGCTGCGGGAATGATTCCCGTCGGTGTTGCTGGCTGTAAAGACAAACGCACGCAAAATTTAGCCAGTGAGGCTTCATTTGCCATCATGTCGGCGAGCAAGTCTCCTAGTCAGGCACCAGCTAAGCTTGCGCCAACGAAAATAGTTCGCTCTCCAGTGCGTTCAGGCCAGCAAATTTATGCTAAAGATTGTGACTTAGTGGTACTTAATCATGTCAGCGAAGGTGCTGAGGTCATTGCAGATGGTTCTATTCATATTCATGGAACCCTACGTGGTCGTGCCATTGCAGGTGCAAGTGGTAACAAAGATGCGGTAATCATCTGCAATAAGCTCAACGCTGAACTCATGTCTATCGCGGGTCATTACTGGTTAACCGAACAATTTTCGGAAGAATACTGGCAACAAAAAGTTATGTTTAGTTTGGATGATGACTCGCTACAATTCGAGTTATTAACAATTTAAGATTTATAAGGAACACATAATGGCACGCATTATTGTTGTAACGTCAGGCAAGGGCGGTGTAGGTAAAACTACATCAAGCGCTGCTATCGCTTCAGGTTTAGCGATGAAAGGTAAAAAAACAGCAGTTATCGATTTTGATATTGGTCTACGTAACCTCGACTTAATCATGGGTTGCGAGCGTCGAGTAGTCTACGACTTCGTCAATGTCATTAATGGTGAAGCAACACTAAACCAAGCGATGATTAAAGATAAGCGTACCGAGAATTTATTCATTCTTCCTGCTTCTCAAACACGTGATAAAGACGCACTGACCAAAGAAGGTGTGCGCCGTGTTCTAGATGAACTCGACGAAATGGGGTTCGATTTCGTTATCTGTGATTCACCAGCGGGCATCGAGCAAGGTGCACTAATGGCACTATACTTTGCAGATGAAGCTATCGTAACAACAAACCCTGAAGTTTCTTCTGTACGCGATTCTGATCGCATTCTCGGTATTCTTGACTCTAAGTCTCGCCGTGCCGAAGAAGGTTTAGAACCAGTGAAGCAACATCTTCTGCTTACACGTTATAACCCTGCGCGTGTCACTCAAGGTGAAATGCTCAGTGTTGAAGATGTAGAGGAGATTCTGCACATTGGTTTGCTAGGAGTTATTCCAGAGAGCCAAGCCGTTCTAAATGCGTCTAACAAAGGCGTTCCAGTTATCTTCGACGAGCAATCAGATGCGGGAATGGCTTACGATGATGCGGTAGAGCGACTGCTGGGTCAGCAAGTGGATTTCCGCTTCCTGACCGAACAGAAGAAAGGAATCTTTAAACGTCTATTCGGAGGCTAAATCGGCATGTCATTACTTGAGTTTTTCCGCCCGCAGAAAAAGAACTCTGCAAACTTAGCCAAAGAACGCCTGCAAATTATCGTTGCAGAGCGTCGAAGCCAGGGCGATCCAGCACCTTCATACTTACCGCAGCTTAAAGAAGATATTCTTAAAGTGATCAGTAAGTATGTCGCCATTGATCCTTCGATGGTTGATCTCTCTTTTGAACACAAAGATGATGACATCTCTGTTCTTGAATTAAACGTTAAGCTACCAGAAGACGAAAAATAGTTAGATAACATAACCATAAAGGCCGATGTGACTACATCGGCCTTTTTTATTTATTGGTTTAATCACCATCATCAACGTCAGCTGTAAACGTATTTAACTTAACAACCGCTGTTCTACTGTATCTCCAGTATACTTCTAGCTCTGGCTTCTATGGGCAATAAATAACTCCTGAAATCATTGTGTAACAAAGCCCCTACACTAGCGATAAAACACCAGCGCACTTGGGTACGCGGCCAAGTTACCACTTGCAGATTTGCTACACACGTACTCACCCGTCAATGATAGTGACAAGAGAGACACTACTGAAGCTATCGAACAAAAAAAGCCCCAGTCATTCGACTGGGGCTTTATCTTTTCCCGATAGATAAGTGTCGTGCTAGCGAAAACTTATCTCATAACTAACGGCTTACTTATGCGTCAGCTTTTGCTTTCTTAGCTTTAGGCGCTTTCGCTGCTTCTTGGTCTGCTTTCTTCTTGATTACCGTAGTACCTTCGAAAGTTTCACCTTCAACGAATGCTTTACCGTAGTAAGAAGCTAGTAGAACTTCTTTCAGCTCAGTGATTAGAGGGTAACGTGGGTTAGCACCTGTACACTGGTCATCGAACGCTTCAACAGCTAGTTCGTCTAGTTTCGCTACGAAGTCAGCTTCAGAAACACCTGCAGCTTGGATAGACATTGGGATGTCTAGGTCGCCTTTCAGCTCGTCCAACCATGCTAGTAGACGTTCAATCTTCTGAGCAGTACGGTCACCTTCTTGGCTTAGGCCTAGGTGGTCAGCAACTTCAGCGTAACGACGACGTGCTTGTGGACGGTCGTATTGAGAGAACGCAGTTTGCTTAGTTGGGTTATCGTTCGCGTTGTAGCGTACAACGTTAGAGATTAGTAGTGCGTTCGCCAGACCGTGTGGTAGGTGGAACTCAGCACCAATCTTGTGCGCCATAGAGTGACAAACACCTAGGAATGCGTTCGCGAATGCTACACCAGCGATAGTTGCTGCGTTGTGTACTTTCTCACGAGCGATTGGGTCGTTTGCACCGTTCGCGTAGCTTGATGGTAGGTACTCTTTTAGCATCTTAAGTGCTTGTAGAGCTTGACCATCAGAGTATTCGTTAGCAAGAACAGATACGTAAGCTTCTAGAGCGTGAGTTACTGCATCGTAACCACCGAATGCTGTTAGAGACTTAGGCATGTTCATAACTAGGTTAGCATCAACGATAGCCATGTTTGGCGTGATTTCGTAGTCAGCTAGTGGGTACTTAGCACCAGTCTTGTCGTCAGTAACAACCGCGAATGGAGTAACTTCTGAACCAGTACCTGAAGTTGTAGTGATACATACAAGCTCAGCTTTCTTACCCATTTTAGGGAACTTGTAGATACGTTTACGGATGTCCATAAAGCGCATTGCTAGTTCTTCGAAGTGAGTTTCTGGGTGCTCGTACATAACCCACATGATCTTCGCAGCATCCATTGGTGAACCACCACCTAGAGCTAGGATTACGTCAGGTTGGAAGCTCTTCATTGCTTCTGCACCTTTCTCAACAACAGATAGTGTTGGATCCGCTTCTACGTCGAAGAATGTTTGAACTTCGATGCCTTGCTCTTTAAGCAGTTTAACTACTTCATCAGCGTAACCGTTGTTGAATAGGAAACGGTCAGTTACTAGGAATGCGCGTTTCTTACCTTCTAGGTCGCTCATTGCGATTGGAAGGCTACCACGACGGAAGTAGATAGACTTAGGTAGTTTGTGCCACAACATGTTTTCAGCTCGCTTCGCTACAGTTTTCTTGTTGATAAGGTGCTTAGGACCTACGTTCTCAGAGATAGAGTTACCACCCCATGAACCACAACCTAGAGTTAGAGAAGGTGCTACGTTGAAGTTGTAAAGGTCACCGATACCACCGTGAGTAGTTGGGATGTTTACAAGGATACGTGCAGTCTTCATCTTGTCACCGAAGTAACGGATGCGGTCTGCGTTAACGTCTTGGTTAGTGTAAAGACCAGATGTGTGACCGATACCACCGATTTCAACCATAGTTACCGCTTGAGCAACTGCGTCTTCGAAGTTGTCAGCACGGAATAGACCTAGAGTTGGAGATAGTTTCTCGTGAGCGAATTCGTCATCGTAAGAAACTTTACCTAGACCTTCACCAACAAGCACTTTAGTGTCTGCAGGAACTTTAACACCAGCCATTTCAGCGATTGCTGGAGCAGGTTGACCTACGATTTTCGCGTTTAGGTTACCGTCGATAAGAAGTACTTTACGTACTTTGTCAGCGTCAGCTTTAGATAGAACGTGAGCTTTGTGAGAAGCGAAACGCTCTTTTACTTCGTCGTATACTTCGCTAACTACGATAGCTGCTTGCTCAGAAGCACATACTACGCCGTTATCGAAAGTCTTAGACATAAGGATAGAAGCTACAGCACGTTTGATGTCAGCTGTTTCATCGATAACTACAGGAACGTTACCTGCACCTACACCGATTGCTGGCTTACCAGAAGAGTAAGCTGCTTTAACCATGCCTGGACCACCAGTTGCAAGGATAAGAGCGATGTCATCGTGCTTCATTAGAGCGTTAGAAAGCTCTACAGATGGCTGGTCAATCCAACCGATGATGTCTTTTGGAGCACCTGCTGCTACTGCTGCATCTAGAACAAGTTTAGCTGCGTCGTTAGTAGAATTTTTCGCACGTGGGTGTGGTGAGAAAATGATACCGTTACGAGTCTTCAGAGAGATTAGAGATTTGAAGATTGCAGTAGAAGTAGGGTTAGTTGTTGGTACGATACCACAGATGATACCTACTGGCTCTGCGATAGTCATAGTACCTAGGTTGTCATCCTCTTCTAGGATGCCACACGTTTGTTCGTCTTTGTATTTATTGTAGATAAACTCAGAAGCGAAGTGGTTCTTGATTACTTTATCTTCAACAATACCCATACCAGATTCTTCAACCGCTTGTTGAGCTAGCGGGATACGAGCTTGGTTAGCTGCAAGAGACGCAGCGCGGAAGATTTTGTCTACTTGCTCTTGAGAGTAAGTAGCGAACTCTTCTTGCGCTTTCTTAACGCGAGCAATCATTGCATCTAGTTCAGCCATATTAGTAACAGGCATAGGGATTCTCCTAAAATTAACAAATATTAAAAACTTTTTAGTAAGACTACTGTTCGACTATTTTCGTCATCTAAGTAAGCAGGCTTCTTAGTAAATTGCTTTCAGGGCTGAGTATATTATTTCAGGTTATGAAAAAAATTGACCCAGATCAGTTCTGAAAAACTATTTACCTACTTAGTGGTACTCAAATCTCAAAAAAACACGTAAACACATGAAATATAAAGATTTAGATCACAAAAGATAATTGTTCAAAATATCAGCGTTCAGTTGCATTAAATGGAAAAACAACAATATCTTGTAAAAAAGTTTCATTTTTTGGCCACAAACTTTCATGTGATCCACTAACCTTGTGCTACTGAGAGTATATCCAAAGCTGCATTTCTCTCTACATACCGACTTATTTTTTATCGAAAATGTGCAGATGTTAACGTTTGTGTCAAACAACCTCATTGCATAACGAATTCTACGTAACAAAGTATGTCATTTATATTTACGATTTCTTCAATAATTAGATTTTCTCAGTAATGGAATGATTTACAGGTTAGTTTTTTTCATTCGTTGGCGAACAGATTTTAGACTATATTCCGCGTGTACTAATCTTGTTGTTAACTTTGCTGTGGACATCCTTCAATGCAAACCTTCGAAATCGCTATTTTTCTGCAGTTTTTTCTCGGCTTAGTCGCTGCCGTCAACCCTGTGGGCATCATGCCTGTTTTCGTGTCACTGACCGGCCATATGACTCAGGAAGAAAAGCACAAGACCGCCGTAACGGCGAACGTAGCTGTCGCTATCATTCTTGTCGTCTCACTACTCGCAGGCCAGATGTTATTGGATATGTTCAGTATCTCTCTCGATTCGTTTCGCGTGGCTGGCGGTTTGCTACTTTTGAGCATCGCTTTCTCAATGATGAGTGGTAAGTTGGGTGAAGATAAGCAAAATAAACAAGAGAAATCAGAATACGTCAGCCGAGAGCAAATTGGTGTTGTACCGCTGGCGATGCCTTTAATGGCTGGCCCAGGTGCGATCAGTTCTACGATAGTCTACGGCTCTCGTTACCCAAGTATGTTTGACACCGTGGGCATTATTTTCACGATAGTGTTGTTTGCGCTGTGCACGTGGCTGTTATTCCGCTCTGCACCACTGATCGTCCGCTTCCTTGGCCAAACCGGAATCAACGTGATCACTCGTATCATGGGTTTGATTCTGGGCGCACTCGGAATTGAATTTATTGCCAATGGACTGCGTAACTTGTTTCCTGGCCTTGCGTAAACCCATTCGATTAGCCTGATTTCAAATATCTAGGTATTATAGAGCGACTGTTTCATAGGTCGCTCTTACACATGCCTCGTAATTCATTCAGACATCACCTTTATGTCATTATATTCGGTACGCACACACCTGCTGGCCGAGCATTCGATATTGCGCTTATCATCGCGATCATCGCCTCACTACTCGTACTTATTTTAGAGTCATTACCGAATGTGATGTCTGAATGGTCTCAAGAGCTGCGCTACATCGAGTACAGCTTCACCGCCCTTTTTACCGTCGAGTATTTACTAAGGCTCTATTGCTCTCCGAAGCCTCGCTCTTATGCCACCAGCTTCTATGGCGTCGTCGACTTGCTCGCTATCTTGCCAACATATTTAGCACTCTTCTTCCCCGGCGCATCATTTATGGGTGTCATTCGATTACTCCGAGTAATGCGCATTTTCCGTATTTTGAAACTGGTCCGCTATTTACAAGACTCCAATATTCTTTTGCGCTCTCTCCTTATGGCACGCAGAAAGATACTGATCTTCTTTAGCACCGTTGGCATTTTGGTGACTATCTTTGGCGCGTTGATTTTCGTTATTGAAGGGCCTAACAATGGCTTTACCAGTATCCCCAAAAGCATTTACTGGGCTATCGTAACAATCACGACCGTCGGTTATGGCGATATGGTTCCGCAAACTCATTTAGGTAAGGCCATTGCCTCACTCACTATGCTGCTTGGTTATTCCATCCTCGCGGTCCCAACAGGGATTATCACCGCCGAGTTAAGTAATGAGATGAATGCACATAAGGAGTTAGTGAAATGCCCAAACTGCAACCGCTCGGGGCATGATTCTGATGCCATGTATTGTAAGCACTGTGGTAGCGAACTGGCCGATCCTGATAAACGCGTTGTAGTAGACGAATAGCGAGAAGCGAGAAGCGAGAAGCGAGAAGCGAGAAGCGAGAAGCGAGAAGCGAGAAGCGAGAAGCGAGAAAGAATAAGGGTTGATACTTTCATATCAACCCTTTTTCAATTAAAGAGGCTCTGAATTAAGCTTTCTCAGCAAGAATAATACGCAGTGTACGACGAAGTGGCTCAGCTGCACCCCAAAGTAGTTGGTCACCCACAGTGAACGCATTTAGGAAGTCATCCCCCATCGCCATCTTACGTAGACGACCTACTGGGATAGATAATGTACCCGTAACTTTCGCTGGCGTTAGCTCTTGCGCAGTAATATCACGATCGTTTGGAATCACTTTTACCCAATCATTGTGAGTAGCGATCATCTCTTCGATTTCATCCATTGGCACATTTTGCTTCAACTTGATCGTCAAAGCTTGAGAGTGACAACGCATTGCACCGATACGAACACACGTACCGTCAATTGGCACTGGAGCATCTTGGAAACCTAAGATCTTGTTTGCTTCAACGCCCGCTTTCCACTCTTCTTTACTTTGGCCATTCTCACGCTTCACATCAATCCAAGGGATCAATGAACCCGCTAGCGGAACACCGAACTTGTCTGTAGGGAAAGATGGAGAACGCATGGTGTCTGCCACTTTCTTATCGATATCAAGAATAGAGCTTGATGGGTTAGCCAGTTCAGAACTAACAGAATCATTGATAACACCCATTTGAGAAATAAGTTCGCGCATATTCTGTGCACCAGCACCTGATGCTGCTTGATATGTCATTGCACTTGTCCACTCAACCAGACCTTTCTCAAACAGGCCACCTAAGCCCATTAGCATCAAACTAACGGTACAGTTACCACCAACAAAGGTGTTAGTGCCACCGTGAATGCCTTGCTGAATCTGCGTCAAGTTTACTGGGTCTAGGGTGATAATAGAGTCTTGCGCCATACGCAAAGTAGAAGCCGCATCAATCCAGTAACCTTTCCAGCCCGCTTGACGAAGTGCTGGGTATACTTTCTCTGTGTAGCTACCACCTTGACAAGTGATAACCGCATCAAGCTGCTTCAAACTTTCAATATCAAAAGCGTCTTGCAATAAGCCCGCATCTTTACCACCAAGAACAGGGGCTGGGATACCGATTTGAGATGTACTGTAATAAACAGGTTCAATCAAGTCGAAATCTTTTTCTTCGACCATTCGCTGCATTAGTACTGAACCTACCATGCCGCGCCAACCAACTAGACCTACTCTCATTCTCAACTCTCCGTGTAATCAACTCAAAAAAAGGGAATACCCCAATATTCAATTTTCGCAGCAAAATCTCAAGCGAAAAATGCATCAAATCTGTAACTTTTGTCTCCACTTTGCTCAACACGGCCCAAAAGGGCCATTTTGCCGAGTTTTTGTTCTGTTGTTATTTTCACAACCAAAACAAGCGCCAATTACTACAAAACCAAAAAGCACGTGCTACACAAAATTCACAAATCTAAACATTACAAATCATTAAAATTAACCTTTAACCATATATTTAACCATCAAAATAAACTTTCACAGACTCAAATCACAATAGATGGACATTTTCTCGAAATATTATTCTAGCTACTGTAAAGTGCACCTCATACCTAAAAGGAGTTAACACTCGTAAGACAAATAGCAAACATGTTGCTATTTGTACTAACTCATAACACTTATAAGAGGCTCTGTATGACGCAACTTACCCCCCGTCTGCCCAGCTTGATGCAGGTTATTGTCTCCCTCGGACTATTTCTATTGATGGCATTTTCGTTCACTGCCCAATTAGATCTGCCAATTCAACTTGCGCTTTATATTGGCTGGTTCATCATTATGGTGTTGGGGATTCGCTTAGGCCACCAATACAAAGAACTAGAAAAAGCGGCTCTAAACGGTATTTCTAATGGACTTGGTGCTGTACTCATTCTTCTTGCTGTTGGTGCATTAGTAGGTACTTGGATTTCTGGTGGTATTGTACCAACCATCATTTACTATGGTCTTAAAGCAATTCACCCTTCTATTTTCCTTCTTGCGACTATGATCATTTGTTCCTTGACGGCACTTGCTACTGGTACGTCTTGGGGGGCTGCGGGTACCGCAGGTATTGCAATGATGGGTATCGGGCAGGGCCTAGGCGTTCCAGCACCAATTACTGCTGGTGCGGTACTGTCTGGCTGTTACTTTGGTGACAAAATGTCTCCACTGTCTGATTCAGTCATCCTAGCTTCTTCGATGTCTAACGTTGAGGTGGTAGAGCATATTAAAGGCATGCTGCCGGTAGCCCTTATTAGCTACATCATCACAGGCATCATGTTCACTGCTTTCGGCTTCCACTATGCGGGCAATGTAGACATGTCTCAAGTGCAATCTGTTATCCAAGCCATGGAGCAACAGTTCTACATTACGCCTTACTCTTTTGTTCCGGTTATCATTGTGTTAGGCCTGCTCGCAATGCGTATGCCTTCATTCCCAGTGATCAGCTTTGGTTCGTTGCTTGGTATCATCTGGGCAGTGATGATCCAAGATATAAACTTCTTGCAAGCATTTAACACCGCATGGGCGCCGTTTGAGATTGAATCTGGAGTTGCATTTATTGACTCTATTCTCAATCGTGGCGGTATGTCTTCGATGCTCGGTTCTGTTGCCGTTATCGTATTTGGCCTAGGTTTTGGTGGCTTACTGGATAAAGTTGGCGTTCTGGAAACTATTGCTAAGCTATTCGAACGCCGCGTTCAAAGTGCAGGCTCATTGGCGACAAGTACTATTGGTACTGCATTTATGGGCAACGTATTTGGCTCAGCAATGTACGTATCATTGATTCTGACACCAAAAATCTGTGCGAAGAACTATGACCGTTTAGGCTACAAACGTAAGAATCTATCTCGTAACGCTGAGTTTGGTGGTACGTTGACTTCAGGTATGGTGCCTTGGAGTGACAACGGCATTTACATGGCAAGTATACTCGGCGTAGCCACGCTTTCTTACGCACCGTTCATGTGGCTAAGCTTTGTTTGTATTATCGTCACCATTATCACATCGTACATGGGATGGTTTGTTGACAAGTGCGAACCAACAGCACCTGCCGTAGAAGAAGAGACTGAGTTCCAAAAACAGACAGCTTAATCTTTCCTTTGGATCAAAAAAGAGCGCCTTTTGGCGCTCTTTTTGTTGAAGTTAACCCTTCACGTTTTTCGCCGCAGAGCGCTTACCTAACAGATAACCTAGCCCCAAAGGTGCAAAGAAAATAGCGACAATAAACAAAATAAAGTAAATGATCGTGCTCTTGATTAGCTCAACCACTTTATCCATTGCCAAAGTGATCACATCTTGCGAAATAGTATCTAAATTCTGAGCAAATTTTTCTCGCTCGGCGCTAAGAATCAAAGCAACTTCAACACGCTCTCGTGCAACCATAGCTTCTAGTGCTTTGCGTTCTTCACTCAGCTGCTTTAAACGCAACTCCGTCTTCTGGTCGATATCTGCAACCAATGGCCGCAATTCAAGTGCCATTTGTTGAGCAAGGTTTTGCATGTACTCGGGATTATTATCAACAAAGTCTTGAAATGATTCGGATGTCGTCTGCAAACTTTCCAATGTTGCGGTCAACTGCTCGCCACTGATTGCACTGTTCATAGCAATTAATTGCGCTTTCCATGTCATCAACTTTGGCGTTTGCTCCGAAACCAAACTCAAGCGATCTGAAACATCACCAATCGCTTCGGGCATGGTGCCTAAAGTTGCAACCGCTTCATATTCACCAATATTTTGATCCTCTAACCATGCACGATAAGCTGGTGTGCGAATGAAAGTGAGATCTTGGAACGGATGCTGGGCTGCAAACTGACTAACGAAAGTTTTGGTTTCTTTGTACGCGCTACCTTTCAACAAAGACTTGGCAAGCTTATCAATCTCCAGGCTCAATTCAGATGCAACTTGCTGTGCTTGTTGGCCCGTAAATAGATCCGTGCCTGGCCCTTGCCTAAAGAATTGTTCCATTTGCAGTGTAAAAACCCAGCTATCAATGAGGGCGGCCATTGGCGATACCTGATAAGCCGCTCGCTGGATTCCTTCTTCAGCATTAATCTTCCAAAGAAGTACGTAAGATTGGTGCAACTTATCTTGAGCATCATACTGAAGAGAGATTGCATCGGCTGTCTGCTCTATCTGAGCAAAGAACTGCTGAGTGTACTCTCGCGTCAAAAGACGCATGTTAAGCTCTTGCTTAGTTAAAGGCGTTGTTTGGCTTTCCAGCTTCACTTCCAATAATGAACAACCACTCAACGACATAATCAACAACAATGTCCCTATCGCCTTAAAACGACGAATCCACATAGATAGCCTCGAAACAAATAGTAGAAAAATCGAGGCTATTTTAACGGTTTAACGTCAGGGAATAATTAGCGCTAGCTATCATTTTGTTGTTTCAGAAAAGTCTGAGCTTCTTGAATCGCGGTATCGAGACAGACTTTAAGCTCCTCAAGATGGGCGGACACTTGGGTAATATCATTTTGGATTGCTAGCTCAACCTTAGTCGCCACTTCTCTCAGTTGAATTGCTCCTAGATTACCCCCGACCCCTTTAAGGCTGTGGGCTTTGCGCTGAGCTTCTTCTGGAGACTCACTTAATAGGCGTGTAATTTCTGCCACATCGTTAGCATGGTCTGCGACAAACACTTCTAGCAGCATGCAGACTGATTCAAGGTCACCATTCAAAGAACCCAACATAGTGTCGAAATTAATTTGCGGTAACGAGGTTTCCTTTACTGCTATGCGAGCGTCACTACCTGAGCTATTTTCCGTCACCTTAGTCGTTGGCAAGAGGCTTTCAGACTCAGCTTCCAACCGAGGTGATTGAGCCAAGTAAAGTAGACCCAGATAACCGATCATCGTAACCAATGTCAGAACGATACCCAGATAAATATGACGGTGAAGAACAAGCCGATAGTCAAACTCTAGAGCCGTAATTTGGTTAGAGACATCGTGAGTAATCAGTTTATCGACTAAATACCGGCCTTGCGCGTAACTACTAAGAACTTGAGAAACATCGACGAGTACTTTTTGCAGGGCTTGTTTGTCATCCCCCTCAAGTTGAGTCGATTGCTGGTAGATGCGGTCAACATGACGGAAAATTTCAGCGTTGGCTTGCTCGGATAAATACATCGCCTCAAACACGTTAGCGCTAAGCTGAAAGTATTGGTTAGCCAAGTCGTCCGAGAGCGCGTATCTATCGCGGGTTTCATGGATAAGTTGAGCGAGTGTCTGAACAGCGAGTTCATTATCTAGGTAGGCCTGCGCCTGTTCTATAAAGCGATCGGTCGTAAAAAGGAGTTGATTGAGGTCTGGAGAAAGCCAACTTTTCTGGTAGTCAGCATCAATTTGCAACCTTAGAGCGTAAATAAGCTGCAAATCCAGCGCTTGACGATCAGCCATTTTGGCTCGATAAGGCGCATCATAAAAGAATGAATTTCGTAAGTTATCGACACTATGCCCAAGCTCTTCGACTTGCGAACGACTTGATTCAATCGCTTTATAACTCGTCGCAATTCCGACTAAGACCAGCAGCCATAACCCTAAGAGTAAAACGCCAAACTTGACCCACTTGCGATCCATGCAATACCTATTTCAACAAATTGCTATGAATACAAGAATATACGTTATCGTGAGGAAAGGTAGGACTAAGAGCGAATTAATTGCACCTAGTCCTAAAGTTATATTAAGAGAGGGACACTAGATTAGCGGTTACGAGTCAATTGATCTCGCAGGTTTGGAGGCGTGCCCTTGATCGTTAGCGTATCGGTTTCTGGATCGTAAAAAATACGCTCGCCCAATAGCAAACTATCAAAGCTCACATTTAAGCCACCACCTGCACCAACGTACTTCGTTAGCTTACGAACCGCGGTGCGGTCACCAGGGAAACTTTCTTCAAGCTCATAGCCTTGTTCCTGAGTGTAATCTAAGAAGCTAGTGCCATCTTGGGATGGAGGTAACTCGCCTGATAGCTCACGTACTTGGACTTCGTCACCAGACTTAATCTGCTCATTACAGTAATCCGCCACCTGCTTCTTGTAGCTGATCACTTCATCTTTTTCGAGTTTAGAGTCGGCGCAGAAATCTTCCACCGCTTGCATTAATACTTGGTTTTGCTGCTTGGTGTCTAACCCCACTTCAGCTTGTAAGAAATCTAAGAAAAAGTCAGCAACCTTACGGCCCACTCGCCCTTTGATATAAGCAAGGTAACGATTTGACTCTTTATCTGTTTCGTAGCTAGTTAAATCAATGCGCGCAGCAATATCCATTTTGCTTAAATCAAGATAATCCGTTGCGCTTATATCGAGACCTTCAGTCACTTTCAGACTTTGGTTCGATGGAATAATCGCAACAAACAGGTAATCTGTCGCCAGAGATTGGTACTCAGCAATAACCAGAATGCCTTCATCAGCAAACGGGTATTTACACAGTTCTTCTTTTAGACGCGTCGCGCTGTTTTGCGAAAAGTCATAGAAACCCAGTTCACCTTTGCGCAGTTGCTGTAACCATTGTTGGAATTCGCTGTCTGATTTAAAGGAACCAAAACCTTTTCCTGCTTTCGAATTGAACACACGATGCAATTCTGCAATCAAGTTCTCGGTAGAAGCGTCATTAGCTAGAGAATCGGTTCTAAAATTAACGATGAGTTCGTCTGAATCGTTTTTTTGCAGTTGGTGGAGGATAACGTTAGATAGTTGAAGGCTCATGATGAAATTTATCGCTGCATAGGTTTCAGTTGCGTGGCATTGTAGGTTATCATAAGCCGCTTTATTATCAACATTAGAACACTTATGCCGATTACATCTAAATACAGCGACGAAACCGTTGAGAAGATCCTAACAGAGATTGCGATTGTACTTGAAAAACACTCAGCAACCCCTGAGCTATCATTGATGATTGCAGGCAATATCGCTACCAATGTCTTAAATCAGGACGTTGCTCCTTCACAACGCAAACTAATTGCTGAAAAATTTGCACAAGCACTTGTTTCTTCTATTGAAGAAAAATCACACTAATAGCCAATAAATAGAACAGACATACATGGTAGATAGCGGAAACACATACGGCGAACGTGTATCACGTTTAGTAGGTTGGGGGCACTGGTTTGCTTTCTTCAACATTATTGCAGCAATGTTGATCGGCACCCGTTATATCACTCAGTCTCCTTGGCCCGAAACTTTGCTAGGTCAGTTCTATTTAGCATTATCTTGGGTGGGGCACTTTGGCTTCCTTGTGTTCGCTCTCTACCTGTTAGTTCTGTTTCCTCTGACTTTTCTGATCCCATCGAGGAAATTGTTTAGGCTTGTTGCCGTCTGTTTCGCGACTTTAGGGCTCACTCTGCTTCTCATTGATACTCAGGCCTATCAAACGATTAATTTGCACCTAACCCCAGTTGTGTGGGAAGTGCTGTTTAATGATGATAAATCTCGAGTGAGTGCAGACCTTCAGCACCTCTTTATTGTGATGCCGCTTATTTTCATGCTTCAACTCGGTCTATCTGAGTGGGTATGGCGCAAACAGCGTAAGTTATCGCATAAACATGTTGGCCGCCCGTTAGCGGCACTGTTTTTCGTCAGCTTCATTTCTAGTCATCTGGTCTATGTATGGGCAGATGCCTACTTCTATAACCCAATCACAGCTCAGCGCGCGAACTTCCCACTGTCTTACCCAATGACTGCGAAGTCTTTTATGGAACGACATGGGCTTTTGGATCGTGAAGAGTACCTAAAACGTTTAGAGCAAAACAAAGAGCAAAACACTGAGCTTGTTAGCTATCCACTCGAAGAGCTCGAGTTTAGTCGTCGTGCAAACCCTCTAAATGTTCTCGTTATTAGCGTCAACAACCTGCGTGGCGACGCTTTAAATGATGAATGGATGCCTGCTGCGAGCCAGTTTGCCGCCAGCAACCTCAACTTCTCAAATCATTACAGCTCAAGTAACGATTCATTCGGGGTGTTTGGCCTATTTTACGGTCTACCAAGTTCATACGCGCCAAGTATAAAAACACAAGGCACCAAACCCATAGTAATCGATACCTTACTCGACAAAGAGTATGCCTTTGGCTTATTTAGTGGTGATAACTTCGATGACCCGATTTATGGCGAATCGGTTTTCCGTGGCATGAAATTTACTGGCGTCCCGTTTAACGGAGAGCAGTCTCAAGATAAGCAAGCAATAAACGCGTGGTCTGACTGGGTTAAGGAACAAGGCGACTCACCTTGGTTCAGCTTCTTAGAGTTAACCACACTCGATAATTTCAGTGCTTACGATAGTGGTAATCAGAAACAAACGAATAGTGAAAAACTGAAGGTAGGCTACCAAAAATCGGTTCAAACTGCCGATGAAGAGCTTGCCGAATTGTTCGCCCGAATCGAAGCGCTTGAGCTATCAGAATCTACCGTGATTGTACTTACTTCCAATCACGGAACTGAATTCAACGAAACCAATACTAATAGCTGGGGTGCAAACTCTAACTACAGTAGTTATCAGCTGATAGTACCAATGGTAATTCATTGGCCTGGTAAAGTTGCCGCTCAATATCAACATAGAACGAGCCACCTAGATTTATCAGTCACGCTTCTACAAGATCTATTGGGGGTCTCTTCTAATCCAAATGACTTCAGTAGTGGCCGTAACTTATTTGATGAACGTTCGAGAAAATGGATTCTTGCTGGTGACTCTCGCGAGCTCGCGTTAATCACACCAAAGAATACAACCGTGATTGATAAGTTTGGTAATTACAAATTGTATGACACCAACTACAAACGCTTAAAAGATGAAAACCCGACACTTCCTGTTCTTATGCAGGGGTTGACGGAACTACAACGATTTTACGTTAAAAGTAACTAAATCATAGTGTTAGGATTGACGAACTCCAGGTGAGAGATTACATTAGTGGAATCGGACTGTAGCGCAGCTTGGTAGCGCACCGTCATGGGGTGTCGGGGGTCGCTGGTTCAAATCCAGTCAGTCCGACCATTACACCTAGAAAAGAGAGCTTCGGCTCTCTTTTTTGTTAACTGAGCCCATCAAAAGTATAAAAAACAGTCACTTGAATACTTTTTCTCAACTAAACGCTCATTATTAAAGCAAACAGTAAAAATAAGGGTTTACAAGTTTTTCGAACCTATATATTATGCGCCTCAACAACGGAGAGATGGCTGAGTGGTTGAAAGCACCGGTCTTGAAAACCGGCATACGTTAATAGCGTATCTAGGGTTCAAATCCCTATCTCTCCGCCACATTTAGAAAGCCCGCATTTAATGCGGGCTTTCGTCATTTTAGCGCCAGAAAACTTAATCGGGATTTAGTAAATTCCTAGTTGAACGCAACCTCGGCACTCCGCCATATTCAGAAAGCTCGCATTTATTGCGAGCTTTCGTCGTTTTAAGAATGTGGAGTTTTAGGCTCCCTCAGTTAGCATAACCTTAAGCAAGCATCCTTACTCTTTAGCATCAAAGCTGATTTACATTTTCTTGTTTACCCTGAACATAGCTGCCCAAATGAACAGAGAAGCGCTGCGCTTTGATCATCGCTATGAGCTCGCCGCCCAACTCTTTGGGGTAGAGCCTTCTCTCATCTAATTCAGCAATGGGAACCCATTCTACAGCTTGTATGTACTCTTCATCGTTAAGGCCTGTGAGATTATCAATATTCGGCGTACCTCGGTAACCAGTGATGTGATAAAAGAACTCTGCATGATAGCGCTTAGTGTGTGTCTCCAGAAACTCTCGAACACAAATCAACTCCCCCACCGTAACGTCGATACCAGCCTCTTCTTTGAATTCGCGCACCAAACACGCTTTGCTACTCCGATCTTCAGGCTCCATACCGCCACCAGGTGGAATCCAGTATTCTCCAGTAAAGTCTCTGACTTTAACCAATAAAACAGAGTCATCTTCAATCAATATCCCTGCCGAACGAATTCGATGTTCCATCCCTGTCTATCCTCTAATTACTAAACACCTCAAAGGCAGCATTAATCAGCTGCATGTGAATGGGCACAAGTTCATGATGATCGGAGCGGTAGCCTCCCCCAACGACACTGGCGATCGGTATTCCCAAATCTTTTGCCAATGCAAACATAAACTTATCTCTATCAAATATGGCTTTAGTTGAAATATCAAAGTAACCCAGCTCATCTGCGTGATGTATATCCACACCTGCATCGTATATAATCAAGTCTGGTTGATGAATCGCGACCGCCATCTCTACAACAGAAGTAAAAGCGTTCAAAAACTCATCATCACCTGTATTGCGCGCAAGTGCGACATCAAGATCAGAATCAGGCTTACGTGCGGGGAAATTTTTGTCGCAATGAAATGAGAGCGTCACAATATCATTTTCATCAGCACATAAGGTTGCCGTACCGTCACCGTGGTGAACGTCACTGTCGACAATCAGTACCTTTCCAATACCTTCTATAGCCAAGGCTCGTTTTGCCGCAAGTACCAAATCATTTATCAAACAAAAGCCACTACCAAAATCTCTATGAGCATGGTGATAACCGCCGCTAAGATGGATTGCCAGGCCGTGTTTGATACTTTGTTCGACTGTTTCACACGTACCACCAGCAGAAGTAAAAGTCCGAGTAATCAAAGTCTTGCTCCATGGGAAGCCTATGCGCCTCATTTTGTGAGCAGGCAAAGTACCTGAAGTGAGATGTTTAATGTATTCATGGCAATGGACTTGAGATACCTCGTTTTCACTTAGTGCTAATGGCTCCACGTAGCGAAAAGCACTTTCCCACTTTTCACATTGCCCCCTTCTATCTTCAATAGCCTCAAAAAGTAAACGGTACTTGTTTATCGGGTAGCGATGCCCTTCAGGAAGTGGTAACTGGGAGTAATTAGAGTGGTAGATGATCGGTATCATTCAAGAAAACGAGTTAGGAGTTGTGAGTGTATGTTAACAGCTTGACCAGATATTGAAAAATTGATTAAATGATAACAATTATCATTTAATCAATTTTACTCCGTGTACCGACAACTCTATTTTTTGTTAGGAATTATCTCTGGCACTGTTTCGGCACTATTGCTATTTATTGCCATGTTTGTAAGTGCTGGCCTGTTTGTTTCCCTTGTTATCGCATAACTGCAAACGAGAGACTCTCATCGGATTAGCTCGTCGCCAGTCAATCAATCCAGTCCATTTATCGATAATTTTTTGCTAGGCTGTCATTTTAGTAAGCGACATCGCAAGGTCTTCTCATGAAAACCGTATTAATCACAGGTGCCAACCGAGGCATCGGACTAAGTCTAGTTAAGCGCTACTTACACTCCGGCTGGCGAGTGCACGCCAGTTATCGTAGTAAGCACAATTCACAGGAGTTGCTTAACCTAAAGCATCACCAACTAGTGTGCCATGCGCTGGATGTAACAAACTATGCTGCTGTTTCAGAGTTAGCACAGCAACTTCCTGCTTTAGATCTGCTTATTAACAATGCGGGTTATTATGGTCCGAAAGGCTACGGGTTCGGCAACACAGACGTCGAGCAGTGGCGTAAAGTCTTCGAAATAAACACTATTGCACCGTTAAAGCTGGTCGAAGCGGTTTACCCGAACTTACTGCAAGGACAATACAAAAAAGTTGCCTGTTTATCTTCCAAGGTCGGCAGCATGACGGAAAACACATCTGGAGGCGGCTATATCTACCGTTCATCAAAAGCTGCCTTGAACTCTGTAGTAAAAAGCCTTAGCAATGATCTCTCACCTCAAGGTTTCACCGTCTTAGCTCTTCATCCAGGCTGGGTGCAAACAGAAATGGGTGGGCCAAATGCCCTTATCGATACAGAGACGTCTGCACGTGGCTTATACAACGTTATAGAGACAGCAGAAGCCTGTCAATCTGGACAATTCATAAACTATGACGGAAAGCCACTCCCTTGGTAACTAGCCCTCAACCATAAGCTTTACGATAAGTATCATTATAGACAAAACATTAGTTTATATTGATACTTATTGTTGAACTTGAGAATCGTAAGCTCGCTACACTAACTTCGAACTTAAGCGTAGGAGCAAAACCATGAAAACAACGACACTCAGTCTACTCACTCTTGCAGTACTTACTTCAACCACTGCACAAGCATTCAACATTAGCAGCAAAGATATCCAAGAAGGTCACCCGATGGCCAAAACCTTCGAATTTTCTGGCTGGGGCTGTGATGGGGATAATGTTTCACCTCAGTTGCAATGGGATAGCGTGCCTCAAGGTACACAAAGCTTTGCGATTACCGCGTATGACCCAGATGCCCCAACTGGAAGTGGCTTCTGGCATTGGGTTGCTACTGATATACCTGTCGGTGTTTCTGAGCTTCCAAGGGGAGCAAACATCAAAAAACTTGGTGGTCAGGAACATCGAATTGACTACGGTTTGGTGGGGTTCGGTGGCGCTTGCCCTCCAGAAAAAGATGGCATGCACCGCTATCAGTTTACCGTTTGGGCTCTTCCGAAAGCTAAGCTAGGGTTAGATGAAAACACACCGCCAGCAGTGATTGGTTTTACACTAAACAGCCTTGCTCTCGATAAAGCAACGCTGACAGCAGCTTATACTCGCTAAAATAAGGATTGGGGAATGAACTATCAGTACCAAGTAACCACATTTCGAGCTAAGCAACTGCAAAAGCTAAGAAATGTCACCATGCATTCCCCAGCCTTGATTCAAATACTGTCTGGGAGCAAGAGACTGTACTGGAAAGAAGATGCAGTCGCGCTTACTCACCAGTATTTTTTACTTTGCCCTGCATCCAGCTCTCTCAGTTTCGAAAATATGCCTGAGAAAGGGCCGTTTTTATCTCGGGTATTTAGCTTCCATCACCTGCCGACATTATCGATGATGCAGTTAAGTAGTGAGCATCAAGGTTCCCTGGATTCCCCACTCTTAAAGCATGACAAGGCGTTGATTTCTAGCTTAGACGCCCTAGCCTCTTTCGACCTAAGCAGCATGAGCAGTGATACACAGATATTATGGCTTATGCCGTTATACCAACAGCTAGCAGAAAAAGGGGTATTGCAGTTGCTCTTTCCTTCACAAGAAGCATCGTTAAGCCATAAGTTGAGTCGTTACCTTGCCCTTTCCCCTGGAGAAAATCATCCACTGGAAGAGGTGGCGGATAGGTTTGCGATGAGCAGAGCCACGCTGATTCGTAAACTTAAACAAGAAGGTTTACAGTATCGAGAACTACTGGCAGAAGTAAGACTTAACCATGCTCTTCACTTGATGCAATCCTCACCGTGGAGCACTCTCAACTTAGCCCAAATGTGTGGTTATCGATCCGAAGAACGCTTTAGTCAACGCTTTAAGAACAAGTTTGGTATTACGCCGAAAGAGTATATGAAAACCGTCACAGGTTAGGGCGTTTTAGCGCCCGACGATCCTTTTCTTCCCGCTGTTTTTCCTTTACCACTGTTTCTGCGTTTCCGCTTAAACGCAGGCCGTTCAACCTTAGGTAGATGACGCAGCGATTGTGGAATCTCGCCCGTTTTAACTTGAGACATCAAACCGTCAATACGGGTTTGCAGTGCCTGCATAAAAGGGCCATAGGCTTGATTTCGTTCGGCCATGCCCTGCAATTGGTGTTCCCAATGCGCAGTCATATCCGGATACGTCGATTCAGAAGGCAGCGCATGTACTAAGCCCCGCCCAGCAGAACTACTCAAAATAGATTTACCTTGACGAGTTAATAGTTGCCGCTTAAACAAAGTATCTAAGATGCCTGCACGTGTCGCTTCAGTGCCAAGACCATCGGTTTCTTTAAGGATTTTCTTCAACTCTTTATCTTCGACAAAACGAGCAATACCCGTCATCGCTTGCAGTAGCGTAGCTTCTGTAAAATGCTTAGGCGGCTCGGTTTTGCGATCTTTAATTTCCCCTTCACGACAAGTAAGGACACTTCCTTGCGCTAACGGTGGAACGGCATCCACACTCGCATCGTCATCATCTACTTTGCCCATCAGCTCTTTCCAACCCGCCGAAACAAGTTGGCGACCTTTGGCAACGAATGTACCACCCGCAATATCGAACACTAGTTTTGCTTCTACGTAGACAGCCGCGGGATAAAACTGCATTAAATATTGGCGGGCAATCTGCTGATAAATCTTCATTTCGTTGCCAGAAAGCGCGTTCACCGAAGCTTTTTTGGGCGTTGGGATGATGGCGTGGTGCGCATCCACTTTTTTGTCGTTCCACGCTTTTGACTTGATACTTAGGTTAGCGCCAGAAACGGCGCTCCCCAACTCTTTAGCATTATTACTAATAGCATCACAAACGCTATTTGCTTGCCCATAGTGTTCCATAGGCAAATAACGACAGTCCGAACGAGGGTAAGTAATCAGCTTATGTTTTTCATACAAAGACTGACAAGTATCTAATACTTGCTGTGCGCTCATCCCAAAACGCTTGGCCGCATCAATTTGCAGAGCCGACAGTGAATAAGGTAATGGTGCAGATTGCTTAGTTTGCTTTTGCTCCGACTCCACAACTTTAGCAGGCTGATTTGCTATACGCTGAGCAACATTCTCAACCAACTTACGGTTAAGAACTCTGCCCTCTTCATCCTGCCAAGGCTTACACGCTTCACTTGGTTTCCAACGCGCACGAATATCAAATGCACAGCCCTCTCCTTGATAAGGAATGAGTGCATGTAAGGTGAAATAATCACGAGGAACAAAGTTTTCGATCTCCTCGTCACGGCGCACAACTAAGCCCAATACTGGCGTTTGCACTCGCCCAACCGACAAAACACCTTGATAGCCCGCCTTTTGGCCAAGCAGGGTATAAGCACGCGACATGTTCATGCCATAGAGCCAATCCGCACGGGAGCGTGCCAAGGCCGAAACAGACAAAGGAATAAAATCACGATTACTGCGCATTTGGCTGAGCGCACGTTTAACCGCGGGTAAGTTTAAATCGCTGATAAGAAGTCGCTGGGTCGATTCTTTTTTGCTCTTACTCACTTTGCAATAGTCTAAGACTTCATCCACCAGCAGCTGCCCTTCTCTATCAGGGTCTCCCGCATGAATGATCTGATTGGACTCTTTTAGCAACTTACGCACAACCGTAAGCTGTTTGCTCGCAGACTTTCTTGGCCTCAGTTGCCATTGCTCAGGCACAATCGGTAAGTCGGCTAAGTTCCATTTTTTGTATCTATCGTCGTAGGCATCTGGTTCTACTTGTTCCAATAGATGTCCGATGCACCATGTCACTACATCCCCATTCCCACAGCGAATGAAGCCCTGATCATTTTTTTTAGGACCAGGCAAAGCAGCAGCGATCGCTCGTCCTAGGCTGGGTTTTTCGGCGATAAAGAGACGGGACATAAAATAGGGTCTGTTGGCCTTTTGCGGTTAAGTTTTGTTCGAGGAAAAAGCGTTTTAATCGCAGCGAGAGGTTTGCCGCCTAGTCACTCTAAGCAAAACACCTCTCAACAAAGAGTAAAACGCTTTTAGCCGAACCCTTCGGGCAGCGTTTGTGGCTCCTTTCTACTGCGTTATCGGCTTATCAGGTAGGGCAACTACATTTCAAAGCCTCTGCCTTGTATAAAGAACCCACAAACTGCTGCAAAAATCAGCTCAAAAGGTCAACAGACCCTAGAGTCAGATAGATACAATAAGGGCCACATTTTGATAATGTGGCCCTTATAAATCAAGAAAAACTGTAAATTTACACAGTATTTAGTGCATTAGAGAAGCAAATTAAGCTTCTTCACCGCCTTCTGTGCGAGCAGCCGCTTCTTTGATTAGAGGCTGAAGTTCACCTTTTTGGAACATCTCAATGATGATGTCACAACCGCCGATCAGCTCACCTTCAACCCAAAGTTGAGGGAAAGTTGGCCACTGTGCGTACGCTGGTAGCTCAGCACGGATATCAGGGTTTTGTAGGATATCTACGTAAGCGAATTTCTCACCACATGCCATCAGAGCTTGCGCCGCTTGAGAAGAGAAACCGCAGCTAGGTAGCTTAGGTGAACCTTTCATGTATAGAAGGATCGTGTTTTCTGCGATTTGCTGTTTGATTTTGTCGATTGTTTCCATTGCTTCCTCTTAATGGAGTTACTGCAAGTTATCCGGATATTCTAAACCATTGGTGAAGAATAAAAAGCCTATTCTACATGGGGTTTTAGACCATAATGAAATTTCATATAGAAATTGCCTAGCTAAGCTTTTAATAAAGCAAAAAATTGCTAAACTAGAGCGCAAGTCAGCACAATGACCGTGATCTATTTTTCTAAAGATCATGAATAACAAATAACATTGGAAGCAATCGAAAGAGTCTCACTCTTTCATATAAACGGAGAATCGAGCAATGGCATTTGAACTACCAGCTCTTCCTTACGCAAAAGACGCACTAGAACCACACATCTCAGCTGAGACTCTAGATTTCCACCACGGTAAGCACCACAACACATACGTTGTTAAGCTAAACGGTCTTATCCCTGGTACTGAGTTCGAAGGCAAAACACTAGAAGAGATCATCAAGACTTCTACTGGTGGCGTATTCAACAACGCAGCTCAGATCTGGAACCACACGTTCTACTGGCACTGTCTAGCTCCAAACGCAGGCGGTGAGCCAACAGGCGCAGTAGCAGACGCAATCAACGCTGCATTTGGTTCTTTTGAAGAGTTCAAAGCGAAGTTCACTGATTCTGCAATCAACAACTTTGGTTCTTCTTGGACTTGGCTAGTGAAGAAAGCTGACGGCTCTCTAGAGATCGTTAACACTTCTAACGCAGCAACACCTCTAACAGAAGAAGGTACTACTCCACTTCTAACTGTTGACCTTTGGGAACATGCTTACTACATCGACTTCCGTAACGTTCGTCCAGACTACATGAATGCATTCTGGGCACTAGTTAACTGGGAATTCGTTGCAGCGAACCTAGCAAAATAATCCCTCCCCTAGGGTTTTAAATTTAGTCGCTTAAAAAGCCAGCACTTAGCTGGCTTTTTTCTTTTCTGCTCAATATTTTCTCTAAAGTTTCAGCGTGTTTCGTCGCTATAAAAGCATCGAACGAGGGCACGTATGCAGATCCATACTTTAGACAAAGCGAATATTATCAACGAACTTCAGTTCGGCAGTGGAATCAGCCATGCCGTACACGAAGGACGCCGTGCTGATTTCGCGTTAATACTGTCAATGTTCTCAGAGGATGTTCGTGATAACACACCAGTGGAAAAAGTCGAACAGCCAGAATCTAGCGAACAGATTCTTCGTCAACGTTTCGAACTTCCAGAACCACAATCCCTGCGTTCAGACCAAAGCTCATACGATATTTCAGCAACTCAAGCGAATTTATTCCATAGCAGCGGATTACCAAGTGCGAAGCTGAGCCACTACCTGAAACCAGATGCACTGACCTATCTTCCAGAAGAAACCTACGATCTACCAGAAGAGGTTTACCACAATCTTTCTGGCCATCAACGTCGTCAATTAGGTGAAAAAGAGCCGAAGCAGCTTATGCCTGCCGATTTATACAATCAGCTTATCGCTGCCCAGCGCAGTTTCCAAATTTCTGCACAAGCATAGTGCGCACCTTTTTCTATTAAGATCACAAACTTGCTGTCTCAGTTTTCGTACTGATTCAGTAACCACCCCCTTTAATGTGAAAGACCGCAAAGAAACAAGTTTTACTGTGTTGAGTAGTGTATTAATTTGAGCTCATTCACAACTTAGTAACAGTTAATCAACCATGCTATGTGGACAAATCTCATTGATTGGTTTCGGGGGAAATGCCAATGAATATAAATAGCTCTGTTGTGTTAGTCACCTCTGCTGGCTCTCAGCTTGGTAGCACCATGGCTTGCCATTTTGCATCACTAGGAGCAACGGTGATCCTGTGCGATAAGGAAACGCCCCAGCTAGCCGAAGCATATCGACTGTGTAGCGATATTTCGCAAAACATCTACCAATTTCCAATTCCCGACCATTCGGTAAATTCAACCCAAGCCCTATTCGATTTTATTGATCAGCAAATACATCGCTCCCCAGATGTACTGATCAATGCGATCACCGTGCAAGCCATGCCAAATATTTTTGATCAATCCGCTAGTGATGTATTCACTCAAAGACTCTCTTTAATGGCAGCGACTTTGTTCACGTTTGGCCAAGCCACAGCCGAAAGAATGAGAGAAGAGAAGAAAAATGGTGTCATCGTCAATGTCATCGCGCATAACGATTATCAAGATTTATCCGGGTTGGATAACGCAACGTCTATGGTCGCCGGTTTTACCCAAAGTTGGGCGAAACAACTTACGCCATTTAATATTCGAGTAGGCGGAGTGGTGCCTGGTGTTGAGCATGACTCGATGCATTGGGCAGAAATCCAAGATGAACTGATCCGTAACACCGAGTACATTGTTTCTAACGATTACTTCAGCGGCCGAGTCATGGCAGCTTAACGCTTTTCAAGCATATCCAGGATGCTATCACTGGCATCCTCTATCAAATCCAGTACCAGTTCAAAGCCTTGATCGCCACCATAGTAAGGGTCTGGGATTTCGTCATAATTTGAGCTTGAGTAGCTTAAAAATAGCTTGAGTTTATGCTGCAAATGCTTAGGGCATTGAGCGCTAAGATCATCTAAATTTGCGTTATCTGCTGCTAAAATAAGATCAAAGTCTTCGAAATCAGAAGGTATCACCTTTCTCGAACGAATCCCTTTAAACGAATAACCGCGCTTCTCACCGGCCGATTTTGAACGAGAATCCGGTGGATTACCTTGGTGATAACCAATGGTACCTGCAGAGTCAATTTCGACGTCAAGACCACGTTCGTTTGATTTCGCGCGAAGTATTGCTTCGCCAGTAGGTGAACGGCATATGTTGCCCATACACACGACCAAAATTTTCTTTGCCATTTTCTCTCTCTACCTAGCCACCTTTGTCCATAAAATTCAAAGGTGTTTGCCTGTGTTATGTTGCGCTATCATAGCCATAGAATTATGAAATAAAAAAGGATTTACCATGACCTCTGAAAGCAACAAAGAAGCCCGTCACAAAGCCAGACAGCAAAAAGTGAAAGAGGAAGTCGATGCGAAAGTCGCCGCAGCTCAAGAAGAAAAGGGCTTACTGCTTGTAATTACAGGTAATGGCAAAGGTAAATCAACATCTGGGTTTGGTACTGTAGCCCGGGCAGTTGGCCATGGGCTCAAATGTTCTGTTGCGCAGTTTATCAAAGGTACTTGGGATAATGGTGAGCGCAACCTTTTGGAAAAGCTCGGTGTTGAGTTTCAAGTAATGGCAACTGGATTTACCTGGGAAACTCAAAACAAAACTGCAGACACTGAAGCTGCGCAAATCGTGTGGCAAGAGTGTAAACGCATGCTCCAAGATGAATCTATCGATGTCGTTCTTTTCGATGAGTTAACCTATATGGTGAGCTATGGCTATATTGAATTAGATGAAGTTGTCGAGGCATTGAACAAGCGTCCTAAAATGCAATCAGTGGTCATCACAGGCCGCGCGGCGCATCGCACACTAATTGAAATGGCTGATACCGTCTCAGAAGTTAAGAACGTTAAACACGCGTTCGAGTCCGGTGTAAAAGCACTGAAAGGGGTCGATTGGTAACCTAGTTAAGCCCATAAAAAATGGCGCTATGAATAGCGCCATTTGTGTTACCAATAAAGATCCCTAGTTAAACAACCCTTTGATCAAGCTATTTACTGCCTCTTTAGTTTTCTCATCTTTAATCTTATCAGTCAGCTTTTCAACGCCGCGGTCAATTTCTTTTTCCGCTTTCTGCTTCAATACATCATCAAAGACCAATTTGTACTTTGGCTTAGACCACTTACCTGAAATATTGATTGGTATCGTGATATCTCTTAAATCGTCGATATCTTTACCACCCTGCCCCTCTAACGTGCCTACAATCGAAGTACTAACCGTGAAATCGACGGTCTGCTTGATGTAGTTTGCATCCCCTTTGCCTCGAATTCGTAGCAGTGGTGATTGCATCGCTAAATCGTTAGTGGACACATTGCCTTTATTCAGTTTTAAGGTCGCTTTCATTGAACTGAAGTCAGTTTTTTGTACCCCTTCAGTATCATCGAATTTTTCACCTTTGATTTTCGCGTAATTCTCACGAATCAATTGGGCAACGTTAATTCCGTTCACCGCGCCGTCAGCAAAGTCAATCACAACAGTGCCCATAAGGTTACTTTGAATTCCGCTAGGTGTGAGGCTTTTACCACTTAGGTCAACGTTAATATTACCTGTGCCTTCTAGCATGTCGTTGTCAGCAACATCTTTAAGCAAAGGCTGTACGTGTACATTTTGAATGCGTTTGTGGACGGTGTAGGTCGCTGGAGTTTTGCGGCCATCTAATTTCGCTTTTGCAGAAATAGAGCCTTGGTACAAGTTAGAGCTAAATGACGTGAGCTCCATGATACCGCGATTCACATAAAAACCCGCTTTCACACTCTGCATGTGGGCGTTACTTGCTTTGAACTTATCAATGGTGATATCACCTTTAACATCCAAAGTTTTTAACGCCGTCAAATCAGGTTCAACTTCTTTCGTTGGAGAGGAAGGTTGTGTTTCACCTGCACTTTGTTGTGATTTTTGATTGGTATCCTGCGACGCTTGGTTTAATCCAAGGAACTCATCGAGATCAATATTTGGACTATGCAAAGCGAAACGCACTTTAGGTATCTCAGATAACGTCACGTCAGCTTTACCATCAAACGCCAATGCATTTGCTGTTAGTGACTCAAGAACAAAGGCTAAGTGGCTCTTATTTAAATCAAACGTTAAGTCTGAAGCCATATCAACTTTCATCGGAGACTGAGGTAAAGTCTCACCCTCAAAGCTCGCATCGAGTGTCATCTTATTCATCACTACTTTGCTGATCGCTTTATCGACCATCAAAGTCGCGGCACCCTTCATATCAATCTTTAAGTCCGCCGCCTTACCTTTTACGCTGTAGGTCAGTGCATTGGCTTTGTCGAACTCAAACGTATCCAATGAGAGTTTGATGCTCTCCATGCTCGTCGTCGGATCACTAAAACGACTATCTAGCTCAATGTTACGCAGAGCATACTGAACAAAACCTTTAGCAAGCTGAAATTCCGCATGACCATTCGCCGCGAATTTCTGCTGATTAGTTTCACCCTTCACACCAAAATCCGCTTCAACCCATTTATCGAAAGCGAACTCAGATAAGTTCAGGTTTACATCGTAAAGCTTGGTGAAACTACCGGCCTGTAAGTCTTGAATCTCTACGCCAGCGTTAGACAACGTCACACCAGCTAATTGAATTGACCAATCTGAAGCCGAAGAAGACGTTTGAGTTGTTTCAGATTCTGTCGACGTAGATTCCTGCGCTGAAGGCGTTGGTTCATCTGCCTGAGCAGACTGCGCTTGAGTTAACGCATCAACGTTTCTTCGTCCATCCTTTAGAGTTTCAATAGAAACTTGCGCACCATCGAGCACAATATTGCCAATCTCTAGCTGCTTACTAAACAATGGCGTGACCGATACATCGATCATGACACTATCAACTTTGAACATATTGAGCTTGCTAAAACCCTGCGGGTTGCGAAGCTCAGTTTGACCGAGTTCAAAGCCAATTGAAGGGAAAAATTGCCAACTAATATCCCCATCGATAACAAGCTCTAAGCCCGTCTGTGCTTTCGCTTGTTCGACAATCATTGGCTTAAATTGGTTTGGGTTAACCAATAGTACTAGAGCTAATAGAGCACCTAAGATCGCAATGACAGGAATGGCTATAATAAGGAACAGTTTCTTCATTAGCATTATCCTTGCTGTGTGAACTGACGCTCACTGTAAATGACGCCAGCCCCAAGTATAAATGATCACTCAGATTTACTAAGGACCATAAAAAGAAAGTGGCACCTAAAGTGCCACTTCTCTCATAAAAAATAAAGTCTTACAGCTTGTTAATAGCTTAAGCTTTCAGAAGTTTTGCAATATGAGCTTTCAGCACATCGATCGCGATACGGTTTTTACCACCACGAGGAACAATAATGTCTGCGTATTGTTTTGATGGTTCAATAAACTGCATAAACATTGGACGTACTGTTTCTTGGTACTGTTTAAGAACAGAGTCCATTGTACGACCACGCTCTTCAACATCGCGTTTCACACGGCGAAGTAAACAAATATCTAGCGGAGTATCCATAAATACCGTTGCGTGCATAAGGTCACGCAGGCGAGGATCAGTCAGAAGTAGGATACCTTCAAGAATGATCACCTTCTTTGGCGTCATTGTTGTTGTATTGTCCGTACGAGTATGTTCCGTGTAGCTGTATTCAGGCACTTCAACCGCTTCACCTTTAACCAGCTTCTCTAGGTGCTCACACAGTAAATCATGATCAAGTGCGCTCGGGTGGTCATAGTTTGTTTTAACGCGCTCTTCCATGCTCAGATGGCTCTGATCGTTGTAGTAGCAATCTTCCGTAATCACACCAATTTGATGATCGCCTACTTTCTCACGTAATTCGTTATAGATAGTGCTCGCGATTAAACTTTTTCCAGAAGCAGACGCGCCAGCAATACCGACGATGACGCATTGATTATTATCAGACATTATTCTTGCACCCGATGAATGTTGATTGGTGTCATATGCTAATACTAGCAGTGCCCACTGGTATGAGCTCTGTGTATTAGGACAATTTTAGGTAAACCGCCTGATTATAGGGAGTTCAGACTGCAGTTGCCAGTCGTGATTGGCGTCAATTTAGGAATTGGAATAAAAGAACCAAACGCAAACGATTACAAGGAATAAGAAGAAAAATGGGCGCTTAAAAAGCACCCATTTTGAATCATTGTTTAGACTTATTCGACCATAGTAAACAAGATCGAATCAGGTTTTGCTTTACCCTGCCAGTATAATCGCGCGCAAACAGACTCAGCTAAATCTATGTAACGCTTCGTATGTTCCGATTCAGGGCGTGCCACGACTGTTGGGCAACCATTATCAATGTCTTCTCTTACATTGATGTGCAAAGGCACTTGCACGAGTAAATCTAAACCATACTCTTGAGACATCTTCTGCGCACCGCCAGCACCAAAGATATGTTCCTTTTCACCGCAATGGCTACAGATGTGATAACTCATATTCTCAACCAAACCAATGACAGGTACGTCAACCTTGTTGAACATGGCAGCACCTTTGCGCGCATCCGCCAAAGCCAAGTCTTGAGGAGTGGTAACAATAACAGCTCCTGTCACTGGCACCTGCTGGGCAAGAGTGAGTTGTATATCCCCAGTGCCCGGTGGCATATCGATCACTAAATAATCCAAATCTGGCCATTCAGTTTCGTTGAGCAACTGAGCAAGTGCTTTCGCAGCCATAGGACCTCGCCAAATAGCCGCTTCATCTTTCGATACGAGATAGCCGATAGAATGCGTGTAGATACCATGACACGAGATAGGCTGCATCCATTTGTTGTCGCGAACTTCCGGCTGAGCATGTTGCTGTCCTAACATCATAGGAACAGAAGGGCCGTAGATATCCGCGTCAAGTAAGCCGACTTTAGCCCCCGATTTGGCAATCGCTAACGCCAAGTTCACAGAAGTGGTCGACTTGCCCACCCCACCTTTCGCCGATGTAACAGCAATGATGTTCTTCACGCCTTTGACTTGCGCTGAAACATTGGTTTCTAACGACTTCGGTTCAACCTTAATCTCACAGTTGAACGAAGCGACCTCGCCTTCTGCTTGCTGGGCTGATACCCAACTCGCGAGTGACTCCACCAATGCATTGGCAGCAAAGGGCAAACAAACAATAAAACCATCGGCTTTTACCGTAACAATACCTGGGGTTGATGCCCATTCAGGTGCAAGGCTTGAGTGTTCAAATTGGTTTAACCAATCACAAAAATCTTGTTTTGAAGTGAACTGACGCATAGGTCCTCCTTATGCATCTAATCGTAACACTCCACCAGCCGATACTGAACCCTGAAAAAACTAGGGTATTCCAGTCGTTGATGCCTTGGAGTCACTAGCTTGATGAGGTAGTATTACTCTCTATTTTTTATACATCATTAGAAGCGATTATTAAGTATGGCAAACGATCCAAGAAAACTGCTGGTAACTTGTGCCC
>NZ_CFHWOM010000015.1:53005-70124 GCF_984391705.1 Vibrio sp. | reverse complement strand
GGTGATCTGTCGCCTATTTTTAACTGGTTAGGTGAAAACATTTGGAGCAAGGGTAGTCTTCTTTCCACCGATGAGCTGGTAACGCAAGCAACAGGCGAAACGCTGAACGCCCAGCACTTCAAAACGCATTTGCGAAATCGTTACTTGTAATCAGAAAAAGCAGCCTATGGGCTGCTTTTTTTATCTAGCCCATTCGAATAGCCTCACCTCCCAAAATCGTCCTTCTAAAGCAACTGAAGAACCAAATAGGTCAAATAGCCATCAAGTTAAGTGTCAAATTCATCAATAACGTGAATTAAAAAAATGAAATGACTCGCACTATCAATATAAAGCACTGTGGTAAATCAGAATATCTACCTCATTATCAATAAATTACATCATTAGTTGATAATCTAAGCCTAATTTAGGGTTATGTATTATTGCAAAACCTCACAACATCGCTTTTAGCCACCCTTGGCGCTAATCAGGAAAGTAATATGGATATTGAAGGCTTCACTGATTTAGTTGAAATCTACAACGGACATCAGAGCAAAATTTATAAAGGGTTTAAAAAAGGCAGTAACGTAGCCATTGCCCTCAAAGTTCCCGCAAATGAATTTCCAGAACAAAAACAGTTATCTGCACTAGGTAGAGAATATCGAATTCTAAATGCACTCAATGGAAAGGGTATTCCTAGTCCACATGACTTCCTCGAACTTAAAAATTCAGCAGTACTGGTTAGAGAATGGATTGAAGGCCAATCTTTACGTGTTTATCAAGAACGACACGACATATCGCTAGAACAAGCGCTTGAGATCAGCACTGAGCTATCTCGAATTCTATCGCTTGTCCACAGGCAGGACTTCTGCCACCGGGATATTTCGCCTAGTAATGTTATTATTGGCCAGAGCGGAGAAGTTTCCTTAATCGATTTCTGTTCCTCTATTGAGTTTCCGGACAAAGCGAGAAATGTCGTAAAACCTCTTTCTATTGAAGGTTCACGGCCTTATATGTCACCAGAGCAAACTGGTCGAATGAACTGCGGTTTAGATTACCGAACCGATTTCTATTCACTCGGTGTATTGCTATACGAACTGTTCACGGGACAACTCCCTTTTCAAACTAAAGATACTAATGAGCTAATCTATAGCCATATCGCTCTTGACCCACAACCACCGTTTGAAATTGAGCCTAGTATTCCCAAAGCAGTCTCTGACATCGTCATTAAGCTAATGAGTAAATCGCCTAATGATCGCTACCAAAGTTCGGAAGGGCTTCATGCAGACCTCGCGAACTGTTTAACTTCAATTAGAAAACATGGCACCGTTGAAAGCTTCGAACTGGGGATACATGACCTTAATGATCGCCTAATTATTCCTGATAAAATTTATGGCCGAGACAATGAGATAAACAGCCTCCTCGAAGCCTTTAACTATGCGGCAGATGGACAAGGACAACTTGTATTCGTTTCAGGACATTCTGGCATTGGTAAGACTTCGCTCATTCGAGAGCTTTACAAACCACTAGCGTCAAGAGGCGGGTACATTGCTAGCGGTAAGTACGATCAGCTCTTACGCCACCAGCCGTATTCCGCATTCACTCAAGCGATCAGTCGATTGATTCGACAAATCATGTCTGAGGGTGCAGAAAGCATTCAGTCTTGGAGAAAACTGATCGTCGAGAGCTTGGGAGCCAATGGCCAAGTACTGATTGATCTTCTTCCAGATCTTGAGTTACTAATCGGTCCCCAACCCCATGTCCCAAGCCTTTCAACTGAAGCAGCCTCTACCCGTTTTAACACGACATTTTTTAATCTCGTCAGCGCATTAGGGAAAGCAGACAAACCCTTAGTGCTATTCATTGACGATTTGCAGTGGATCGATCCCCCAAGTTTATCTCTACTTGAAGCATTGGCGCCAAGTCTAAGCCGTTCAAACTTAATGGTTATTGGCGCTTATCGAGACAACGAAGTGCTTGAGCATCATCCATTGATGATTTCCATGCCTGCACTAAAACACGATTGCACAAACGTCATAGACATCCATTTGCAAGAATTGGCCGGCCCAGTGATTGGAGCGCTCTTAGGCGATACGATAGAGCTAACAGAAGAAGATAATCATCAGCTTAACCAAGTATTATGTGACCGAACAGGTGGTAATCCGCTTGTCTATAAAACTATGTTGAGCATGCTTTATTCAAAAGGCAGTATTTTCTTTAACTATGCGAGCAATCATTGGGATTTTCGCTGGGACGAGATTCACTCGACGCCTCCAGCCGAGAACTCGATTGCGATGCTGCAAAGCAATATGGTCAATCTCGCAGAAGAAACGTTAGATTTACTTAAATCCGCTGCGTGCATTGGTAATACGTTCAACTTGGAGCTACTTTCAGGCTTATCGCACCAAACCAAATCAACCGTAGCGACTCACTTGATTCCTGCTGTATCTCAAGGCTATATCCAACCTTTAGACGACCATTTTGAATTGAATACAGCAGACGGCGCAGAACGCTTACCAGACACCCAGTTCACTTTTTCTCACGATAGGATCCAGCAAGCCGCATATAGCTTGCTTTCTGACAAGCAACTTCAAGAACTGCATTGGGTGATTGGCCAGTATCTTCTCAACCATACCAATCAGTCTGACGACCATCTGTTTGATCTCGTAGAACACTTGAACCAAGGCTGCCAATGCGCTACTTCAGATGAAAAAAGTGAACTAATTGAGCTGAATTTAAAAGCCGCTAAATCAGCGAAAAAGTCAGCCGCCTTCACTATCGCTCACTCCTGCTTGGTTCACGCCAAAACTCTTATCGATGAACTAGAAGACGACCTAGGGGCAGAGCTGTCGGTTGCTGTTGATCTTGAGCTTGCACAAGCTTGCTATCTTGTCGGTGAATTCGACAACGCAGAGCGGCTTTATACAAAGCTTAGAGACACGCTAACACGCGAACAAGATAAGCTCCATTTGTACAACATCCAAGCAAAACAATATCACCACCAAGGACTATACCAAAAGTCGGTCGACTTAGAATACGAAGCGCTGCGGTTGTTAGGAATAAGCTTGCCGGATGATGACCAATCTCTTCTAGAACTGTTTAGCAAAGAGAAAGCGTCAATCGAAACTCTGCTTGAAACACTAAGCACTGAGGATGTTTTCCATCAACGAGATAATGCAGACCCGAAATTCAGCTTAACTCATGAGCTGTTATTCGACGCTTTTACCGATGGCTATTTATTAGGGAAAGGCCCATTACTTGCTGCAGTTGCTGCAATAAGTACTCGCCTGTCTTTACAGCAGGGTAACTGCAGCGTCACATCTGCTGGGCTAATAAACTACGCAACTGTCCTATGCTCAAGTGGTGAATATCGCCTAGGGCATAAAATAGGTCAGTTGGCCATCAGATTAGCGGATAAATATCAGAGCCCAGTATTTAAAAACTACACCTATCACGTGTTTTCACTGGGAATAAACCACTGGCTTGCTCCACTAAAAAGCAGTTACTACTATTGGTACGATGCTTCTAAATTGTCGCTTGAATCAGGTTCCCCTTATGCTGGCTGGGTGTTTTTACAAATGCCTCACGTACTGTTGGCCTCTGGTGATCTTCTGGACAACGTCGCACAACAGTCCGCGGCAAGCCTCGACTACCTAACGTCAAATCATCTGACGGAAGTGGCTCAGTTACTGAAAATCATCGTTCTGCAACCAATCAAACACCTAAGAGGAGAAACTGCCTCGTTTTCCTCTCTTGATGACGAAAACTTTTCGACTGCTCAGCTAATAGAAGATTACCAAGAAGCACCTTTCTTTCTTGGTCACACCGTCTACTCAGTATTAAGAGCATCTTTACTAGCGCAAGAAACCATACCAACAAGTACACTCAAAGAGTGGCTACCTTTAATTGAGAGCACTGTCCAAGCTCAAATCATTCAAGTCGACAGCTGTCTATACACCGGTCTGCTTTTAGCAGCGAACATTAGCAAGCTCGCCAACAGTGAACGCGATGAACAATTAGTCTGGTTAGATGAAATTATTGTTAAGTTTGAAGCATGGGCAGAGCTATGCCCATACAACTTTAAACACAAGTATCTACTGCTTAAAGCTGAACGATTCAGGCTAAGCAAAGATGTTCTTTCTGCATTTGATCACTATGAGCTCGCAAGAGAATATGCTCTAGAATCTCGTTTTCTGTTTGACGCTGCATTAGCCGATGAATTCGCAGGACTGTTTTGGCAAGAGGCCGGAAAACCCTATCAGGCGGAGTCATATCTCACGCGAGCCTTGGAAGGCTACGAGCAGTGGGGAGCAAAAGGCAAAGTGCAATGGATGTGTGAGCACTATCCTAGCCTATTAAGCCAGAAAGCCCTTTCATCAACCGCTTTTAGTGCCACTCTGGACTCAACGCTGGGCACTGAAGATTTCTCATCAATACTAGATATGGGCTCTGTGCTTAAGGCATCTCAAGCTGTATCTCAGCACATCAATATGGATACCTTAGCTGAAGAGTTGCTTAATCTAGCGGTAGAAAATGCGGGGGCAACAAGAGGACTGCTGCTGCTCGAAACTGGCGGAGAGTTCATCGTAACGCAGAAAGTGACCGTTGAAGATTCCAAGGATGATAAATGCGGCTTGAATACTCCATATTCTAAATCTCATTGCTTGTCTCGTTCAATCGTCCGCTACGTTATTAATGCGAAGACCGATGTACTCTATACTCCAAACGAACACGACACTCAGTTTGAGCGCTGCCCATACCTTGAAAACAAGGACTCCCTATCCGTCCTCTGTGTCCCTATTATTCGTCAAAACAAGCTGTCTGGCGTACTCTATTTAGAAAACAACCACGCCGATCAGGCATTTCAAGCCGATCGCGTACAAACCCTCAACATCATCGCCTCGCAAGCCGCAATCTCGCTTGAAAATGCGAGAATGTTTTCCGATCTTGAGCAGATGAATAACAACCTAGAGGGGCTCGTTCAAGAGCGCACTAAAGAACTCTACCAGGCTAACGAGCAATTGCGTGAAACCAATAAAGCACTTTACCAATTGTCGACCACTGATCAATTAACAGGGCTTTATAACCGCCGTTATGCAGAAGAAACCTTGGCGCTTGCGTTAACTCAATTGAATGACAACAACGAGCCTTTGTCTCTTCTCATGCTTGATGTCGATAACTTTAAAAGTATCAATGACCAATTTGGTCATAGCGCAGGTGATCACATTCTGAAAAATGTCTCCCACTCTATAAAGCAATCCATTGCTTCTGAAGACACGCCCGCGCGCTGGGGCGGCGAAGAGTTTCTGATCGTATGTAAGACAAATATTGAAGCAGCGAGTATCAACGCAGAGAAAATCGGTCGAGTCATTGCAGAGCAAGACAACCGCCCAGCAAACTCTGTCACCGTCAGCATTGGCGTTACACCGGCTCTGTATTCCGACACTATCGATTCACTTCTGAATCGCGTGGATAAAGCGCTCTATGAAGCGAAAAACAGTGGCCGAAACCAAGTGGTTATTCGATTGAAGTAAAAGGAGTTTGAAGTAACCAATGCAGTATCAGCAACATAAAAATAAGATTCAAAAGAAAGTATTGTTAGTCGTCACCAGCCACAGGGAGTTGGACGGTACGGGCAAAAAAACCGGCTTTTGGTTTAATGAAATGGCGGCTCCGTTTTGGGGCTTTTACAACGCAGGCTATGAGGTAACCATTGCCTCTATTCAAGGTGGCTATGCACACCCTGATCCTCTCAGTGCTCAAGGAGAATTCGTTACAAAGTGGGTTAAGCAGTTCATGGACTCACCTTTTGCCATGTCCAAGCTAGAAAATACTCCCTCTGTGAACCAAATAGACACTTCATCATATGACACACTCTTTCTTTGTGGTGGTCACGGCACACTATGGGACTTTAAGCAAAGTATTGGCTTAGCTCGTATCGTCAGTGAGTTTTATGCGGACAATAAACTGATTGGCTCGGTGTGCCATGGCCCAACAGGCCTTCTCTCAGCTCGTAAGCCTGATGGTAGCCCATTAGTCGAGGGGCTGAAACTCACGGCATTCAGTGACAAAGAAGAAACCTTAACACCTCACCAGTATATAGAAGCTCTTCCTTACCATTTAGAAGACGCACTAAAACGCAAAGGCGCAAAATACGAGTGTGAAGAACCGGGGGCGAAGTTCGTAGTTATCGAAGACAACCTCATTACAGGTCAAAACCCAGACTCCGTCGATTTAGTGGTAAGAACAATCTTAGATTCTCTAGAACCAGCGTCTGTTTGGGTCGATACCGATCTCTCTATCGGCACCGCTTCTAGTTCAGGTGCCCCGTGTGACGTTGATGACGCCTATGCTCTTCTAAGCTTATTCAATTCCACCAATGTCAAAGTCGCAGGTATCAGCACTTGCTATGGGAACACCGATGTCGACACGTCATACAGCCTAGCGAAAATACTGGCAAATCGTTTTGGACCAATAGCACTACCAGTCGCCAGAGGCGCAAATGGGCCTATAAAAATTGGAGCGATTGAGGAGAATGACGCCGTCGCCGCCATCGCTGCTCACCTTAAAAAGAAGCCGACAACCATTGTGGCTTTGGGACCCGCGACCAATATCGCTTCGGTTGTTCTCCTTCACCCTGAGCTGGTGCACAACATCGAAAAAATAATTCTAGTTGCAGGGCGTAGCAGTGAGAACAAAAGCTTTATCGTCGGCCCTAAGCAAGAGACTCCATTTAGGGACTTAAACTTCGATCTCGACCCAGACGCAATGAGAATTCTTATTGAAAGCAAAATTCCGATAGTGTTAGCACCATTTGAACTCGCTAATCAGGTTTGGGTATCACAGAAAGATCTCGACAAGATCGCAGGGACAAGCACCGTCGCAGATTACTTGATACAGAAAACACAACCTTGGCTTGATATGTGGACGAATGAACTGGGTGCGCCTGGCTTTAATCCGTTTGACGCCTTGGCCGCAGGATTTGCAACCAACCCCAATGACTTTGAGTGGACAGAGGTTAATGTCGAAATACGAATTGGAGAGGATGATACCAAAGCAAATCGATTTAAAACGAGCAATTGTTACAAACCTTATTTAGTCGCTTCACCAGATTGCCAAAGCTCGCATAAGGTTCTCTTCTGTACCGCCGTCAGCAGCGACTTCTCGAGTCGTTTACTCAGTGATATTGTTGATCCCAAAGATCCCTCTAAGTACGTGTCCGCTGTATCGCACCTAAATATCATTGTTGACGATGTGGAGAAAGCAACCGCGTTTTACAAACGTACACTCGGCTTCGAGCAAGCGTACGATGCTTCAGGGGATATTATGGATTACCCGAGGCTTACCTTAGCTTCATTCGCTAAAGACGCGGGTTTTGAAAATGGCAAAGTCGATGTCGATATTCGGTTTTTGCACCACCCTACGGCCGGCCTATATCTCGAGCTAATGCGTTACTATGATCCTGTAGGAAGCCAAGAGATAACGGTCAAAAATACCAACGACCTTGGCGGTGTTCGTCATACAGCTCTAGAGGTAAACAACATCATGGCAGCCTTTGAGCACCTAAAAGAGCAACCAGGTGTTGAGATGGTCAGATATCCGGATGGACGAGCCGATAATGAAGTTGAAGGGCCACCGATAGTCCTGTCACCATTCCCAATGTCATTCTTTTACTGGCGCGACCAATATGGTGTGCAGTGGGAAATGGAGTGCGGTCGTGCGAAAGGATATTTAAGGGGGATCTAAGCCCCTAATAGCGTAAGGGCAGGGTTCAAGACCCATGCCCTTATATTTGTTTGTTAAAAAGGACTGCTAACATAATGCAATATGGAAAACGTATCTTTCCTGTCAGTATAATTCTAATTGTTCTTCTCCTACCGTTCAAAACCCTTGCTTCTGACATATTTCATGTTCAGCTATTTTTTGGCCTATCTATTCCAAACGGTGGAAGCGTTAGCCAAACCGAGTGGAACGATTTTGTCACAGACCACATTGCCTCTCGCTTCGATGGCTTTAATATTGTTGATTCAACAGGTTACTGGAAAGGCAAAGCAGAAACATCCAAGATTGTCACTATTATCCTCAAGCAGGCAGAGATCGCTAAAGCAGAATCGATAGCCCACGCATACGCAACACTCTATCACCAAGACTCTGTTATGCTGGTTCAAAGCCCTGTTACGCAATGGGAATTTGTTGAACAAAAATAATCAAACACAACAAGGATGTCGTAGATACATCCTTGATGTGAATTGCCCTAACTCACCACTCTCTACTGATGGATAAAATCACCGATGAGCTTAGCGAACACATCATTATCGGGTTGCTTGTTAAAGCTTGCTATTGCTTCTTGATAAACGTCCGAAGGAATACTTTCATTGGCATAGAGTTCAATAAGCGCTCGTTCAAAAGGAATAGTAAATTCTGGGTGAAATTGACAGGTTAACACATGCTCACCATATTTTAAGGCTGCGTTGATACAGAACTTAGACGTCATCAGAACTTTCGCATTAACGGGTTTCTCAACAACTTGGTCTTGATGGAAAGCAGGCAAAAACACCTCTGCTCTCGGCTCATTCCCTTCTAAACAAAACTGATAAGAGTGCAACCCGACGCCCCAACCTTCAGAGTACTTTTCAACTCGACCACCCAGTGCTTTGGCAATGATCTGATGACCAAAACAGACCCCAATAAGACGAATTTTTTTGCTATCAATTTCAACAATCAACTGCTCAAGATCGTTGATCCAACTATCACCGTCATACGCACTGCTAACAGAGCCAGTTACCAACCAAACATCGCACGCCTCAATGTCTTTAGGGAACTGTCCATCTTTTACTGAAAACACTTGGAAAGTTGGCGAGTCAATTTGACGGCTTATCATCTCTTGAAACATCTCTGAGAAACTCGGAAAGTCACTGCGCAAAGCTTCTGGAGTATCACCAGCCATTAATATACCGATCTTCATTGTCACCTCTTCTAAGTTGCTGAAAAACAATAATGCCTCTAGCAAATACTAGAGGCATTCTATTCACAGAAAAGGTATTAATGGAAGACTTGGCTGCTAAATCTAAAGCATTTGCTTTGCTCCATTAAACGACCGAACGCTGCCCTATCCAACTTAAGCAAGGTTTCATGATCTCCAGCCTCAAGATACACTGTATCCAAGTTGGTTAACATCTCATCACATAGCGTCGACATGTGATAAGGACTCCCCATCGGAGGAACAGCTCCGTTATCACAGTCATCAAACATCTCGTAGACTTGCTTTTCTTTAACTAAATGAAAACTCGCATTAAGCTCATCGTTAACCCGTGACAAGCTAATCTTATTATTTGCAGGTAAGACAGCCATAATATGTCGCCCTTCGTGATCTTCCAAAACCACTCCTTTGGCTAAACACATTAAAGGAATATCAGCGGCCTTCCCGCTGTGTATAGAACTGACACTATGTGCATGGTCTACCACTTGAAATGGGATTTCATGCTCGTATAGATAGTGATCAAATCGGGTGGCAATTGTCATAATTGATCCCTCAAAAAAGGTTCCCTGAATAAGTATAGGAAAGAGTCATTGAACAAGAGCAAATTGATTAGGATTTCGTTAAACTGACGTTAGCAGGATAAAAAACGAGACACACTTTGCTGACTGATTACAAACTGACATTCGCGACAGCCAACCTTTTCAATTTTGTCGAACCTCCAGCGGCCTTCTATGAGTTTGACAACATATACGATGATCAAGCATGGCTAGGAAAATGCCAATGGATAGAAAGACAGCTGGCACAGCTTGATGCCGATGTCGTTGGTCTGCAAGAAGTATTCAGTATCGATGCGGCTAGTACCTTGTTCGACAAATTAGGCTATCCCTACTTTTCGACAGTTGAACACCCACACGTAGAAGATGAATACATTTATTCAAAACCTGTTGTTGCAATTGCCTCTAGGTTTCCCATTAAGCTCACCCAAAAAGTTGTGCCACCTTTAGATCTCTGTCAGGGCTATTCACCCACATTGCCAGAGTTTAGTCGTCACCCTATTCACGCGTTAATCGAAGTGCCTGTATTAGGAGAGTTATCAGTCTACGTTTGTCACTTAAAGTCTCAGCGCCCAATAGAGCCAACGCATCCCGAATTAGAGTATCCACTGCTTGGGAGCTGGCTCTCTAGCCAACAGCGGGGATGGGAGGCAGTGATGTTGCGACTCTTTATGGAGAACGAATACAGAAGCAACCCTAAACCAACCGTATTATTGGGGGATATGAACCAGACAATCTGCAGTGATACGACAGGATGGCTAGTAAAACAAATGCATGGCGATGGAAGTGACTTGGTGTTAAAAGATAGTTGGGATCTACTGGAAGATAACGATAAACATCGCCCTGCGACACACTACCATTTTGCAAAGGGTAATGTGCTTGACTACATACTAATGTCACAAGAGTTCCATCCAGATTCCGATGTATCGTTAGTGGATGTGACAAGTTTCAACACGTTAGATTCACATCTAACCAATCCCAACTATGAACAAGATAAACACGCCAGTGACCACGCTTTTATCGCGGTAACCTCCCGCTTCGTACTCTAAGTCGTAATAAATACTGTCGGAAATAAAGAAAGCAATATGGCTAATCTAAATATAATAAAATTGGCTCCGGACTCATGGCACACTGTCAAAAACGGTAGGCTGTACTGGTCACCAAATTTTATCGCGTCAAACGAAGCAGATGAGCTATTTGAGCTTTTGCGTAACCAAATTGAGTGGCGAAAGGATAAAATCACACTGTTTGGTAAAACCATGCCTATTCCACGGTTGCAATGTTGGTATGGCGATTCCCCCTATAAATACTCCAATATCACCATGCAGCCAGAACCATGGCTTCCTCATTTGCTCGAATTGAAACAGCGATGTGAGTCAGTTGCTAACTCACGCTTTAACTCCGCGTTAGCCAATTTGTATCGAAACGGCCAAGATTCCAATGGCTGGCACAGTGATAATGAGCCCGAGCTCGGTACTAACCCAGTGATCGCTTCATTAAGTTTCGGAGAAACTCGCCGATTTCATCTAAAACACAAGATAACAAAAGAGAAAATCACATTTGACCTTCCCTCAGGCAGTTTGCTCATCATGGCTGGAGAAATGCAGAAATTTTGGCTGCATACTTTACCCAAAACCAAAGTAAATACAGGGGCTCGCCTAAACCTTACCTTTAGAAACTTACTGAGCTAGGGCATATACTTCCTTACTTGGGATACTTATACCTATACGTTTAAATGACGTCGTAACATCATTCTGATCAATCTCAGATTCGTTGCGGCATCCACCATGCTAAATATCCTCAATTTCTATATCCTGCTCTCAAGAGGCTCAAAAAAGCAAAGTCATAACAAATGCACAACCTTACATATGGATAAGCACGACTTTAGCTACAACTCTTCTCGTTCATATCAACCTAGATTACCACTCTCATTAGATTCATACGACTTACACTTTCCCCTGAGTTAATGATAATTTTATTGGGGATAGAAATGAATATTGCATCTAACCTTGGTATGTATTTCATCATTTTTCCATCCAGTTTATTTTTAACTGCTCAATCATATTCTTCGTCCCTCACAATGGATATAGAAGGACATATAAGCGATCGATGTGAAATTGAGTTTAACTATGGTAACCAAATAGACATATCAAATAAAAACCAGGAATCATTGCCATTTGATTTATATTGCAACCAACCTTTTTCCGTAGAAATACTTTCTCATAATGGAGGGTTAAAACTAAACCATAGCAGCGTCGACATTATAGAGAAATACACTCTTGAAATAGAGATAAAAAAAACAAAGACAAATTTTAGATCTGATAGCCAAGAATTAACTAACGTAAACAACATTAGTAGCTTTGGCGTTATTCCATTTTCATCCCACGGAGAGATTAGAGTAACGCTGGAACATGGTCTTTTATATTCAGGCCATTATCAAGATACTGTAGAAATAGACATTATCCCTTCTATTCTCAGTACCGTGAAGTAGTACCTCCGCCATATTTGGTGGATTGAGTAGCTCGTTGGAAATGGGCTAAAAATAAATGTTTCAATTTGAGTTAAAGGAATTTTCTTATGAAAAAACTAACTTTTTGTGCCGCTGCAGTAACAGCTGTTTTAACAACTCCAATTCACGCAGCTCCAGGTGATGTGCAGCTTGTCGGTTACGTATCTCCGGTATGTGAAGTATCAGGTCTTTCTACACAACTCGTTGACCTAGGTTTAGTAACAAGTACCCAATCTGTTTCAATTCCCCTAGGTATCCAGTGTAACGACATTGATGGCGCAACAGTGAAACTGACAAGTGCTGAGGGTGGTTTAGAATCCGATGATAACGAAGACTATGCTCTGAAATACACAGCCACATTCACCCCTTCAGGTTTGACGCCTCTTGTATTGAATACTCCGGGAGGCCCTGGACTGAATGACGTGTCAGAAGAAATGTCTTATGCCGGCTCAGCTACTCTTGCGACAGGTGTAGGCGCAACGCTTGACGTAGTGACCACAGAAACTGCCGCTTGGGCTGGTGGATACTCTGATACCTTGACTGTAAACATTACATCAAACTAACCATATCTGGAGGCTGTACCACGCGGCCTCCTTTCTTATTTAACACATAGATGGAGCTAAGCATGTTGCGCTGGATTAGTTTTATTGGTTTGTTTGCAGTTTCCTCAATGGCAAATGCTTACCGCGTAGAACCTATGGTTGCCGAAATGGAGCCAATAGGAAAGCGGGCACAAATGTCGATGCGTGTTGATAATACGTCATCAAAGCCTTTAACCGTCGAACTGTACCCATTATCAATGACAATGGACCAATATGGCAATGAAACTATATCTCCAGCTGACGATGATCTCTTGGTTATCCCTGTGACTGCGATTATTAAACCTGGACGTTCTCAATCTATAATGGTTCGTTATTTAGGCGACCCATCAATCTCTCAATCTAAATCGTATCGTATTGCGGTGAAGCAAGTAAACGTTGAAAACTCCGAAGACGATAGTGGCCAAATGGGACTACTGTTGCAGTTTAACACTCTGGTAAACATTCGACCTAAAAATACAAACCCAGATCTCAACATTAAAAGTGTTATGCCCAAAAATGGAAAATGGCTGGTCGAAGTAGAAAACAAAGGAGACAGTTACGGACGCCTTTCTAGAACAAACTGGACTCTAGACGATGGTAACAATTCCAAATATCTCAAAGGCGTTGAAATCAGTAGGCTTATCGCTGGAACTTTAGTTCTTCCTTTCTCAACACGTTTTTTTGAAATGACACCCATTGATAACTTCAATGTCAAACAATTAAAAATTGATATAGCAGAGGAAGAGTAGTATGAAAAAATTCGCTATAGGATTAATATTGACAATTGTATTTAGCAATTCCTATGGCGTTGTTCTTTCTCCAACAACTTTGGAATATAACATTGATAAAAAAAATTCAGAAAAAATTATCATTACTAATAATTCCACAGAGAAGCTAGCTATAGAGGTTAATGTATATAAACTAAAGTTCAATACCGATGGGAAGCTTTACGATAGACAATATGACAATGAATCTCTAATGGTATTTCCTCCTGCCGTATTGTTGGATTCCGGTGATAAGCAAGCATTTCGATTGCAATGGTTAGGCACTAAGGAACTCTCTCAATCAGAAAGTTATTTTGTGCGTTTCAGTCAAATTAACTTAACCTCTCCTAATAGATCAAATCCTGAACTTTACCCAAGTATTAATTTCCAGGTCCATTACAATACTTTAGTTCATATCTACTCAGGCGCCCAAAAACCTAATGTCACTTTATATGTCAATAACAATGGCTCTGCGCGTATGGAGAACAACGGAAACCGCTTCATATACTCAAAAAACTTAGTTTTCGACACCCCTAATAATATATTTGATAAGGAAGAACCTGAGCTTGAAGAGCATTTTATACCCCCTTATTCCAACATAATTTTAGCGAACCCTGTAAATGTCCCGATGGGAAGTTATTATGGCAATGAAAATTAGTGAAATTGCTATTCATATTATTCTCAAAGTGCTTATTCTTTGGTTCGTGCTTGTTTCAACGTTAAGCGCTAGCCAAGAGGAAATTGTTCTAAACCCTACAGGGCGAGATTTGGAGCTTTCCTCGTTACTAAGAGTCAGCGACACAGTGCTTGGAGAGGCATTAATTACTATTACAGCTGACAATAAGATCGAGTTGCCGAAAGAAAGTACTATCGCCTTGCTATCTAGCCTAGTTTCTGAAGCTGCACTGACAAAATTGGCACAATCTGAACATCAACAACGTCTCACCCAAAATGATTTCTTACAAGCTGGACTAGATTTAACTTTTGATCTATCAACTCTAGAGTGCGTTATCACAGTGCCTGCAGACGCTAGCTTAATTAGAAGCATATCATTGTCGCAAGATTATGATGATTTTAACTATCTTGATCCTCAATTTGTTTCTGGCTATCTAAACGTCAGTTTCAACGCAAACTCAAGTCAATCTATCGATGTTAAAAGGGAGCGAATCGACTCATACAACTCACGAATTGATGGTGGATTAACACTAGGAAGACTCAATCTGGAATATGAGGCGACCTATGAGACTAATACAAACAGCTCCCCTATCTACGTCAGAGAAGGAACTCGACTGAATTATGACGTACCCAATCAAGGAACACGTATTGTAATCGGTGACATGTACAACACTGGCAAATTACTACAGGACGCTACAGATGTCTTCGGCGTGGGTATCACAAGAGATTTCACGCTTATACCGACTCGTAACATCCGGCCAACCGCAAACCAATCCTTTACGTTACAGCGCACTTCAAGCGTCGATGTCATCGTAGACGGGGTCGTAGTTCAACGCCTCACGTTAGGTGCTGGGAGCTATAACCTCAACGACATCCCTTTAGCCCAAGGAAATAATGACGTGCAGTTACTCATCACTGATCCTAGCGGAGCACAAGAGCGCATTGAGTTTTCGGTAGCTACGGGGAATGACCTACTCGATTCTGGAGAGTTCGAATATAGCTTAATGTATGGTGTACCAAGTCAACGAAATCAGAGACAAATTGAATACCTCACAGACCAAAAAATAGTTCATGGATACTTAGATGTCGGTGTGGCATCTTGGCTAACTGCCGGCATAAATGCGCAAACAAGAAACGATTTATATCAATACGGTGGTACATTGCTTTTCGCTATTCCGTGGGGAATTACAGAGCTTTCACCATCTTTCAGTCACCACCCTACTCTTGGATCAGGCCACGCCTATAGAGCAGCTTTTGACGCCGAATTTGATGATGACGACCTCCTCAGACCTCAGTTTAGTATCATCTACGAATATCAATCAGAGCATTATGCTGGCGTTAGAAGCTACGACGTAGATGAATCTCCAATAAACCCTGTCAGCCATTATGCGTCAGCGTTTGGTTCCATGTATCTCATTGACGATATTAGAGCAGCTTTATCTCTTGGATATAGCCTAGGCATCGACGAAAACGATGACTATTTTAGTTTAAGCCCGAGTTTATCTGGCTCGCTTTTCGCCACACCAGCAACTTGGAGCGCAAAAGTAAATTTTCGAAACTACAAGGTAGACAGTGATGAATGGAGCGCGTCAATCACGTTAAGTTGGCCTTTTGGAAAAACAACACGTGTCGTTAGCCGTTACAGTAGTGACAACGATCAAGCATCGTTGGATTACACCTATCAAAACAACATAGGTAACACTGGTGGAGTGTCCAGTTTTGCTTCAATAGTACGTAGCAGAGACGTCGATACTAGCCTTGATGTTGGAGTCAACTACACGGGTAATCAATTTATCGCAATAGCGGACCATACCACACGAGTTGATAACTTTAGCGAGAACTCTCGAAGCCACAATACTCGGGTAGAACTGAGCAGTGCTTTAGCATTTGCGGGCACAAGTTTTGCTGTCGGGCGCCCTGTTCGCGATGCCTTTGCTATAGTGAGAAAGCACTCAAGTCTCCAAGAAAATCGTATGGCTATCGAGCCAAGTAGCGATGGAGAACATGCTCGTGTTTTCAGTTACGGTCAACAAAGCGCCCTCGTTCCTGACCTAGTGGCATACAACACACGCTTACTAACCTATGACGTCGAAGACCTCCCTCCAGGCTATGACCTAGGCGATGGCGCGTTCTGGCTAAATCCTGGTTACAAACAAGGTTACTTATTGCAGGTCGGCTCTGATGCAGTACTTACTGTGATCGGAACTTTGCTGGATAAACAATCTGAGTCTCCTCTTGCCTTGATGGCTGGTAAAGCTATTGATCTTGATGGGGAACAAGAACCCATTGAGTTCTTCACTAACCGGAATGGACTGTTTGCTATATCCGGATTAAAAGCTGGTAGATATAAGTTGACGCTTAATAATAGTCGCCAGCAGTCATTAACAATCACTCTCAGCCCTAATAGTGAGGTATTGATTCGATTAGGAGATTTATATGTCGATTAAAACGCACACCAAACTTACGACTTTACCATTACTCCTCTACTCCACTTTTGCTTTTTCTGATTGTGAAATTCAAAAGCTATCGTTGGAAGCAATATCTGAGCAAATTAGATACAATATAGCTTCTTCGAGCCAATTTTCGGTTTCAAACAGTTATCGGGTAAAAGCTGATTTTTCTGGGCAGGAATGTCTCGCAACAGTTTCTATCGCGCTTGATAACGGAGAGAAAAGCCTGCTAAGTAATAATAACGACCAACTTGACTTCGAATGGCACGGAAATGGACAATTAGTTGGCAACCAGTGGAAAGTTCAATTAACCGATCAGCAGCCCTCAAAAACATTTCAATTACGCTATCCATCACTCCAATGGAAACCAGCAGGGACTTACCAAGGCAAACTCGAGGTGGCTCTGATTGGCTCACACTCAAGCCATTCTTTACCTCCTAAATCGATCCCTATAACGATGAATGTACTGCCTATCGCAAAAATCCAGTTCTACGGGATAGCCCAAAATCACTATAACTTAGACCTTGGAGAACTAAGCTCATATAAATTAGTCAATTCTGCACCTAAGCTTTGGGTGCAAACAAACTCAGGGTACTCAATTGCTGTGAGTTCAGATAACCAAGGTAAGTT
>NZ_CFHWOM010000015.1:0-52905 GCF_984391705.1 Vibrio sp. | reverse complement strand
ATTGGTTATAACTGCATTCAAAACCAATTCATTCGACGCGAAATCGAGAAGAAAGGAAAATTTGAGTTTACGAGAAAAGCACCACAACACTTTTGCGAACATAGAACTCCGTCATCGAACAAACAGAACATTTGTCTGGTTTCATTCAATGTACTGAACAATGCGACTGAGGATATCCTAGATTTTTTCTCTCATAAGAATAGCAATTTAGTCGTGTATGACGTACCCGATGGAAATGCAGATATTGAACTGTGCAAATATAGAAGCCTTAAAGGTATTCTTTATCAAGATGCTCCTATTGAGCACCTGTTTAGATGTTTAGATGCGGTAAGTACGCATGACATGTGGCTACCACGTAAACTAATGGTGCGAATGCTCAAAGAGTCTAGACCTTACGTATTAAACTACAAGGAATTGAGCACTAATCTGACTAAACGAGAACAACAAACTTTAGAGCGATTGGTTCAAGGCCAATCAAATTTAGAGATTGCAGAGGCACTTTTTGTCGCTGAAAGCACCGTAAAAACACATGTCTACAAACTATACAAAAAACTCAACGTAAAGAGTCGAAAAGAAGCAATTAGTAAGATGTCTCATCAACTATTTGAACACAGCAAGTAGAAAATATTCATGGCTGAAGGAAGGGTAACTTCAGCCAAAACTCATTAGTAAGCCCGCGAAAAACTTCTTGTCACTGATATTCAATCATGTTTGATTTTGCTACTGTTTACCTATCTACTACAACTATAAGCGTAAAGTCAGTATGCGAATTCTCCTCATTCTTATTGCATCTTTTCTTACATTTTCCCAACTTAGCTTTGCCGAGCCTGTCAAACACTCAGACAGTGAACTATTGGACCGTCCGCTCATGGAGCGGTATATCCTTGATGAGCTAAAATCTTTGCGCCAAGACCAGCAGGATCTTGAAAAGAAACTAACAATACAAATGACAGATCGTGAACTTGCCGTTGCTGACAAATCACTTAACTATGCCAACGTAACCGTTACCTACTTTTTCTATATTATCGCGGGAGTTGCATCCTTGATAGCATTTGTAGGTTGGCAGTCTTTACGTGAGTTTAAGAACAACACCAAAGAAATGGCTGACAAACGCTTAGAAGCCATCGCTGAAGAGTATGAGAAAAAATTCAGCGCTCTTGAAAGAGATTTGAAAAGAAAGACGCGTATTATCAGCGAGAATAACAAAGAAATTGAACGAATTAACGAAATACACAATCTATGGCTTCGCGCTCAAAACATGCCAACTGCAGAGCAGCGTATCGAGGTTTACGACGAAATCCTATCCATTCGACCAGGTGATCTAGAAGCACTCACATACAAAGCCGATGCCGCCATGGAGATAAAAGAGTACAACTGGGCATTAAGCTTGTGTAACCGCGTCTTAGAGCTCGATACAACAAATGGGCCGGCTCTCTATCAACGCGCATGTGCATTTTCACGCTTAGGTATTGAAGAGCAAGCTATTGAAGATCTTGAGCGCGCAATTGAAGCGACACCATCAATTAGAGACTTGATCAATACTGAACCAGATTTGGAAGGGCTTCATGGGAACCCGCATTTTGAATCACTGATATCAGCTAATGATGAGTAAATAGCGAGACGTGAACAAAGTTAACGTTAGTTTCCTAGCCTAACTAACTCAAAATGTATTCGAAAAAGACAACGTTACTGTCTTGCGCAGCTAGCTTTTTAAAACCAAGCTTTGTCAGTAAACCTGCTGACGCTTGGTTTTGAGAGTCCACTCCACCAACCAAACGCTTCCAGCTGGTTTGAGTCAACGCGAACTCAATAAAAGCTTTAAGCAGCTCTTTTGCAAATCCCTTCTGCCAATGGGGCTCTCCTAATAGAAAACCTATATGCACATCACCATCGCAGCCTTCATAAGTAAAAAGAAAACCGAGCGCCTCACCAGTTTGTATACTCCTAACCAAATAGAGCTGACTCTCCGATAGCATTTTATTTAACCACTCTTTAGCAGCGCTTTTAGTCGTCAAATCATGAAAGTAAGGAGGTAGGTTCTCTACTACATTTTCCGTTAATATATCAGGCAGTTGTGTAACCAGCGTGTCTTTTTTAAGCGAGTCAAAATCAGAGTTAATACTGATAATCTCAAGCCGTTCTGTCATTAACGTTGCCATATACGCTCCTCTAATCACCTTCAAAAATCATCTCTATCATTTACAGCATTTCTACATAAGTTGCCAGTCGCCTTCACTCTTCTCCTCTTACAGGTGAAGATTACGCTGCTATTTTTCAGAAATAAGATGAGCACGAGATGCAACCCAGTTGAATTCATTCGAAAAAGCAAATTGCAAAACCTAGACATTCATCTATCAATCACTCCCTATGTCAAAGCTTAACCAATAACCTCACTAAAACCTGTTGATGATCTCACGCAGCTCTGACGAGCGACAACTGTCATAACTTACCATTAAGCCACCTCCCCCAACCCATAGGAAAGTAAGATGAAAAAAGCGCTATTACTTTTAAGCCTTACTGGTGCTGTAACTGTACTCGCAGGCTGCCAAGATGAACAAGTTGTTGAACCCACTGCATCAGCAGAACAAGTTGTAGTTGAAACGGAAATTACCGCACCTGAAAATGACGCGACCGAAACAGAGTTAGCGACAATAGATGAACACACAGCGAACAACGCTCTTGATTGGAACGGCACTTACTTTGGCACCCTTCCTTGCGCGGATTGTGAAGGCATCGAAACTCAAGTCACACTTAACCATGATGGTAGCTACAGCGTGAATCAAACTTATCTAGGTAAAGAAGATGGGGTCTTCCAATCACACGGCCAGCTTAGCTGGAATGATAAAGGAACAATTATTACCCTAGAAAATGAAAGTGGTGCCAACCAATACTTTGTTGGTGAAAACGTGCTGTTCAAATTAGATATGAATGGAAAGCGAGTAGAAGGTGATCTCGCTGAGCACTATCAACTTCAAAAGCAGTAATACATCTCTATACATAGAGAAAACAAAAGGAGCCATCTAGGCTCCTTTTGTTTTTAAGAATTTTTACTGCGAATCATTCGGCGTAAACGAGAGCGTCGCTCTGCTGCCCCTTGGTTTGAATCACTTGGGTTGTTTTGACGCGTTCTACGGTTCTTGAACGCTGGCTTAGTGTGCATACGTTCTAGTAGCGCGTCTCGGTTTTTCGGCTCGTACCCTTCTAACTCTTTACGATAGATACGCTGGCCGATTAAGGTCTCAACCTGTTGCAGCGTAAGCTCTTCTTCGCGGTTTACAAAAGATACCGCATTACCTCGCTGACCCGCACGTCCAGTACGGCCAATACGGTGCACATAATCTTCCGCTAAGAATGGCATATCAAAGTTCACCACGTGTGGCAGATTTTGAATGTCGAGACCACGAGCGGCAACGTCCGTTGCAATCATTACGCGTGCTTTGCCCGATTTAAATTCATCTAATGCACGACGACGTGCACTCTGCGCTTTATCACCGTGACAAAGTACCGCTTTAATACCGTCTAGCTTCAGCTCTTTCACAAGCTCATTCGCTGTCTCTTTGTAGTTTACAAACACCAGTACTTGCTGCCAGTTTTTACGACCAATCAGTTCAGAAAGCAGTTCACGTTTCCGCTCTTGTTCTACAGGGTAAACCACGTGCGCAATCGTATCGGCAGTCACGTTTTCACGCGCTACGGAAACACGTTTTGGTTGGCGAAGAATTTTGCCCGCCAAGGTGTTCATTTGAGCTGAGAATGTGGCGGAGAAAAGCATCGTTTGTGGCTTAGTATTAACGCCCGCCATAATACTCTCAATCGCAGAGATAAAGCCCATATCCAACATGCGATCAGCTTCATCAAAAACTAAGAACTCTAGGTTTGCTAGAGACACATTGTTCATATCCATGTGCTCAATCAGACGACCAGGAGTCGCGACTAACACATCTACGCCAGCTTCCAACGCTTTCTGTTGAGATGACATTTTCGCGCCGCCGTAAATGGCCACGGTCTTCACATCTGTGTACTTGGTGTAATCTTGGATGTTTGATGCGATTTGCGCCGCAAGCTCACGAGTTGGAGCCAGAATGACCGCACGAGTTTGGTGACGTTGGCGCGGCTTTTCGTTTTCCAGAATGTTCTGGACAATAGGAAGAGCAAACGCTGCAGTTTTACCTGTGCCGGTTTGCGCATTAGCTAGAATGTCATGCCCTTTACGAGCAAAAGGGATCGCCTTTTGTTGGACTGGAGTCAGTTTCTCATAGCCACACTCTGTAAGTGCTTTCACGATTTCTGGAGAAAAGTTTTGTGATGCAAATGACATATGTTGTTCCTAAAGCTAACGGCTAATTCAAAGCATAACCAAAATAACGGTCGCAGATTATAGAGCAATATTCGAATCATTGGGGAGTTATTTTAAATTTAGTCAACATAACGGTGAAAATCGCAGCGAACTTGTCGAAATTTGCCAGCAATGTAAACGAAAAGAGCCCAATTAAGGGCTCTAGAGCGTTAGATGTTAGGTCTTGCTGTCTCGTCAGCGGAAGGCGGTAAGTGTGGCAACGTAATACTCGGCTGCTCACCCGTTAACGATTTGAGGAACTCAGTAATCTTACCGGATTCATCTTTAGTCAACTTTTTGCCCAGCTGTAAATCCGCCATCATCGAAACGGCTTCTTCCAACTGCCAGACAGAACCATCATGGAAGTAGGGATATGTAAGTTCAACGTTTCGTAAGGTCGGAACCTTAAAGACAAACTTATCAAACTCGTTTCCAGTAATGGCTTTGCGCCCAATATCTGGGTTATCGGTCGCGAACGGTTTCACGAGTCCCATTTTCTGGTACATCTGACCACCAGCAAGCGGGCCACTGTGACACGCGGTACACCCTTTCTCTTTAAAGAGCTGATAGCCTTCAATTTGAGCGGTCGTCAGCGCGCTGTCCTCCCCTTTGAGCCATTGATCAAAGGGCGAGTTCGGCGTGCGAAGGGTTTGCTCGAACGTGGCAATCGCGTCGGTGACCTCAGTGATTGTGATCGTGTCGACACCATACGCCGCTTTAAACCAAGCCTGATATTGGGGAATAGACTGTAACGTATCAACCGCTAAATCATGGCTGAACGCCATTTCCAATGGATTTTCAATTGGACCCGCCGCCTGCTCGCGCAAATCTTTAGCCCTACCGTTCCAAAATTGAACGAAGTTAAGATCGGAGTTCAAGACAGTTGGAGAGTTAATAGGACCTATCGCCCATTTGTGACCGATCGAACTTGGGAGGTTGTCTACCCCGCCTTTCGCTAGGTTATGGCAAGAGTTACAAGAGATGGTGTTCGAGGCTGATAAACGTGGCTCAAACCAAAGTGTTTTACCCAAGTCGACTTTGCTCTGGTCCAAGCCAACAACAGGCTCTATGACTTGGATTGGCTCGCTCGATTGCCGCTCGGCAAAGGCAGAAAACGACAACGCAGTTAAGAGACTGGCAGCTATCAGTGTTTTCATAGTATGGCTTCCTTTTCAAGTGATGGTATATCTCACTAGAGTGGCGCAATTTCTTATTGATGCGCTCTGGAAACCACGGTAATAGAATTGATTTCAGCTATGAAATGCAAAAAATCGATGGTTCTTATGGCAAAAAACGATGTTAAAACTGATTATTTTTTAAACACTACGGCCAATAAAGCACACAGGATTTGATTAACATTCATGAAACAAATCTATTAACAAAATAATCAATGATAAGATTGACCTATATCAATTAACGACCTTCTATTGTAAACCAAACAAATAACGTAAAATAAATCATAAGTTTAGTGAGAATATAAACTTGTTAGTTAACCTTCCCTTCTAAATTCAACCAATACAATGACGCAGCAAAGCCGAACAAATGCTCGGCTTTGCTTGGTTCCATTAATGGAAATACACGACCATCTCCACATCGTCGCCTTGTCCATCGGCAACCAGTGAAAAGTGCACATACCCAGCTTCCTTTACCGAAAGCTCTAGGTATTCATTACTGCCCCAATAGTTGGATGCGTACTCGTACTGCCCCTCGGTTGGCCAATAGGTTTGGCTGGCGTACAAATCAACGTTGCCGCGCCCTGACTTGTCCGTTAGCCATACTCTTACTTGTTGAACACTTTGCGGTACATAAACCGCAGCGTAGCGTTGTTGGTGCACCGTTAAAGTTCGCGCTTGGCCAGATTTCAGAACCACTGGAGTTAAGTCATCTTGCTCTTGTGATGGTGGCGCTGGAATTTCTGTTTCCAATGATGCTTTTAACGCCACATCATTAAAGTCCGAACGGCCCGCAATGCTGATGTAGTAACGACCCGGTTTGATGTAACCCGATTGCTCTTGCTCAAATGTCACAATTTCGTTGCTGCCATCGCCATATTGGCTGTATTCAAAATCGTAGTAATGGGCTTCTTTTTCAAAGCTGATGTACAAATCTGCATCGCCTTGGCTATCACCATGAATTGCCACATCAAAGTGAGTCGTGTTCTCTGGCACATCAACGTAGTACAGCTGCTCGCTATATGCTGCACCACTGAGCACCACACTCTGATTTGCTGCGAGTTGCTTTACTTGATCAGAAGGCTCTGTCGGCTCAACCGGATTTGGATCTGGGTTCGGTTCAGGCTGCTGAGGTTCACTAGAGACAGAATCTAGCCAACGGGAAAACTCACCATTGTACTGCTCACCCAATAACTGTGCCTGCTCAGCCCACTCAGCAAACTGACCAGTTCGAGAAAGTGCCAGTAAGCTATCCACCTCTCGCGGATGCTCTTCCAACATAAAGCGCACTGCGAGATAGCCCCAGCGATAGACCCGATTGGTATCGTGAGAGTAAGTAGTCGCGAATACATCCGATAGGCTCATCTTTCCACTAGCAATTATGCCAATCGCTGCCTCGTAACCTTGTTTGTAATGCATGTATTCAGCAAAACCTTCTAGCCACCAAACAACGTAGCCATGCGCCAAATTGTCACTGAACGATCCATACTGATTAAAGCGAGCATCGAGGTAATGAACATATTCGTGCTCTAGATTGAGAATAGAGAGCGCCTCACCGTTGTCATAGCGGTAAGCGACAAAGCGCGCCACGTTGCCTGCTTGTGCCGGATTACCTTCCAAATACTGACCGCCGTTATCTGTCGTGTTACCAAACAAGAAAGAGGAGTAATCCACATAGCTGCTATTGTTGGCAAACACGGCGACTTCAACTCGCTCATTGCTGTCATCTGCCACAGGTTGATAGCCCGTATTCGCCACTTGATGGAAGTCAGCCTCTTTTTCAGCCAACACGTCACAGGCACGAATCGCTTGATCTTGCGTGAGATCTTGAGAGCGAATGATCGCAGGTCCTTGACACTCATGACGATTAGGCAGTACGCGAGCCGCCAAATCACGTTTCGCCTGCTCGATATCCAAACCATTCAACCCCTCTGGCGCGTAAAAGCTCATCATCTCGACGGCGGCCAGCCACAACTTGTCGTGTTCACTACCAAGCGGGTTTTGCTCCATCACTTGCTGCATAGCGCGCAGCGCTTTCTCTTTGGTGGCTTGGTTTGGGCTGGCTAGTAAACGTCCGGTTTCGCGAACGGCGTTGTAAACCAAGAAGCTCGCATCTGTATCCAATGCCCAAGCATTATCACGAGCAAACGCTGCTAACGTATCAATGTGCTGCGTATGGTTCGCCATGTATTGGTAGAAATCATTTCGCGCCGTATGGCCAGCCATCGCACGAAAAAGATTATTCAGCCCATCGACCCACTGTGTGTCTTGCGCCGTCTCACGATTGAAGTGACGTAGCGCCGCAAGTTGCGCGTCCATTGTGAGAGGCAGTTGCTTCACATTGTCGACCATCAACGTCAGACTTTTCATCGCCCCCACTTGTTCGCGCCCTTGGTCTAGCGCGTGTGGGTTGGCCAAAAACGCATTAATCGACTGAGCAAAACGTTGGCCTAAAGCCTGAGAGAAGTCCGGCTGTTGCGCGTTAGAACGAACGTAATAAGCCGCACGTACAAACTCACCCAGGTTTTCGAGTTTGCGCGCTTGCTCTGCTTCACCGCGATAGCTTGCGATGGCTTGATTTAACGCGATTTGAATACGGCTTAAGCTCGCTTCACTGTAGATATCGTCGAGTGAATCAGCAGGTGCAGAAAACCAATCACTGTAACAATGATGAGAGGCTTCAGACACAGCAGACGCAAGATCAGGGGCTTGTTGAAGATCGGTGACATCGCACTGCTTTTGAGCGAATGAGAAACTGGAAACACCAGCAAGCATGCAAGCGAGCGCCAAGCGATGACGTGGGAATAGACGGGTATGAGACATAACAACACTCATTGATTAGTTATATATTTGAGCGCGTTGTTATATTCACTACAGCATCCAAAATGAATTGAGTTGCATAAAATTTATGAGGCTAGTTCATAAAATAGATATTTAGCTCCAATTTATAAAGCAGCTTGCCAACTATAGCTCTGAGAAATGTTGTACAACTGATTGAAATATCAAAGATAAAGTCAGCGGACTAGAAAGAGAAAAGCCAGACTTGAGCCTGGCTTTAGTTAGTAATTTTTACCATCAATGAGTCTTAGCGGGATATCTTTCAAGGCTTCCTCTTCTGCCATTCGCATATTGATCGCTACAACATCAGTATCGCACGTCTCTGTCGTAACATAGTGTGTTAAACACCCGCACAGATTACAGCGATGAAACTCTACTTCTTTGTCTCCCCAAATATAAAACACAGAAGGCTCTTTCAAATAGCGAACCGTTACTTGCTCTGGTGAGTAGTACGCCCAATACGCTGCGTATCGGCGGCAGATAGAGCAATTACATGATGCTATCTCTTTCGGAAGATCCGCTTTAACAACGATGTTACCGCAATGGCAGGTGATTTCCATATCCACTCTTATCTCTAACTATGTCGATACAATAACTAACCACAAATCCCTCAATTTAATCCGAATAAAGATCACAACTCACGAACTCTTTCTGGTGAATCGTCACTTGTCATCCATATTTAACGTGCCAGTCATATTAATTAATAAGAATGATTGCTCTAACACAAACTATGGAAAAACAAGATGAAATTGACGCAGTGGACTCTTTTGCTAGGCGCTTTGGTTGCGCTACCTAGCTTAGCAGATACGGATGTATACCTGACGAATAACTCAGCTCAGCCGCTAACTATTCAAGTGAAACACGAAGGCAGTGATTTACTGAAATACGGTGAAGAATGGCAACAGCATGTGCAAGTGCTCGGTCCTTGGGAAACCAAATCAATATTGAGCTTTAACCGCTGGGAGGGCGTAAAGTCTGGCCAGCACTATCGCTTCGACACTGTGGTTTCTAACCCACTAGGTGAAAGCGTCACCTTGAAGCAAGTCATGAAAGGTCATTGGTACAACTCAAGCATTGAATATGGAGTCTCTGCGGCGGATGTGGATCTCGCGCTAAAAGACGATCGCAATATTCACCGCTCTAGTACCAATGCATTTGGTGAGCGCACGTCAGAACTGGCGTTTAAGTCTGCCAGCACAGCTCGCTATGATGATTTGTACTACACCATCACGCCTAGCAAGGTCGATGAGGTCGTCGATACCGATGAGCAAAACCTCAAGCTGATGACTTACAACATCTGGGCACTTCCGGCGATTGCTTCTCATATTGGCGATCGTTACGAGCTGATTCCTGACTACGTCAAAGGTTACGATGTTTTAGCGCTGCAAGAGGTCTTTGCCAGTGGTCGTGATGCCTTCTTGCGCGAGCTCGCAAAAGAGTACCCTTATCAAACAAAGATACTCGACAAAGATGGCTTTAACATCCATGACGGCGGCGTCGTCATTGTGAGCCGCTACCCTATCGTTAATCAGGCTCAATACGTATTCCCAGATTGCTCGGGTACGGATTGCTTTGCCGATAAAGGCGTGAATTATGCGGAGATCATTAAAGGCGGTCAGGCTTACCACGTGTTCGCAACGCATACCGCCTCTTTTGATACCGACACCGCACGTGAGTATCGTCAGCGTCAGTTCAAGCAGATGCGAGCTATGGCGAAGTCTCTGAACATCCCAAGCGGTGAAACTGTGGTTTACAGTGGTGACTTCAACGTCAACAAATTGAAGTTCCCAGGTGACTATCAACAGATGATTGCTAACTTGAGTGCAATCGAGCCCCGGTACTCTGGTTATACAGCGTCGACCTTCGATCCTCGCATCAACAACTTTGCCGGTGACGCTTTATCTGGTGGCGAGAATGTAGAGTACCTCGACTACGTGATGGTGAGTAATGAATACGGCGTGAAGTCATTTAACGATAACCGTGTCGACGTTCCGCGCTCTACCGCTGAGAGTTTGTGGAAACACTACAATCTATCGGATCATTTCCCTGTTAGCGCCGTGATCAAGCCATGAAGCGTATTCTACTAATCTCTGTGCCCGCCATTTTGGCGTGCATAGTTTGGGTTTCTGTTGCCGGGGATGAGAATCAAGAAGCGCCGTTACCGATAACAACCTCCTCAAATAAGGCAGAAAATCCATCGCCCAACGACGTTTTTTCAAGTTCAGTTCAAAGCGCAGACGAACAACCAGAGTCAAAAGGAAAACACTCAACATCCCCAATCAATGGGCTTGCTGAAGTGTTAAGTGGCGCAAAGGGGCGAGCATTGAAAGGTGAAATCGAATCCTTTTGGCATCGTTGCACAACCCGCAACAACTGCGAATCTCAACTTACCGAACTGGAAAGCCGTTTATCGAAAGAGCGGTTTGTTTTGCTCGTGAACTACCATCGGCTCAATGATGAATGGCAGCAAAGTGTCGGCAATTTGTTGTTCGATGATCAGCAACCGCTCGCCTCTCGCATTGCTCTTCTCAAATCGGAAGCAAGAAAGATTTGGGGAGAGTTGGCGGATGTCATTTTTGCTGATGAGTTTGCGTTGTACGACTTCAGTTTACAGGCAGAACAGTTAGGCGCAGCGCCCGCGCAAGACTACGTACAAGCCTTTGACGATTTAGTGAAAAATTGGCAAGGCAGTGAGGAAGCTCTGGGATTAGCCAGTGAGCAAGCAAAATACGAACGAGCCGTCACGTTAATTCCGAACCATATTAGCCAAAGTGAACGCGAGGCGTTAGTTCAGGCACTTGCGCAAACATACTTGACGCAACAACAGAGTGACGACATTCAGGCTCGCAAGCAGCAAATCGTCGATCAGCAACATCAAGTTCGTGACTATCAGCACGAGTTAGAACAGCTGAAATCTACCCTAGAAGCGCAGCGTTCAAGTAGCCATGCCCACATGTCAGAGCCACAATGGCAGAGCTATTACCAACAGCAGATCGCGAGCTTTCGTCGTGATTTCTTTGCAAGCTAAAGCCGAAATCAATGGATAGAAAACACGTAGTAGCAAGGCATGTCGCTCACCAGAATGTGAGCGACAGCCACTAATTTGAGTTCATGATTACAATACACGCAAGCACTCTTCCGGCGGTAAGCTCAACAATGTGTTTGCGAAGTTTATCTTCTCATCTCGCCATCTTGCCGCGGCTTCGCGGCTATCTTGTGATTGGCGATCGGCTTCAAAATAGGTTTGACGAGGCAAACCATTCGCTGGTGTCATCACCATCGATTGCTCGTTGGCTCGAATGGTAAACAAGAACTGTCCACGTTGACCAGATTGGGCGGCAGGGTGATTCAATGTCGTATCGCAGCAGTAGCGACGATCTCGCAGCGCTCGACAGGTGTATTCAAAAGCATCTTGGACACCGCGGCCAGGAAACGCCGTATAGATGCTAATGCCGTCACGCTGCAACGGGAAGTCTCCAGCAGACAGTTGCACCGCATATTGCATCATCCGAAAGCCGAGCACGACCCCACCAATACTATTTAAACCACTAAACTGAATGGCTCCTTCCAAGCTTAGTTTCAGTCGGTCTTCACCTTCATACAAATAGAGATCTGGAGATACCCAATCGCTTTTTGGAATCAGAAGTTGTGTGATGTCGGAATGTCCCATTTTAGTCTCCAAGATTGAAGTTTATCGCGAGACATTAAAGATATAGTAATGATAATTATTATCAATTAATTTGTTCTTATTTCTATATCACTATCCGAATAATTCGCTTTCATAGGCACACAAAACATCCAGCGTAGAATAGTTTTCGTACCTGCACTAAATAGCATCACCTTTCCTTCAAACAAAAAACGAGAAAATATTGCACATTTCTCAGTCACACTCTGATAAGGTATTGAGAGGGGATGATTTTTTGTGTGATGAGTCGAATGGATTTACTCAGCCAGTTGCAATTTTCTGTATCAATCACAGGGCCAATTTGTTTGATGTTGGTGCTGGGTATCGTATTCAAACGTATTGGTTTGATAAACGACAACTTCATTGAGATCGCCTCAAAACTGGTGTTTCAAGTGACACTCCCTACCATGCTGTTTCTAAGCATCGTAGTTTCAGAACATGATATCTCAGCCGCGAGTCACTTCATCTTGTACGGAGTACTGTCCAGTGTGGCGTTTTTCGTGTTTACATCAGTTTGCGTAAAGGCGCTCTTTCCAACCTCTCCAGACCAAGGCGTGATCATACAGGGCGGGTTTCGCGCGAACACTGGCATTATCGGCATCGCTTATGTTGCCAATGCCTATGGTGAGCAAGGCATTGCATTAGGCGCGATATTTGTCGCCGCAACCACATTGGTTTACAACGTGTTGGCGGTGATTTGCCTCACTCCTAAGCATCAAGAGTCCGGAGCAAAGGTAGGTAAAATGATGGCGGCTACATTGACCAAAAATCCTCTCATCATCTCTATTTTGCTCGGCATCGCGTTTTACATTCTTAGCATTCCTGTGCCAACCATTGCGATTGATGCAGGCAACTACCTTGCCAAAATGACATTACCTCTTGCCCTTCTGTGTATTGGTGGTTCACTTAATTTAAACTCTCTCAAGAAAGAACAAGCGCCCTCTTGGACGGCAAGCGGATTTAAGTTGGTGGCCGCACCAATACTCATCACTGGATGTGCCTATTGGTTAGGGTTTGAGGGGATGGAGCTTGGAATCATCTTCTTTATGAACGCTGCGCCAGTGGCGTCTGCCAGTTACATTATGGCAAGGGCGATGAACGGAAACGCTGTGCTCGCGGCCAATATTATTGCGCTAACCACGATTCTTTCCACATTCACTTGTACCTTTGGGCTTCTATTGCTGACGCTGTGGCGTCTAATTTAAAAAAGAGCGAGGCCAAACCTCGCTCTTTTGATTCATTGTTACTGATACTGGGCTGATAACACCTGTTGGATGTGCAAGCTCGTCTCGCAGACATCATGGTCATGGTGGTGACTATGACCGTGGTGATGGTGACTGTGACTGTGACTATGGCTATTTAGCTTATTAAGAACGTATCGATTATTTTCGTTCAATAGCATCCCTGTTCGACCCGATGTCACAGGAGCGACCAGACCACGATATATCGTTGCTTCCACTCCAATCTGGTTGATTGTTTCTGGTGAAACAACGTAAGGGTTGGCATCTAGCACCGTGAAGTCTGCGTACTTTCCAGCTTCTATCGTTCCTACTTTATCCTCCAACCTAGCGGTATAAGCTGCGTTAATTGTGATTGCTTTCATTGCTTCATCAACCGTAATACGTTCTTCCGCGCCCATTACTGTTTCTCCTGATAACCCAATCCTATTTACAGCAGCCCAAACTAAACTAAGCGGCTGAGCGGGAGCCATTGGCGCATCAGAATGCAGAGAGAGCAGCCCACCAGCATCTATGAACGAACGTCCTCTTGACATAACAGCGGCTCGTTCCTCTCCCACACCATCTTGGCTATACAATTCAGCCAACACATGAGTGTAGTATGGGTTTACACTGAAGTTCGCTCCGGACTCAACAGCTCTAGGAATATCTTCTTTGTCAGTAATGCCCAAATGATGGAAACTGGTTCGGTGATCGTTTCGCGGTGACTCTTCATTCAAGCTTTCTAAAATATCCAACGCTGCGGCAAAGCCTAAGTCACCATTTGCATGAATCGCGATTGTATAGTCATCATTCCAGTATGGGCGCATACTGTCTTCCAGTTGCTCGGGTGTTTGCAGCCACTCACCTTCATGACCATCGGTGTAACCATCTTTTAGCTGCATCAACTGACTATACATCGCACCATCTGCAAACAGCTTGACGAACTTTGGCAGCCATTGAATTTGCTCTTGCCCCTGCATCTGCTGAGTTTGCGCTTCAGCAATAGCCTTTCCTCTTTCTGCATCAAACTCTCCCATCATGTAGGTAATGTTGCCAGCAGGGATCAACCAGTAGTCCATAGGCAATTGACCATCCAATAAAACAGACAGCATCTGGTCATAGAGTTCCGGAGTGATCACGACACCAGGATCTACCGCTGTCGTAATACCGCCAGCATGGACATAGTCTTTCGTGCGCTCAAGCCCCGTTGCAAAGCGACCACTTTCCATCACAAACTTTAGAACATTGGGCAGCAACACTTTCATACCATTCTCATAAGCATGGCCGCGTCCCCAGTCGAGCTGATCGTAGCCAGCTCCATCGCCCTGCCAGTCGGACTCTTGCCATCCAAGCATTGCAATCGCCGCATCATTCATGAAAAACTCATGGGCACTGCGATGCCATACAATTATTGGGCGCTCGTTCGACACTTGGTTGAGCAATTCACGACTCATTTCGCTCCCATGAAAGTAGTTATGATAGCCCCAAGTAAACAAAGGCTCACCTTCAGGTAACGTTTTGTTCAATTCATTTAAACGCGCAAAATAGGCTTCGTTGCCTTGTACACCTTTAACATCGCCCCAAGGGAAGCTCCAATCTGCAGGAGTCACAAAATCTGTACTTAGGAATATTGCACTCATCCAAAGGTGAATATGAGGCTCTATGAAACCAGGAGTGATAACCTTATCAGAGAAAGTTTTATCAAGCGTATAACCATCAAGGTGATGATACTTCTTGTTGAGGGCTGTTTTATCCCCTACTTCCAAAATGACACCATTTTGTACCGCAACAGCGTTCGCGTTTTCCGGAGTGCTATCAACCATCGTCAAAAGATCATTTGCAACAAAAACAGTCACTGGGGCATCGGACTGTAAATCAACCTGCGCTAAGTTTGCTTTGTTAAAATCAGATTGGCTACACCCAACTACTATAGAAACGCTTACCGCCAACGCACTATATCGAAGTACTTGTTTCATCTTGTTCACCTATCAATATTGGATTTACTGTCCTATCTCTATTTAGAGCGTGAGTTGGCTCTAAAGGTGATCTCCTTATCCTCGATGACGCTACTCTAACAAGCTATATTCGTTCTAAATAATACATATTGATGGGTAAAATCCATCATTTGGAGTTGTTATGTTTTCATACGAACACCTCGCTTCCTTCTGCGCCACGGTAGAAGAAGGAAGCTATAGCCAAGCGGCCAAAAAGCTCAACAAAGATCGCACAACCATCCGCGAACAAATTAAAGCATTAGAAGATAGCTATGCTGTGGAGCTATTTGATATTCAAGGTAAAAAAGCTGTTGTAACTGAGGAAGGCAAAGCCGTTTATCGACAAGCGAAATTGCTAGTTCGTAATAGTGAACAACTCCACACTCGAATGATGGATAGCTACAAAACAGAGTACACCCACTTCGATATCTACCATGACATTTTGGTGCCAAACCAACTCATTCTCCATTTAGAACGATACATTTCTGAAGCGTTCCCTCATATCCAAGTTAACTGGTTGCATCGCAATAGATATGAAATCATTGACCGAGTTTGCACTGAAAAGAATGCGCTCGCCATTATGCAAAATAAACTCATCAATAGTGCAGAGAAAGCATACGATTACATAAACTTAGGCACAGACGAGCTATCGGTATACTGTCGCCCAACGCACCCGTTAACGGAGCTGACGCAAGTCACCATCGGAGATCTAGAATTAGCAAAGCAGTACATCAGTGAAAACCATTATTACACCATGCCCGAAGTATTCCATGTATCCGCAAACCGTCGTTTAATTAGTAATAACGATGTACTTATAAAGCTACTGCAAGATGATGGTTGGGCAATACTCAGCAATAGCTTAGTCGAACCGTTTGTCCAAGCTGGTAAACTAACGGCATTACCGATAAAAGAGATGACGAATACGCTGAAGATTGGTTTATCTTTTTACTATCCCCTCACCTTAAAAAGCTCTAAAGAACTAGATGGGATAACAAAAACATTGAAGAGCTACGCGAGCAAATACCTAGCTTAATGCTACTCTAAGCCGCGAGAGTTAAAAGAAAAAACTCATCCCTGAGCGAACTTATCCTTCGTTGAGCCTATTCTTCTAGAAGAACCACTTCACCCCTATTTCAGCTTGGAGTTCGATGTCTCCGTCGATCTCAAAGCCATCCGGAGTAACGATATCTGTGCTGCCATACTCTAGTTTTGTCATCAACCATTGAGTACGGTCTGATTTGATGGGAGCGTTGAACATAACATTAATGGAACTAGATTCCATCTCTACTGTATCGCCTTCGACTTTAAAATACTCTGGCCACGCTTGAACAAATGCGCCACTGTCACCAATCGGCTGAGTAACGAACAAGTTCAACATATAGCCATCCGCTGATTCTCCGAATACCTTACCAGTCGTATAAGCGACATTTGGAAACACCATAGCCCCTGCGGTGTATTGTGGGTTGATTAGACCAATCGCTCCGAGTGAAAGCAACGTAGTATCTTTGTAACCTAGGTCTTTCAGTACCCCTGCGCTACCATTTTGATGGATCAAATCAGTCGATAGGCCAATTCTTGGCATAAACGGGTTATCCATAGCATGCACTTGGAAGTACTGCGCGCGACTCTTTTGGTAATCTATACCAAATTTATCTTTGCCTTGTTGCTTGGCTTTGTCGTTGCCGAAGTTACCCTCTACAAAGCCTGCGAACTGAACATCTTCACTCCACGCCCCTGTAAACATGGATGATACACGTACGTCCGCGTCAGAAGTGACAAACAGAGCAGCTTGAGTATATACACGAGTGAGATCGGATGGATCAATTACCTCAGAATCATCAGAGAAAACAGGTGTCGAAGGCAATGACAGTAAAGTGGTTACTAATAGTGTTTTTTTCATAAACGTTCCTTAGTAAGAATCCTACTAGCAAGCTTCCTTTCCCGCAGCGGATGAATCAGTTGAACGCCAATTTATAGAGAAATCTACACACTAAAAAGTTCATTTTGATGGGAAAAACCTAACATTATTTCTCCGTCTGTAGTAGATACCACTCTGTCATCCAATCGAGGATGCAAGCAAATACTTCAATGTCTGATTTACCAAAACAAAAAAAGGCGTTTAGACCAAATCGAAGCGACTGTTCGACCTCTTTCAATTTGATTTCGACAAGCTCACCTTTTTCTACCCAAGGGGTCATATAAGACTTAGGCATAGCCGTCCAGCCATTGAGTTTCACCAACTCACACAATAGATCACTATTGCTCACGGTATGGACTTTCGGTGAGATCTTCACGCTTAAAAAGTCTGAATTGAACGTGGCAAAATTTTCGGTGATGTATTGAGTATCTAGCATGAGCTCTTCAAGTTTGAGCGCTTTACGTTGCAATAGTGGGGAGTTCGAACCAACATAAAAACCAACTTCAACATTGCCTAATGCTTGCCAAGTGACTTCTTTTTCAGCAATCGCCCTGCCTTGATTAGGCAAGATCGCCATATCACACGTACCTTGCATAAGAAGTTCCAACGCTTGCTCACGGGTTCGATGCAGCCAGTTAACGGTAAGATCGTCTCGATACTTAAGCACTTGATCCTCAACATAAGCGATGAGGCTGAGTGGCGTAATTACGTCGTAACAAATATTAATTGTATGCACATCGGTTTCATACAGTGTCTGGCTCTGAGCAAAGAGCGACCGATTCTGCTTTTCAACCAATTTTGCTCGGTGGTAAAGCTGGTTAGCTTTATCGGTAGGAACGGCTTTTCTGCCGTTGATAACAAACAGCGAATAACCGAGTAAATCTTCATAGGCGACCACATGCTCACGAACCGTGGTACGTGACTTACCTAGCAGTTTTGCCGCATTGCTGTAAGAGCCTTGCTCATAAACCGCCACAAAAGCGCTAATTTGTTCCAATGTGTGCATTATTCAATTTTCTTTTTCGTCATTTGTTAGGGATACCCTAACATAATCGATTTCTTTGTTTTGAAAGTGCATGAAAGAATTGTAGCCAGTTCACTAAATAGACAAAAAGAAGAGGACGTAATGAAAAGATTTCCCCTTACTCTGCTGGCTTACCTTGTTGCTTCACCTATGGTCATTGCTGCACCGGACCTTATTCTAACCAATGGTGATGTTGTCACTGTGACAGGTGAGAACGCGCGCGCACAAGCGGTGGCAATTAAGGATGGGAATATCGTTGCTGTTGGTTCTAATCAAGATGTTCTAAAGCAAAAAGGGAAAAACACCTATGTACGCGATCTTCAAGGTAAGACGCTCGCTCCCGGCTTTATTGATAGCCACGGTCATTTTGCACAGTACCTACCATTGATTGAGAGCGAGTTCCTTTACCCATCTCCTATGGGTAGTACCAATTCTATCGTAGACATTCGCACTCAAATGACGCGCTACTTCGCGCAGCCAAATTTGGATAAAGACATTTTGCATGTCGCCTTTGGTTATGATGATGCCGAGCTCAACGAAAAACGTCATCCTACCAAAGAGGAATTCGACAAATTTACCGGTGATTACCGTTTCTGCGCAGTGCATATTTCAGGGCACCTAGCGACATGTAACAGTAAAGGCCTAGAGTTTATCGGCTATACAAGTCAAACCCCAAACCCTGAAGGAGGGGTTATTCGCCGCGATAAGAATGGTGAAATGACCGGAGTTTTAGAAGAATCCGCCGTATATGCGATTTTAGGCAATCTACCTGAGATGACCCAAGAGGATGCGATTCGCCGCTTTGGTAAAGTGCAAGATATGTACGCTAGCTACGGCATAACAACTACGCAAGAAGGGCTCGCTACCATGCCAGCGCTACGCGCAATGAAAACCATGGCTGAAAATGATCTCATGAAGATCGATCTCCTCGCTTATGCTAAATGGGTGGATTTAGAAGAAGCGATTGAACTGATGCCAATGAAATCCACCATCAATGGCTTGACTCTTGCTGGTGTAAAAATGGTAGGCGATGGCTCACCTCAAGGTAAGACGGCTTACTTATCAACACCTTACTATGAGCCACCACACAGCCATGCTTACGACTACCACGGCTACCCTGTACTCAGCCAGGAAGAAATGAATCATTGGGTAGAGATGGCTTACAGAGAGGGGGCACAGATACTCAGCCATTCAAATGGTGATGCGTCTGCAGACATTTTGCTAAATGCGGTGGAGCGAGCTGACGATATGTTTGGTACAGAAGATCGCCGAACTGTAGTTATTCACGCGCAAACAACTCGTTTAGATCAAGTGAAAAGAATGAAGCAAAACGGCATGATTCCATCGTTCTTCCCAGCGCATACCTACTTTTGGGGAGATTTTCATAAGAGTTCGGTATTAGGACCATGGCGAGCATCAAACATCTCACCGATGGGGTGGGCAAATTCAAATGATCTACTGTTTACCATTCACATGGATGCTCCCGTTTTGTTTCCTGACATGATGACCAATATGTGGAGCGCAGTAAACCGCGTAACACGAAGTGGCGAAACTCTAGGCGAGCACCACAAGATTACCCCATACCAAGCATTGGAAGCCTTAACCATTAATGCCGCTTATCAAAACTTCGAAGAAAGTACGAAAGGGACAATTGAAGTAGGGAAACGTGCTGATTTTGTTATTTTGGACAGCAACCCGCTAGAGATTGCGCCAGAGGATATCAATAAGATTCAAGTTCTCGAAACTATAAAAGATGGCGAACCAATTTATACAAGTAACAAGAGCTAACTTTTAAATATGTGGTTAGGTGAGGCAACTCAGCTTTGCCTAACTGCCCTGCCTATGAGCTGCTTAACTAAGCGTTAAGTCAGACATTGAGGATAGTTTGTTGTCCACTTTCTGTTCCGCTGAGTATTAAAGTAGTTTCGTTTTCAGATGTCGTCACAACGTAATCAACTGACAAGAGCTAAATGGTCTAGCAACTCGGCGTGGAATGTTAAACTTATGACTAGTCAAGATAACGTAGTAATCCCCCGATTCCATTTTGCTCCGCACTTCTTCAATACATTCGACATAAACTCGATTGTTGCGATTGAAAGGTTTACCTATTCCTTGAACGTCACGTCTAACCAGTTCGTACTGTCCCTGCTTGTTACGCTCTAAATTGAATGTGGTGGCGTTACCGTAAACAGTGCCTGAAGAAGTAATATTGACCAGCATACTGGCTCCTAAAAAAAGCCACACTCAAAGGACAAAAAGTGTGGCGATTAACCCAAAGACAGTGGAGTTTGTTAGGTATAAGAAGGTGAACTATAAGGTTAGCTGGCTAAGAGAACGGCTCTCTTAGCCAACTTGTCGAGAGCTAGGAGTTAGAAGTAGTAGTATGCAGCAGCAAATACGTACGTTTCTTCGTCATTACCTTCACCAGCATCGATGTCACGTTTGATATCAATGCCCATGTCAGCCTTGTCGCTTAATGTATACATTGCAGCAACGTTGTAGTAACTCTTATCAATGTCTGCAGCATTATCTTCTTCAGTTGTGTCTGATGCATAACCCGCAGCTAAGGTCAGTTGCTCATTAAGCGTGTACGCTGCTGACAAGTAGTAACCTGTGTTCTTAAAGTCAGAGGTATTCTTTTCTACGTCTTTTTTGCCTTCGTCAATCCAAGAGTTGAAGCCCACTTTTACAGCGCCAAATGTTGCATTACCCGAAACAGAAACCACTTGGTAATCAGCTACATCACGATCTTCATAACCAGCATACACGTTGAAAATATCGTGCTCAAAGCCAACATAACCGTTCACACCTTTGTCTGCATCAGAGTGTTTGTTCTCCGTTTCGAAGTAAGAAACTCCGTATGCAAAACCAGACGTCGCACCTTGGAACTTGACTACATTGAATGCATCACTTGCATCACCCGCTGATGCGCCAAACTCATACGTCATGTCGCCTGCGCCATCAACTTTATCTAGCGCGGTATCATTTTCCCAACCAAACGAAGCAATACCCACACCTGTGTCAAAGCCTAACCACGCTTTGTCGATGTCCGTATTGAAACCAGTTTCCACATCCCAAGGATTAGTGTTGTTATCGGTAGTCCAATTCAACTGCAGGTCAGCTTCCACATAACCAACTAAACGGTTGTTACGGTAGTTCACTGCCAGTGTTAGACCTGTCGCCCAATCATCGTAGAACGCGTCTGATTCAGTATCGTAGTAGCCGCCAAGGCCAAATGAGCCTGATACCGAGAACTGATCTTTATGCACTGGATCAAAATCAAATGCTGGCTTGCTGTTTTGCGAACTTGTTTGAACCGCAAATGCTGAAGTAGCCGTCGAAGCGATGAGAAGTGCCAGAATTGTTTTTTTCATTTCACTACCTTTAGTGTTTTTATGCTTGTTCAAGAAGGCTGAACAACGCTGCTTGTCTGTTGGTAGTTATTCTGGGTATTTGGCCGTTGAATACATACAGTAAATCTACTGCAATAAAACATCGTTTTAAATAACAGTGAGAGCAAGATCAAATGGGAGCTCAATAGTGAGCTCCCAATTATTGTGTTATTCGGTTATTCCATTAGACCCGCTGCGCCGCTTTCTCCATAGCTGCCATAACTGGTAACGTGTAAGAGGCGATGCGTGCTGCTTGTTTTGCTGCCATCGGTAACAGAGTTGAAAGAGCTCAGGTTGCAAAAGCAGTGCTCCGATTCCCAACACCTGACAGTAACGTAGTCGATATTGATAAAAAATAAACAACCCTTCATCAACGCTGCCTCTAACCCAAGCACGAAGAAATCTAACGTGCAGCTTAAGTAGGCACGTTTCTTCAAGCTCCAGGTATTTTTTCTTAACTAGACTCAAGCTTGCTACCAGCACAGGGAGCACCATCAAGATAAGCAAGAACTCAAATATGTATGCCTTTATAAAACTCGTCGCTGTATGACGCACTTGATAGCGCTGCTCACTAAACGCAACTGTTTTTGTTTTCCCCTGCGCCGTGTCCCAATAAGTCACCTCGATTTCTGGAGCAACGAATTCCCCTGCCCGTTTTACAATATAGGTTGTCTCTATGGTTTGCTGAGCGAAATAGTCCCCTCGATTTCCTCCGTCAACACTGTTCAGCACTCGCGTATGGCTGTCTGCGTTTGACATCCTATCTATCTCTTCAGCAAGATCTGGCAACAACATTACACTGCTATCTTGTACGGTCATCGTGAGTTTGCGAATAAGGGCATCTCCAATATTCAGTTCACCTGACAACGCTTTTTCGCTGCCGCCTACAACTTGCCAAGATTGCGTCAGAGAAACGCTACTACTGGCAAACTGATACTGAATACCTTCAGTTTTTGACGAGCTTTCTACCTCAAATTCCAGCGGCTCACTGACTAGCGGCTCATCAAATATGCCATCACTCAATTTCGTTGTGACATTAGCAACAATACTCGGCACCTTATATAACCCAGCATCTAATGGATACACGACCCATTCCCATGTTTGACGCACATGCGTTCGGCCATGTATTTGCACTGTCTCATTAAAGGCAAATGGATTGCGCTTAACGACTAAAGCACCAGGGATAGTGAAAGCATCAATCTTAGTCCCTTTAGAAAACCAACCTGGCGTTGTCAGAACAACGTTTAGCTTGGCTTGCTGAAAAGGATGGAGTTCATTTGAAGGCTCAATAACGACTTGAATTGTCGCCCTTTCGTCTAGCTGTAACGTTGGAAAAGGCTGAGCTGCCTGAACGTTTGCAAAACAAGCAATCAGGCTACCCCAGCACAACATGCAGTATTGAACAGTACGTGAGCATTTTCTAATCATTGGCATGCCACTCGTTTGTTGCAACGCCTAGCTCTAACTGCTGGCGAAACTTTAGCTGCATAAACTGGCTCAAATCACTTTGCACGCGCTTCATCCATTTATCCTGAAGCGTTTGATCTGCCAATAACATCTGTGCATCAAACTGTTGTTCGATCAGTTGGTCTTGCTCTACCACCTGTTCGACTCCATCGGAAGTTTGCGGTTCTTCCCCTATTTCTCGACTTGATTGGCGTTCTCCGTTTTCAGCTTGGCTTTGACTAAAATCGTTGATTTGTTGAATGATGGAGTTCATTAGTTGCAGGTTATGTTGCGCATCCGAACTTTGCGGGTATTCAGCGACAATCTCTTGATACAGTTGCCTCGCTGCCACATATTCTCTCTGATGAGCCAGCGCTGCTGCGGCACCTAAACGAGAACTCAGGCTATCAAGCTGTAAGTAGTAAGCTTGCGCTTTCTGATAATCTCCAGATAAATAATAGGCATACGCTTTGTGTTCTGAAGAATCAAACGATTCGGCAGCTTGCTCGTGTAGACCTTTGTTTAAGTAATATTGACCTTGCTGATCAGCGGTCAACCAAGGGTCAAGCCAATTTGCCGCCAGTGATTGGTTTGGAAAAGTCATACTTGAAAGTATCACTAAACACATTGTCCATTGAACATGCCACCCTCTGCGAAACCACAACAACAATAAAGGGATCATCGGCCAGAGAAGCCAATAGCCAGCATCATACCAAGGAAGTGTCGAGTCACTTTGGAGTTTGGCGTAACTGCTAATGTCGGCGATGATTTCTTCAATATCTTCGTTATCTATGCGAATGGAGTGATATTCCCCTCCAACACTAGCGGCAAGATGACGCAATTTAGATTCCTGCAACGGGGTCCCTAGAGTGTGGTTCTTTTTGCCCACGCCATAGACGACAAGCTGGTCTTCATAAGCAGAAAAATAGGCGCGCCAGTGTCTCGAGGATTGCTCAGTAATACCATCCGTCACCAACAAAACCGTACCATGCGTTTGCTCCTGCATCAGTTGTTCAACTAACGGTAAACTGTAGTGAGAGAACTTGCCTTCTCTTGGCATTACCGAGGGTTCTATCTCTTCTAAGATTGAATAAAGCACGGATTTATCTTGTGACAGTGGCATGGCAATATGCGCGCTTCCCGAGAACACGACTAACCCCACCTTTCCCTTATTGTGCTGCTCCACCAAAGTCCGAACTTTTTGCTTCGCCATATAGAGACGGCTTGGCGCAATATCTTGCTGTTGCATGCTCTTGGATACATCCAAAACAACCACTAATGGCGCGATATCTTCACTAAAAGGCGACGCCATTCGATACCAAGTTGGTCCTGCGCTCACGAATATCGCAAGTAACGCTAACCCAAAAGCCCCAATCAATGGCAACTGGTTTCTCCATTGACTGGGCTTCTTTATTAACGCCTTTCTTAGATGTTTAGGTAACGCGTTTAACCAAGCCGTATGCTTCGAAACTCGCTGTACTCGCCAATACATCCCCCCCAACAACGGAAGGATAAGAATCAGATAACCTGGTCGAAGGAAATGAAACGATTCAAATAGATTCATTACCCGCCCTTTTTCACTCGATTAGTTGCAAACATGATTCTCACAACAACATAAACCCAATATTGGGCTAAGATAGCCACAACTAACCAATGATGCTGTGTGACTTTAGGTTGAAAGGTGTAGCTTTCAAAAACCTTGGGCTCAAGTCGGTCAATTTCCCCGTACGCCTCTTCCAGCTCTTGTTTAGACTGTGCCAAAAATGCCAAGCCACCGGTTTGATTAGCAAACTCATGCATGCCATCCATATCCAAAGCCTCTTCACCTGTAGTATCTAAACTACCCATTGCAATGACATAGAGTGTTATCTCTTTTGCTTTCGCTATCTTGGTCGCTTCATGAGGTGGAACCAAGCTGTCAGTGTCATTCCCGTCGGTCAGCAATATCATGACAGGTTTGGCTTTGGACGTTTTATCTTGTGATGACAATAATCGGTTTTGCTCACCTTGCAGCACTTTGATCCCTAACCCAATTGCATCTCCTAACCGAGTGCTTTCGCCCGCCATACCAATTTCAGCTTCATCCAACAGCACGTTCCAAGCTGGCATATCCGCAGTAAACGGCGACTGAACATAAGCTTTGTCACCAAACAGAATAAGGCCAAACCGATCACCTGCGCGGTGATGGCTAAACTCCCCAAGTACTTGTTTCGCTGCTTGCAAACGAGAGATAGGCTTTCCTTCATCTATTGAGAAATCTTGCGTTGCCATTGACCCTGATAAATCGACCAGAATCATGAGATCGCGCCCAGAGAGTTCACGAGTCTGGCTTTCTCCAAGTGTCACAGGCTTGGCCACAGCAGCCACTAGTAAGATCCAACTGCTCAAAATCAGCCATTTTTGCCACAACTGGCTTTGAACTACAGCCCCCTCTTTATGTTTCTCGACGCCCAGTGCCGCCACTAAGTTAGTAAAGTGAGGCACTCTTATTGATAGAGATGCTGAGCGATGTGGGGGAAACAATCGATACACCAACCAAGGCAATGGCAGCAACCACCATGCGTATGGGAACTCAAACTCAATCATGGTACCCCCAGCGATGTTGCTTAATCCAAATCGAGGCCGAATCAATCAGCACCTCTAACTCCTTCTGGCTCCACTCTTGAGTCTCACAAGGTTTATATAGGGACAGTTGCCAGCGAAGAAAGAGCGGTTGAATGAAATCCACCTCCGCTTTTGAGTGGCGTAGCGAGTATCCAAGAAATGCCAGCCATTGCTGTTGCTGCAAAGACGCGACTTTCGACAACGGATATGCATGACAAGCGGCTTGCTTAAGTAATGAGTTAACACCAGATAGCACTCGCTCTGGGCTCTGAAACCTGAGTTTTTGCAGTGCAGCTAACGCAACCCTTCGGTAGTGATTTCTGTGATACCGCTTTACCGCTTTTAAGAACGTCAACAAGGCTATGCCTGCGATTAAAACAAGTAGAAGTTTCCAGCCCCAAGCCATTGGAAGCATTGCAACAAGGCTAGGTGCATCTGGCTCTATCAAGCTTCTTAGCAAAATATTGTTATTTGACATACGTGGGCCTCGATAGCTGGCTCATCATCTGCTCGATATGCTTGCCCGAGGTATCTAGTGAGAACAAAGGCGTATCTAACGCCTTAGAATAACGATGCAAATTGCTGCGCTGATCCAAACGAAACTCGTTCAAGGCTTGTAGGGCAAGATTATCATTAGCGCCAATTGATGCTTGGTCGGTTCCATCGGTGACTTGAATCGTCCCTTCTAGCTGGCTTTGATATTCCGCCTCATCTTGAACACGACAAAACACTAAGCGATTGGCGCGAGAAATATGGTTGAATTCTTGATAGGTACATTTAGCGCAATCATGAAAATCACTAATTATTGCAATTAATGCCCCTTTAAACTGAAAGCCACTAATAAGTTTCAAGGCCGACGTCAGAGAGTTTTTTCTCTGTCGAGGCAACTGGGCTGGCGTGTTGAGCGCCATACTCACTTTTTCCAGTGAGCGAAGAATATTTGAAAGGCGACCTTTAGTGCGTGTGGGTTTCATCCAGAGGAGTTCGTCGTCAGTCACAATGAGAGCTGAGACTCGCTCACAATCTGATTGCGATGCGCCAATCAAAAACGCTGACACCTCTGCCGCAACAACCGACTTCATTACTTCGACAGACGCGAAATACATTGATTGTCGTAAATCAACGATAAGCACCAATGGTCGTTCTTTTTGCTCTGAATACATTCTTACATGGGGTTGTCCAGTCCTTAGCGTCACTCGCCAATCCAAACCGCGAATATCGTCACCTGCGAGATAATGACGGTACTCTTCGAAATCCAGCCCCTTACCGCGTTTACGGGAAAGATTCGCCCCTGAAAGTAGATTTAGAACACGTTGTCCTTTGGGCAGTTTCAACCGACTGAATCGACGCTGAATCAAAGCAAGTTGCCGATAATTTGCGTGCAACCTTTGGTCGATCAACACAGGTGTTTTTGTCACACTTACCTCCTAACTGAATGGTATGTGCAATAGCAAATCTTCAATCACATCTTGAGAAGTAATCCCCTCAGACAGGGCGTCAAACGTCAACGTAATTCGATGCGCTAAAACCGACGTGGCGACGGTACGAATATCATCTGGCATGACAAAGTCTCGTCCCTCCAACCAGGCTTGAGCTCGGCTGCATCGATCCAGTGCAATACTCGCCCTTGGACTTGCTCCAACTTCAATCCACTGGGTAAACTTGGGGGAAGTACGCGTGGCTACGACAAGGTCGGCCATATATTGCTCCATACTCTCTGCAACGTGAACATGTAAGACCGCTTGCTTTGCGCGTTCAAGTGCTAACGATGCATCAGGGACAGCCCCTAAATCCTGCGATGATTGGCTTTGCCTATCTTCTTGACGCATGAGACGAATGATTTGCTTCTCATGCTCTAACTCTGGGTAATCAACGGTTACTTTTATCACAAACCTATCTAGCTGAGCCTCGGGTAACGGATAAGTGCCTTCTTGCTCGACCGGGTTTTGCGTCGCTAAAACCATAAAGGGTTGTGGCAACGGCATCGTGGTACCACTTGTTGAAACCGTTCCTTCTGCCATGCCTTCGAGCAAAGCCGCTTGCACTTTAGCAGGCGCACGGTTTATTTCATCAGCAAGAATCATTGAGTGGAATATAGGTCCTGGCTGGAAATTCAGCTCTGAGGTTTCATGCTGATAAATCTGGCTTCCCGTGATGTCTGCGGGTAACAGGTCTGGGGTAAACTGAACGCGTGCAAAGCTCAAACCCATCAGCTGAGACATAACTTTTACCGCTCGCGTTTTGGCCGTACCCGGTAAACCTTCAATCAACACATGTCCCCCTGTCAGCAATGCTATCAGCATTGCTCTAGTCACATGAGGTTGACCTACAACGTAGTGGTCTATTTGCTCTGATATTTGGCAAATAGTGCGATGACAATCAGACATGATTCGAATCCTGCTTATGCTGTTGGATAAGTTGCTCCACGACTTTTTTTGGAGCTACTTGACGCAATGTATTGAGACATTCATCCCCTTCCTCACCGTTGGCAAGTTGCACATCGCATAACGCGTATAGGTGCACTGGATCTTTAGTGCGACGGTAAAGGTCGTTGAACAGCGTTTCCGCTTGCTTTGGTGCCTGCTCACTTAAGCTAATGGCATAGACGTAGGTGATCTCATTGTTGCTCGGCTCTAACTGGTGAGCTTGCTGAAACAACCGAGTTGCCTCCAGTTGGTTTTGTTCGGCGTAATGAATTAGCCCAAGCTGATAATGAAGCTGAGCATTGCTTTCACTATCCTGTATCGCTTGCTGCAAAACCACTTTTGCTGACTGATTGTCTCCAACTCGCCTCAATAGATTAGCGTACCCAATTGCAACACGAGTTTGTTGAGTTGTGCTGTGCAACTTTTCCAACCTTGCTAAGGCAGATTGATGATCACCAAGTGACATTTCTATCCAAGCAAATTCGAGTTGATCATCAAGACTGTTTGTCAGCTTTGCCAAATAGCCATCCACGTAGAACGTTAGCTTAGCTTGATAGCTTGGCGTCATCTTTTTCCAATGAGGTAGCAAAGAAAACAAAGCTGTATTTCGGACACCGACCACGTCATCCGATAGCAAGGGCTCAATCACATCCCAACGCGCTTTTCCTTGCCATTGCGACGCAGCCATAATTGCCGCAACTCTTAAGTCTACAATTTCTGAACGGCTTGCTCGCCCAACAGCAATGAGAGCGTTGGCACCGGAATACTCTCCAAGAGTTGCGGTAGCATGCGCTCTCTGTTCGATAGATAGTGATTCATCTTGAGATGCTATTGCCAATTGTTGCTCGCGCTCATCTCTGGTTTCACCAGCTACAGACAAATGAGTGAAAAACAGTGCGCTCAAGCCAAAAGCAACAGGTACCAGGAAGCGGATCATAACTGACTCTCCAAACTTGAAGAGGCCATCGCTTCGGTACGAATCATCAATTGATGCAGCAGATAGATATTGCCATCGTAGGTCATATCATTGTTTGACAACCACTTGGCCGTTGCTTTTTGTATCGCTTCAGGTTGGCTTAATTGTGAAGACTCAACATAACCTAGCGTCTGCAAATCATGTGTTAACTCTTGCTCACTAACTTTTGGCATTAGCAAGGTACGAAACTCACTCTGCCACACCATAAGTAACACTTTGTAGTTGGCTTCAGCCCACTGATAGTCACTTTGAAGCTGAGCATATTTTTCACCACAATCGCTGTGTGTTGGCTTTTGTTGGCAGAAATTAAACATTACGGCGAAATCTGTATATCTCGCACTCTTCAACTGATATGCCTGTTTAATACTTAGTTCCACTGCACTTTGATTAAAGCCAACAGCCTCATCTTCTGAAAAAGAGGCGAAGGAAAAAACCGCCAGACAAAAACTGACCGCGTATAAAATCGACTTAAACATGATTCGCCCTATCTGAATTTGATTTTCATTGCTTCGGCATTAATGCCCTTGTGAACGGGATAACCCATGGTTGCCACAATCATTGATATGTAGGGATCGATATGGGTAAAAAACTGCTTCCAACCGCCACATAAGTAGTTGAGTCCCGTTTCCCCCGCCAGGGTTTTAATAAAGCGATTCTTTGGGCACTCCCCATAACACGCGAACTGGTATTTGCAATCTCGGCACTGCTTAGGTAAGGATCCTTCTTTCGCTCTTCCAAAGGCTTCTTGACCCGATGAAAACTGCAAATCTTCAAGTTGTTCATCATTGATATTGCCAAGTTTAAACTCAGGATAAACATAGTGATCGCAAGCAAACACATCACCGTTATGTTCAATAGCGAGCCCTTTGCCACACATTGGCGCTAAGGTACATAGAGGATTAACGCGCCCCATCCAAGTTTCTATGCAGGCTTCGAAGTAAGGGACGTTGATCTTCCCGATATCATTTTCCAACCATTCATCAAATACAGTGCAAAGGAATTGCCCCCATTGAGTGGCGGAGACACACCAAGGCTCTACAATGGATTCCGGATGACTAGGCTCCGTTTGTGGCATGCCTTGAAATAAGACCTCACCTTCCGGCCAATATTGAGGAGCAGTGCTGCGAAAGGACTTAGGCTCAACAATTGGAATAAATTGCATCTGCTTTGAACCAACAACATCCCGCAAAAATCGATAAACGTCTAACGGGTTTGCACCTGAGATATTGTTTACACAGGTTAACGTCGCAAACTCCACCCGATGCTTGTGGAGCAACTCAACTCCTCGCATCGTTTGTCTGAACGTACCTCGCCCAGCTCGGTTAGTACGGTAGGTATTGTGGATCAATTCTGGGCCATCAATACTCAAGCCGACCAAAAAGCGGTTTTTACTTAAGAATTTCCCCCACTCGTCATTGAGTAGCGTGCCATTGGTTTGCAGGTTGTTTTTGATGGTTACGCCACTAGGACAGTACTTCTTTTGCAGCCGAACCACATCACGAAAGTAGTTCACACCGAGTAAGGTAGGCTCACCACCTTGCCAGTGAAAGACCACTTCATGATGATTTTGTTGCTCGATATAGGATTTGATGTAGTGCTCTAACATTGATGCAGACATTTGAGCCGAGCATCCCTTCTCATGCCCCAAAAGCTCTTCTTTGCTTAGGTAATAACAATAAGAGCAATCTATGTTGCACGCCGAGCCAATCGGCTTAGTCATAATATTCATGCGCTTGGTCAGACCGCTCATCGGACTAACAGTACGTTTCGATTCTGCCATTACAGTGCCTCTTTTTGCCTTACCCTCCTTGGGTAACAAGACCATTACCACCATCAAAGTTCACATCAGCAGAACAAGTAGAGAGTGGCTGTGGTCGCTTAATCCATAAGAGCCGTGATGGATGCTATTATCGAATGCTAAAGCGGATAGTTAATCAGTATTATTACTGCATTATCGAAGGCTTTAAGAACGATGAAATGCCAAAAGCCCCGCGTAAATGCGGGGCTTTTAAAACTCAAAAATCAAATTACTTGTATTGAGCGCGCTGCCAAATATTCATCTTCTCAACAATCTGGTCTATTGAAAATGAACCAGGAACTTGGCGAGGAGGGAACTCTTGGAACGTCTGTAGGAACTGCGCGGTTGTTGCCGCCCCTAGGTAAAGATAAGGCAAGTGTTCAATGTACCATTTGGTGTACTGCCCTTCTTTATCAGCGATCTCATATGGGTCTTGGCGAAGGTTGTACATTTTAGGTGCTCGAAGCTCCTCAAACGCACAGTTCCATGTTTCTAACCCATGGCAGTTGTTTACACTGAACATGACCTTATAGTCACCGACACGAACCGCTGAAATGTCTCCGCCATCCGTCGCGTAGATGTAGTATTTACGTGGCCACGACGCCAGATTATGTTGAGTTGTAGCTTTACCGCTTTCTAGCGCAGGCAGTAGGTTGTAACCATCAAGGTGCACTTTGTACTGCTTGCCGTTCAGCTTCTTGCCTTTTTTCAGCTTTTCAACAATGTTGTTCTCACCTGCTGCCGCTAGGAAGGTAGGAGCCCAATCATTATGTGAGGCGATTTCGTTAGCAAATGAACCCGCAGGGATTTTACCTGGCCAACGCATCATTGCAGGTACACGGTGTCCACCTTCCCAAGATGAGTTCTTCTCACCTCGGAATCGCACTGTACCACCATCTGGCCACGATAGTTTTTCCGCCCCGTTATCTGTGGTGTAGGAAACAATCGTGTTATCAGCAATGTTCAGTTCATCAAGTTTATCAAGCAACTGACCTACATGGTTGTCGTGTTCAACTAGACCGTCACCGTAAATACCACCGCGCTGAGAGATGCCTTTTGACTCTTCTTTAAGGTGTGTCCATACATGCATTCGAGTTGAATTAAACCAAACAAAGAAAGGCTTCTTCTCTTTATGGGCACGATCAATGAAATCTAACGCCGCGGTTAAGAATTCTTCATCAACCGTTTCCATGCGCTTTTTCGTCAACGGGCCCGTGTCTTCAATTCGTCCATCAGCATAAGAATGAATGACACCGCGCGGACCAAATTTTTTCTTAAATGCAGGGTGTTTTGGATAATCTGGATGCTCGGGCTCTTCTTCCGCATTTAGGTGGTACAGATTGCCAAAAAACTCATCAAAGCCATGTTTCGTCGGCAAATGCTCATCAAGATCACCTAGGTGGTTTTTACCAAATTGGCCCGTCATGTAGCCTTGCTCTTTTAGCATGGTAGCTATTGTCGGGTCTTCAGGTTTTGAACCTTGCTTCGCCCCTGGCATCCCGACCTTTGTTAGGCCAGTACGGATTGGATGTTGACCTGTAATGAACGCAGAACGACCAGCAGTACACGAGTTCTCACCGTAAAAATCGGTGAACAACACCCCTTCATTGGCAATACGATCAATATTTGGCGTCCAGTGGCCAGCTTGACCTTTTGTGTAAGCACTTAGGTTATCCATGCCAATATCATCACCCCAAATCGCGAGGATGTTAGGACGCTCAGCATCGGTTGTGGCATAGCTCGCCATTGCAGTTGTCGCTAGAGCCGCACCAACCGCTAGCTGCAAAAATGTTTTCTTCTTGAACATAAGCTCAGACCTATACGTTTTGGAAACTAAAAAATCATGAGCCATTATTCAAACTTCTCTACGGGGGTAATCAGTATATTTACGGTACGAATCGAGAGAGCCGTTTAAAATTGATCTGCGCGCAAATAAAGTCATTTATTTAGATAGATCGAGTAGTTTTACGGTATTTTTGATTGACCCTTTGTGGTTTATTACGCGTTGACAAAGGAAGGGTCAAAACACTAATTTTACTGCACGGCTGTTGCTCTAACTTTGGGAAAGACAATGATCAAAGAAATGCCAGAAAACTTTGAAGCACTTTTAATGCATCAATCGAATATCCTAACGGCGAGTAAACCCAATGAATTTGGTATTAACTTCATTGAGCTTGCGTTACAAGCATTAGATTGGTTCAAGCTGGACCGATTGACTCTCTTTCCTAACTCAATGATCTTACTCAACGACGGAAAAACCGTCTCCGTTTCCAAAGAGGGCATTCCTGACTTGGATAAACAGCGCTTTGTTAAAGGAAACTACAAAGACTATCTTAAGATTTTACGTTCAAAACAGCCTTGGCAAATCTTTGAAAGTGATGATCTTAAAACGCATAAATTGGATCCCATTAAAGAGTTGTATCGAGAAGGGGCACGCTGGCATGGAATTGTTAGATTGGAACTATTCGGCCAAACATGGGGAGCGCTTGCATTTTCTCGCTTTAGCCTCGATCACCCTCCACTTACCGATCTCGATATAAAACGAATTAAACTGCTGTGCGACATGTGGCTCTGTTTTTGGCAACATTCAACCATGACTCGTAACCTGAGTTTAGCCACTGACAACCATGTTGATGAAAGTGAAAAGCTGCTGCTGCTCAGTAAAAAGCAGTGCACAGTCTTGACCCTTTTGGCCCAAGGTTATACCGCCAAGCAATGCGCAGAGAAGTTGTTCCTAAGCCCAAGAACTATCGAGTCCCACAAATATAGAATGCTCGATATTCTCGACCTCGATAATCATACCGAGCTGGTTCAGTTTGCCCTTAGAAATGGCTTGGGTATTGAGTCAACCGATCGCTAAATGCAGTAGTTTTTACTCTATAGGTTCTCAACACGCCTTCATACCATGTGAGTAATTTAATCTCATGCGAGTACGAGTATGAAAAAAAACATTTTGGTCTTGGGGGCATCGTCAGGCATCGGCTTTGACCTGTGTAAAAAGCTGTTGAGTGAGGGGAATACCGTCTATTGTGGGGCCCGACGAGTAGACCGATTGCAACCGCTGGTAGAGCTCGGAGCAAAGGCTCATCAAGTGGACGTCTGTTGTCAGGAAGATATTGATGCGATCGTGCTGCTTATGTTGGAGCAAGTACAATCTATCGACATTGTCTATGCTAACGCAGGTTTCGCTATTGCCGGTCCCATTGAAGAGACGCCCATTGAAAAGGTGGCTCAGCAGTTCGATACCAATGTCTATGGCGCTGCACGCATTTGCCGATCGGTTCTCCCTCATCTACGCAATCAAGGTTACGGGCGAATCGTCTTTACCACATCGATCGCTGCACGAGTATCCACCAGCATGAACGGATGGTATTCAGCCAGTAAGCATGCTCTCAATGGCATGATTAAATCTCTCGCTCAAGAAGTTGCAAAGTTCAATATCCAAGTCGTCATGGTTGAGCCTGGGTGTGTTCAAACCGAGTTTGATGCCTTGCAGCTTAGCGACATGAAGCGTACCACCGCCCTACCTGAGTACACCGACATCGTCGACAAATCTCATGTCTTTTTAGAGGGTGCGTACCGTTCAGGTTCGTCCACTCTCTCTACCGTAGATACCTTAATCAAAGCAGGAACGGTTATCTCTCCTAGACTCAGCTATCGAAGTACACTAGACGCAAAGCTTATGTATTTGGCACAGCGCGTATTCGGAGAACGTTTAATGGGGAAACTGTTCATCAAATTGATCGATAAACAGTAAAACAAAACATTAAGTGGCGCTGGTTCAGGTGCCACTTCGCTTTCCTCTTTGCTATCACTAACTTCAAACTTTGTTACATTCCTCGATGAGTGCGGTATTTTTACTGCTTATTCCCTCGCTGTAAATTTCTACCATTTTGCTCCAACACAATTCACTTTTTTAGGAACTGTTATGAGCTTAATCACCATGCCGTTTGTCGATACAGGGTTTGATACTGGTCTCCATATCGTCTCTGCTGTTGTCCTCGTTGGCACCATTATCGGAGCCTTATATGGATTTTGGAAACTTCATGAGCTTCCGATCCACCATGCAAATAAGCAGAAACATGGCCAGATTGCCCTTGTCACTATGCTGACTTGGATAGGATTTATCTGGTCTTGGGTCTGGGTCGTCGCCATTATTATCGCCTTTTCCGACCTTGAAAAAATCATTCTCCACATACGCAAAGTATGGGGAGAAACATCACCAAACCCAGCAGAAGGAAAAGCATCATGTTAGAAGGGTTAGCTATATGGGCTCTTATTATCTACCTCCTGCGCTTAATCGGTATTCCGTGGACTAAACCTTTTAAGATGTTCGCCTATGGGGGCGGCACTATTTGGCTCCTGTTTGTCTGGGTAGGTTTGATTACTTGGGCGCCAATGGATCTCTCCGGTGGCTCTGTTGTTCAATCTCCACACGTTCAACTGCGCCCTGGCTCAACACGAGTCACAGGGATTATCGACAAGCTTCATATTTCACCTAACCAGCAGATCAAACAAGGTCAGCTGGTGTATGAGTTAGACAACCAACCGTATGTTATTTCTCTGAGCAAAGCCGAGGCTCAACTTTCGGTTGCCCGTACCGCGTTGAAATCAGCAGAGCAAGATGTCGCGATTGCGAAAACTAACTACCAAGCCGCACTTGAAGATATTGAAATCATTGCCAACCAGATATCGGCAGCGCAACAAGACTTCCGACTTAAACAACGTACCCTGAAACGCTACTTAGACCAAAACTCTAAAGTCAAAAATACAGTAACGGAGAGCAGCCTTGATCAGCAAAAAACGCTCGTAGCCGTCGCTAAGAGTCAGCTCGCTATTTTGCAATCTCAATCTGACAAAGCGTTAATCACAGCAAACAAGTCGAAAAACTTATTCGATAAATCACTACTTACAGTGTTGAGTAAAGAAGCAGACTATAAAAATAAGCTTGCTGCTAGAGAGCAAGCTGAATGGGACTTGTCGCAAACCAAAGTCTACGCGCCCACCGATGGTTACGTAACGAACTTTATAATCCGTGAAGGCCAGTTCATTGGTACCGCACCAAGACTAAAAATGTTCAGTAATGAAAAGTTTGTGATGATGCGTATTAATCACCAAGCGTTTCGCAATATAAAAGTTGGCCAAGAAGCCGAGTTTGCTTCTGCAATTTATCCAGGAAAAGTGTTCGCGGCAACAGTGGAAGGCATTGTTGAAGCAACAGGTGAGTCTCAGGGTTCGCTGCTGGCTAGAGAAGTCAATGTACGCTCAACAACGGGTAAAAACGTTCTTAATAAGCACCATTTTGTGAGGCTAAAAATCCACGAGCCAGAGGGTTACGACATCCCCGTTGGCGCGGTAGGGCTCGCTTGGGTTAATGCAGAAAAACCTATCCCATTTTTGAATTTCCTCAACGTAATTCGCGGCATCATTATCCGAATGAAAGCCCAGATTTACTACATCTACACCATGTAGGAGACACTATGCTTACACTGCTACTGAATGAGTTAGATTCCATACACCGTTCAAAGGTCCAAGTTATCTTACTCTCTCTTTTCTTGCTCGTGATCTACTACTGATCTAAATCCCTGACCAGTTTGGCGGTGTGCAGTAGTTTTACCGATTACACCTCACCGCCTGTTTCTTATATTCCCAATCATCTCTACCCAAACGAAAGAACAAACCATGAAAAAAACCGCTCTCGCAATGCTGTTGTGCTCGCCATGGGCACATTCCAGTGGTCTGCTTTTACAAGAAGCCGTAACGGCTAACGCTGGTACTGGAGGTGCCGGTGACGGCGTGTATACGCAAACCGCCACTGCCAACTGGACCAATCCCGCAACCATGTCCCATATGGGAGAACAACTGACTACCATCAACACCCTGCTGTTCAACCTTCAAATGGACTACTACGACGAATCGCCATCCTCAGATACTGGTGAGCACACAGGAAATGCAGATGCCCAAACCATCATGCCTTCTATCGGCATTTTTCACGTAATGCAGCTAAACGAAGAAGTTCACCTTGGCCTTAACTTTGGCGCCGTTGGGGGCTCTTCGATTGAATATGGCACAAACTGGGACGCGGCCAATCACTTAGATCGAGCCTTCATGAGTGCTATGCAATTTAATCCCAACGTCAGTTTTGCCATCACCGAGCACTTCTCTTTCGGTTTTGGCGCGCAAGTTAATTACGGTCTGATTGAAGTCAGTACCTCAAGCTTTGAAACTGAAATGGGAAGTGATTGGGCATACGGATATAACTTCGGCGCTATGTATCAAGAACAAAATTGGGCTCTCGGCGTCAGCTATCGCTCTAAGCTGGTTCATGAGTTTGATGTTGACGCTCAAACCATTCAAGCGGCTAACCTAGGACCAACAATTAGCCTACCGACTAGTACGCCGTTTGAAGTGGGTACAGAATTAGTCGTACCGACAATTATCGACCTAAGCGGTAGCTATTCAATCACTTCCGAGATCGATTTATTAGCATCGATACAATACCACCGCTGGAGCGAATTTAACGAAACACCAGTTTACAACGACACACTCAATCAATTGGAAGTCCTCGGAGTCCCCCAAGCAATCGATAGGGATTGGCAAGATGTTTGGAAGTTTGCTATCGGTACAGACTATCAACTCAATGCAGATTGGGCGCTTAAAGCCGGCTTTTCCTATGAAACCTCACCACAAGATGACCCTACTAAGCAATGGGTTGACCTACCTGTCGGAGAGCAGTATCGCTATTCCCTTGGCGCAAGCACTTATTGGAAAAAGAGCCGGATCGACCTCTTTTATGAATATGCGGACTTTGGCGAAATGGACATTGAACGAGAGCCCCTGGCACAAATATCCGGAACGTTCAGTGGCAATATCCACTTTATCGGCGCTAACGTTACCTTTTAGTTGTTAGCGCTCGTACCTAGTGGGTGAACATTACCTAGAAGCGATAGTCGATACCAATCGAAGCAGTGACTTCTTCAGAGTTCTCATCAATGTTCTGACTATCGTTTTGCACACTTATCACGTCATATTTAAGCTCAAACATGATATTGAAATCCTTATCAGCAACTTTGGTTTTGATCCCTTGTAGCCACATGATGTTCGCCACTTGCATCTCAACACCACTGTAAGACGAGCCTAGATTAACGTTGAAAACCGAAAAGTGAGTCTCATTCCATGGGTGCAGCGCATACATATTAACGGAACCAAGGTGCGCTTCATTTCCATCTAACAGCATATCGATATGCTGACTGGTCACTTGAGGTAACGAGCCGTTGAGAGACAAACGAGAGTTCAGTGCATCGGCTAGGCTGTCGGTTTTGAAATCTACATAGGTATAGTTCAAAGAAGGGAAAAACAAGGTTCCATCACTACTCGCTAATGGCAGCATATAGCCAGTGGTGTACATGTTGGCGGTTTCGTCCAAGTGGTAGACATCAAGGTAGACGCCACCAAACTGGTCGAAATGTGCAGCTCGAATACGTGCGTTATTTGACTGAGTGTAGTACTCACCGAAACCAACAGTTTGCGAGATATCACTGGTTAGTCCGGAAAAACCACCACCAGCTAAGAGCTTAAGTTCACCCTCATCATCAGAAAATACAGCAGCTCTCATGCTGCTGTTTCTTGGGTCAGCGTCATGATACTCGGCAGATGCAACCCCTGCCATTGGAAGTAATACGAGAGAAGCAACCAGGGCTTTCACGATTGGTTGTAATGAAGTCATGTTTTCACCAGCAATTCGTTGTTTTGATGCTGACGAGATTATGCATTTCACCACGTTCAAGCCACTTATTGAGGCTATTAGTAACGCTAATAGCTGAACACTACTGATTATGAGGTTTACAACATGCATCAGCCCTACTCGGAGCGACTGAACCTTAACTATTTGCGCGTTTTTGATGCCATATACAAATACAAGAGCACATCCAAAGCCGCCAGTGCGCTCGGCATCAGTCAATCAGCGGTAAGCCAAACGCTCAGCAAATTACGTCACCACACTGGCGACCCACTTTTCTATGTATCAGGCAATCAGCTTGAGGCCACGTATAAGGCAGACACTATTGGGCGCGGGCTTGCACAGCAGATTTCTCTTCTCGATAGTAAAGTCTCCGATGCAGATTTTTCTGATCCAACATCATTTTCTGGGCAGCTCAACATCGCTGTGTCGAGTGTTTTTATGGAATCCATAGCCACAGAGCTTACCAGTACTGTGGTTTTTGAACACTTACCAAATGCGAAGCTGAATATCACGAACTGGAATGAAAAAACGTTAGAGAAAATTGACACGGGTGACATTCAGATTGGGCTTAACTTCTACCCTATCCAAACACCTAAATCGATTCGCGCTGTACCTTTAACCTCCAGCAGAGCAATGATCGTCGCGCGTAAAAATCATCCATGGATCACCGAAGGTTGTCAGCAAGAGAGGTTCAATGACTATACAACTGGCGGGATCTTAGTTCCTGGCCTCACTGAGCTAAATGCAGTCCTAGAACGCCACCCCTCTGGTTTTTTTAACTTCCAATATCGAGCTGCGAGCATGTCTGTCCTTTCGAGTCTATGCCTACATTCAGATCTCTTAGCGGTTACCGAGAATTTATCTGCCTCAATGTGTGACGGCGAACTTGCTTGTCTTCAACCTCAGTGGTTAGACACCTTCATTCCAGAGTCAATGAGCCACGCGATTTACTATTCACAAAGAAACCACCATCACCCCCTATATCAGTTTTGCTGCGATATCGTCAAAGATAGCCTCATAAAACGACTACTAACCGAGGTTTGAACCGTGAATGCGGTAATTATTACTGCATGAATGGACTATCGCTTTGATTACTCTATTAACAGTCATCTTCAACCAGAGCGTCCTATGTTTTTTACCAAGTCGTTTTTTACCAAGTATCTAAGGCCCTTCTTAATTATCGGGGGCTTGGTCACTATGTATGCGGGGATTTACGCCATCAATCCCGAAACCGCACTCAAAGATATGAACAACCTCGCCTACCATTCAGACTATCTGTTTTTGATTCGACATTGGGGAATAATGGTAGGGCTTATGGGCTTTTTCATCACCCTATCGGCGTTTATTGAACAATGGCAAGCTCCAATTATGCTTTACTCATTTTTAGAGAAGCTGTTTATGATCTACCTCTATTGTTCCAACTTATTTAACCCAGAAACCGCTCACCTCAATGCCGAGTTTATCCCTTTCGTCGTTACCGACATTACCATTTGTACCTACACACTTGGTTACTGGTTTGAACGAAGACAACATTCTAAGCCGTTAAAAGTAAACAAAAATGGAGCCATTTAGGCTCCATTTCTGCTATTGAAAGAAATTATACGATTAGCGATTCTGAACTCTCGACTAAAACAACACCCTTTTCAGCTAACGCCTGTGCCACAGTATCAGCATTCTCTGGAAACACCGCACGTGTCGAGGCTAGATTGAGGATCACTTTAAAACCTGCATCCACCAGCTGCTCAACGGATTTTTTAACGCAGAAATCTAACGCCAAACCACCCACAATCACGGTATCTATTCCTTTTGAATGTAGAAACTCTATCCCACCAGTCGATAAGGTATCGGCTTGATCATGATAGAAAGCGCCGTAGGGATGAGCGTCTGGGTCGATGCCTTTGTTCATTTGGAAGTCATAATCGCGAATCGCTGGCAAACCAGGCAATAACTCTACGCCCGATGTACCCACCACACAGTGTGGGTTCCACTTGATATCCACTTCTGGCAAACCGACGGGCTCTAACATGTGAGCGGGAGTTTCCGCTTCCCACGCTGCGCCTGGAGGGTGCATGTCACGCGACACCAGCTTGATGCTCGCCTTGCTGTGATTAGCAACCAGCTCTTCTACAATATCTAGCGCTCCCGCGACAGGTAACTCATTCGGACAAAGCTCGCTGAAGCCCTTTTGAGGATCAACATCAACCGATGCTGTTTTTGCTCGTTCAATTTGTACAGTTTTCATTGAAATAAACACTCCATCTCGGTTAACGCAGGCAAGTCTGAAAATAGGTCACGCTGTTGTCGCTCAAACAGTATACTTGCGCAGGCTTACCACCCTTTCCTTTATTGGTTGAAGCCATCTTGTTGGCACTCACGATGACACCCGTTTCAATCAAGCGTCGTTTAACTGTCATTCGGTTCACATCAACTCCAAATTTGGCATAAGCCGAGATGATGTCAGAGACAAGAAACTCTTTATCAAGCGCAAAAAGCGCAACAGACGTATACTCAACCGCGGCGCGCAGTTTTTTCCACGCAAGCTTGATGAGGTCAGCATGATCGAATGCCAACTCAATCGCATCTTGCAACACACTCTCTAAACAAAACCAACGCAAATGCTCAGCGCAAAGGCCACTTTGCTCGATTTGTTCAACATTAGTGCGATTGAGTAACGCATAGTGTGCAATGGTAACACTCCACCCTTCTGGGTCGCGTTTGGGATTACCATCCACCATAGGTTCGCTAATGTAATGAGGGTAAGTATGAATTTTTTGGCGACAGATACGTCTTCGTGCGGCATCAAAATCTTGATCCGCCGCTTGTCCTCCCTGTGAGGTTAAGTCTTGCTCAAACACGAAACCTCCAGGTATTGACCACATTCCTGCTTGAGGCCGAGTTTGATCCTTTCGTTTGATAAGTAGTACTTCTAGTCCTTGCTCACCAACTCTAAGGCAGATCATGTCTATCGTTACGATCATCGAAATTACCCTAACTCCTTTATTGCTCGATACATTACCACCGACATACAAAATTTAAAATAGAAAGTAACCAATCGTTCATAACTATTAAATTGAACTCACCCTCCTTTTAGTGAGCCCAAATAGTTTAATCTATTGATAACTAAGCATCACCACCATCTTATCTCAACATGAATAGCAAACCATGTTAGTAACACAATTTGACAAACCACTATCGGTTATTTAAAGTTCAATCAACTTTCTGTCTCTGACTACCGATAGGATGGCTGAATGGCTGCCAAACTTTTCAATAACTGCATCATCCAAAGCGCTCTTGATCTCGATGTTTACAAGATCAATATGATGCAGGCTGCATTTACGCATTATCCAGACACAAAGGTTCGTTATGAGCTTATCGTTCGTTCTGACGAAGACTTATCGGATTTAAAAACTGACGTAGAAAAAGAAATTGGAAAACTCGCTGATTGCCAATTCACCCAACAAGAAGTCCATTACCTATCACAGCAGGCTCCTTACCTATCGGATACCTTTCTTAGCTACCTAGAAACCTTTCGATTCCAGCCAACGAAACAAGTCTTGGTCAACCACGCGTCCCATAATGGCGGGCAGCAGCTACAAGTATCAATCTCTGGTATCTGGCATGAAACGATTCTTTATGAAACGTTGGTTATGAGCATCATCTCAGAAGTTCGAAATCGCCATCGCTGGAATGATATTCCTTACTCTCAATTTGAAACTGTTCTCAAGTCAAAAATAACAAAGCTCAAAGCGGAATTAGAACGTCGTAATATTGATAGTTTCCAGTTCTCGGAAATGGGCAGTCGACGTCGTTTTAGCGCTCAAGTACAACATGATGTGGTGGATTACTTGCACCAAAATGCACCAGAGTTGATGACGGGTACAAGTAACTATTATTTAGCGAAGAAGTTGGGCTTAACCCCAATTGGTACGGTAGCTCACGAATGGTTTATGGCACACCAACAACTCGTCAATCCAGCGAGTTCACAACAGGTGGCCCTTGATGTTTGGCATCAAGCGTTTGAAGGTAAACTCGGCATTGCTCTAACCGACACCATAGGTATCGATGCCTTTTTGAATGATTTCACCTTTGAACGAGCGACGGCTTACGCTGGCGTTAGGCATGACTCTGGCAGCCCTTTTGAGTGGGGAGACAAGATCATCGCCCACTATGAGTCTCTAGGTATTGATCCAAAGTCAAAGATCCTAATCTTCACTGATGGGCTTAATTTTGATACTGCCTTAGAAATCTGCGAGTACTTTGCTGGCAGAGCCAATGTGAGCTTTGGTATTGGTACTTTCCTTGCCAATGATATGGGAGAGTGGCAAAAAGATGGCGTTCACTATCGTCCACTTTCCATGGTGGTCAAAATGGCTGAATGCAATGGCAAAGCCGTCGCTAAAATAAGCGATGAACCGGAAAAAGCCATGTGTGAAGATGAGTCGTTTCTCACTGACTTAAAACGTAGCTTTGGCTTAATCCCTAATTTTGATAAAGCAAGCTAACGGCTTACCACTCAACATCTTGCGTGCTCCAAGAAAACTTCTGACAAAGACTCTGTAGCTGGCTCACTTCCGAGTGAGTCTGCTCAATTAACCACTGCAAAATTTCATTCGCGATAGGTGTGTGGCTGTTTTGATAGCAAAAATATTGCCAATCACTGTGTTGTAGCGCTATTTGCTCTGGGCATTTTAAGAACTGTCGTTTGAGCTCAGGCAGTACAAGTAGCAAGTCTGTCACTGTCACCCCTTGCCCAGACAAACATGCGCTTAACGCCAGATCTAAACTAAAAAATACGGTATCTCGGCCGAGTTTTTTCCCGCGTAAATCTGCATTGGAAAGCCACAGCTTCCAGTCGCGATGGTCTAATGTGGCATGAAGATGAGGTAGTGTCAGCACATCTTCAATTTTGATATTGCTACTAGACAGCAGCTCTGTATATACAGGAGCCATATACTCTGCGCGCAAAAACGTAATACCCTTCCGATTTATATAACGCTCTTTTTTGCGCGTGTTGAGGATCAGCAAATCGCAATCTTCATCTTCTAACACTGGATCTTCATCAATTGAAGGTATGATGACGATTTCATGCTCGGGGTACTTTTCGTTCAACATCGCTACATTTGGTAGCAACACACGCGTTGCATAACTCAAGGCACTTTTGATAACGATTCGCTTTTTGCTCGGAGCTTTCCACTGAGCAATTAATGAGTCTAGGTTATGGTAACTCTGGCGCAGAACCTCATATAGATCTTTACCCTCAATCGTCAATTCAATTGTACGATGCTTGCGGATTACTAAGCTAACACCAAGCTCAGTTTCAAGCTGCTTGATCTGACGGCTCACCGCACTTTGAGTCACATTGAGCTCGTCAGCAGCAACAGTAAAACTCATCAGTCGTGCTACTGCTTCAAACACCTTTAAAGTATTGTGTGAATATGGAAGGTTCACATAAGGTCGCATTGTCATCTCCCATGATTTTAAATCATGCCAGATTGGCATAAATGTCATTTGAACACCAGCGGGAATCTCCGTACCTTTATGTGATACTGATCACGAGGCTCACAATGAAAAAAATTCTCACACTCGCTATTCCGCTGATAATCTCGCAAATGATATCAATGGCATTGGTTCTTACTGATGTTTGGATGATGTCGCGTTTGAGTGTATCTGCTATCGCCGCGGGTGGCTTGGGGGCTTCTGTTTACTCATTTGTTTTCATCATCGCAGGTAGCACTGTTGGCTGTGTGGCTAACTTAATCGCTATCGCTTACGGGCAACGAATCGCGCGCCCAGAATTTGGTAATCAACAAATTCGCCTTGCGGTAAAAGGTGCCGTACTGCTATCTGTGGTACTCACGGTAATCTTAACCATCAGTTTTGCTTTTGTGCCTCAGTTACTTGCATTAGCGAATCAACCTAGCGAGCTCGCAGAGCCTGCGATGCAATACGTCGATACTTTGAAATGGGCAATGCTGCCTTCTTTGTTATTGCTAGTGCTGCGTGGCTTAACCAGTGCATTTGGTAATGTACGCTCTATTATGGTGATGTCGCTGTTAACGGTTTTCCTAAACGTACCAATTAGCTATGCGTTAGCCTTTCCTTTAGGGCTCGGTTTGGCAGGACTTGGGGCAGGGACAGCATTGGCGGCAACCATTGTAATGCTAGGTTATGCAGCATGGGTGTTTAAACGTCCTGAATATGCGTCCTTTGCTCCTTGGCTGAATCGTGAAGAATACTCATGGTCGCTTTTAACACCACTTTTGGCGATGGGCTTACCCATCGCATTGGCAGCGTTACTTGAACACGGGCTTATTTACGGTGGTACCTTAATGGCTGGCACAATCAGCATTGCAGCACTCGCCCTACACCAAATTTTGCTGCAATGCTTAAGCTTCACTTGGAATATCAATTTTGGTTTTTCCCAAGCTGCCGCTATTTTAGTCGGCCAAGACTTCGGCGCTGAAAACTACGATGGTATCAAACGCACTGCGTTGCGCAGTTTTGGTATTACTACACTACTGAGTGTCGTTTTGGCAGGTGGCTTTATGTTATGGCCAGAGCTTATTGCTGGAATCTTTAACCTCGACGCAGACCTAACCCACTTACTGACTATGGTTCTTTGGGTGGTCGCACTGTCATTCGTGGTTGATGCATGGCAACTACTGGCCATTAATCTCTTGCGCGGTATGAAGATTGTCATGGGTCCGACGATTATGACGGCGATCGGCTACTGGGCATTTGGACTACCAGCGGCATGGTTATTAATGCCAAGGTTTGAATTAGCTGGCATCTGGGGTGGTATTGGTATTGGATTAGGAGTAACTGGTGTGTTACTGCTTGTTCAGCTTCTATTTGCAATTCGAAAGCAAAGAAACACAGATTCGCTTGCGATGGCAGTGAGCTAAACGATACACTCGCGACACACAACTGCGGGCAAAACCATGACAGATTTAGAACTCGAATTTGAACATATCTATCTAGAAGTAAAAGCTGAGCGTTGGCATCAAATCGAAAGATTTCTATTTAGTTATTACTGTTTTAAGCATGGTTATATTACGAAGCAAGGTAAACCAGACTGGGAATATGCGCGGCAGAGTGCGCCTCGTTCTGCTCAGTGCGAAAATGTAAAAGATTCAACCCTTGAGCCCATCGTGCCACTTAACGTCATCGTTGGTGAGATAAAACGATACTGGCGAGATGGTGAACTCACGCCTAGCACTATGTCTCGCCTTCTCGATTGCTTACTTGGCTACATGGTCATTAGCAAAGCCGAATTACAAGCAGTAAAAAAAGCTGGCTTGCAAAACGCAATGCCAGCTTCTTGGTATCAAAGTGAGGATAAAGATCCTCACTTACGATTTAACAGCATAGGTATTACTGCTCAGGAAACTTCTGAGTGAGAGTATAAACATGGCTCCACATGTCACCCTCATCGCTTTCTCCGATACCTGGCCAACCTTCATCATTAGCTTTAGATAACGCTTTAATAGAAAGCTTGGTGCCGTCTGTACCTACAATCGCCAAATAGTCGATCGCGGTGACGGTATCAGCAGTAATAGTTACAACCAACAGTTTGTTCTCACTATCAATTGCCCATGTGAAGTCATAGTCAACCGCAGGCTCTTCACTTAAGTCAGTGTAGAAACCTGTACCATCACTATTGAAGGTATACTCTTCGTCAGCATCCACTCCAGTTTGAGAGATCACAATCTGACGATCGTCTCTGTCGAAGAATTCTTCGCTGAACCAAACTTCTTCAGCGAGATCTGACTTACATTCGTCAATCGCTTCTAGGTACTCAGCGAATGATGCAGTGGTAAGTGGTACATCGTTGACATCATCCCATTCTGTGTTGCCCGTTTCGCACTCGAACACTCCGTACATCGAGCCATCCACGTATTCATCAACACCAAATTCACCATCGTCAGGGTAAAACTCAGCCATTACATATTCATCACCGTCGCGTTGAATAATGGCATATTGCTCGTACACGATGCTGGTATCATTAGGGTCCGTGGTTTGAACTTTGTTCCCGTCAACAATTGTCCAAGCAAAGTCGCCATTGTAAACACCGTTGCGATATGAAGATCCTGAACCATCACCATTGTAGACTTTGGCTCTCATCTCACCACGACTGTTGGTACGAAGTAATGTCTTACCTTCTACATCAGATGCCGACGCAGATACGACCGTATTGGTACATGCTTCATAGTCAGAGATCGCAGTGTTGAAGTCCTCTTGAGTCGCGCCTGTCTCCATTTCGGCAAATGGACATACCGCTTGGTCAATCAGATCAAAGGTTTCAGACCAAATAGCGCTAACAGCGACTCCAGCATCATCGGTGTATTGCTCGAAGTGTTTCACCGACCAAGTGGTTTCTTCTGTTACCACTTTAGCTTCAACTTCGCCGCTTCCTTCTGTGACCGTATCAATTCCTACAAGCGCCCATGTCCACACATTGCCATCTTCAAATGTCATCACTAGGTAGCTACCGTCAATCGCCCAAGTTGCATCGAACGAATAAGTACCGTCTTTACCGACGTAAACAACACCGCCTTCCGCAAAGGTGTATTGACGAGATGAATCATCGTTTCTGAAGCGTTGGAACGTATTACCAACCACCATTTCACTTGTGATTGCTTTTTCAATACCACCACAAGCGGCAATCGCTAGTTCGTAATCCGATAGTGTCGCACCAGACTCTACATCCTGTGCATGACACATGCCGAATGGTAGTTTAATCGCATCGAAGATATCGTCTTTAGCTGTTTCGCTGATAAAGACAAGATCGTCTTCTTCAAGAGCAACACCCGCTTTCTCTACACTTCCTCGAACAACTACGCCATCGTAAACCGTGAAGAGTACAGTCGTGCTATCTTCATCCCACATGTCACCCCAAGCTGTAAGTGCTTCCTGAGGTACTGTAACTTCAATAAGCTCTACAGAAGTCACGCCTCCATCTGACCATGTACCTGTCGCGACTCGAGTTGCGTAAGTATCAAAGGTTTCTGGATCAATGTTCTCCCAATCCATGGTGTAGAAGTTGGCCGTGTTGTCTTCTAGTAACTCTACCGCCGCAGCCATTCCATCTCCACCAGATAGGTGTGCACCTACGAAGTCTCCAGTACTAACTTGCTCCCCAACAGAGGTCATTACGATAAGTTCATCTAAACTGGTTGCCTCACCATCAGATGCTCCACCGTCACCTTTGAAGACCCAAGCAGAATCACCATCATAGAGTCGATATAGGTCCTCTTCAGGCGTTAACACGGCTTCGATCATAAACGCGCCGTTTGCAAACGCTAGAGTACTATCTTCGAATTGATCCCAAACTTCTTCGTCTGTTAGTAGAGTAGATACAACAGTACCTTCAAGATCGGTCAGTACTGCTGATACCGAGTAGCTTACAATCTCAGGATAGTTTGTCGCGTAGGCAATGATGTCACTACCACCAGAGAAATCTAAACTGTACTGGCCATCTAGCTCCGTCCAGCCGGTGGAAGTAAGCACAACATCACTGTCTTCTCCCAGCTCGAACTCAAACATACCAAAGCTATTTACCTCAGCAATGCTGACCAAGTTCGCAATACCGTTGTCGATCTCCATGGTTTCTAAGAACACTTCGTTATCTTCGATATCCGCATCGAAAATAAACGCATAGTTTTCACCATATAATGCGCTGGAGGCTTTAGCGTTATCGGTTGCACCGGCCTTATCATCTAGAGGCGCCGTATCGAGTGAATCAATAACGCCATCTCCATCATCATCATCGTCCGCGTTGTTACCGATACCGTCACCATCAGTATCAACCGATTCATTCGGATCGCCTGGGAAGGCATCTTGTAAACCGTCGACCCCATCACCATCTGCATCACCCGCTTGGGTGTTATCATCTGGGAACTCATCATCTAAGTCATCGACGCCATCACCATCACTATCACCGGCGCGCGTTGGATCTCCTGGGTATTGGTCTGTTGCACTGTCAACACCGTCGCCATCAGAGTCCCCTACTAGTTCAGGATCATTCGGGAATTCATCATATAGGTCATCAACACCATCGCCATCCGTGTCACCCGCTCGCGTATCATCGTTCGGATACTCATCATCCGTATCGGCAACACCATCGTTATCATCATCTAAGTCGGCGTTATCACCAATGTTATCCTTGTCCGCATCTGCCCACTCACTACCATCGGTTGGGAATACGTCCACAGTATCTGCATAGGTATCATCGTCATCGTCAGTATCGGCATTATCACCTATTCCATCGTCGTCTAGGTCATACTGCTCTGACGCATCATTAGGGAAAGCATCAAGTAAATCAGGAACACCATCACTGTCAGTATCAGTGTCTACATCAATGGTGTCATAGTTTTCAGGGTTACTGTCATTAACTTCTTTAATCGAGGAAGAAAGGCTATCCGCCGATTCTAATAATGTGTCGTCCGTGCCATCGGCTGCATCCCCCAGATCTTCCTCATCGCTAGGCAGTACCTCCTGCTCAACGATGGTTTCTGCAGCAAACGCTGCGTCATCCAGTTCTTCTTCAATGAAATCACCGAGGACATCTTCTTCATCAATGCCCAAATCTTCAGCAACTTCTGCAACCGCAGCGTCTTTTGCTGCTTGGATTTCTTCCTCGGTCGAGTCATCATCGGTGGTTTGTTCGAGGATCACGTGAACGAGTGTAGAAAGAGGAGTAATATCTGTTTCGCCTGCGGGCGCAGACATAACATAAGCAGTGGTCACAAGACCATTATCTTCATCTTCTGTTTGTCCGGGTATCGCTTTAACTACCACAGGGTAGTTCTCAGGATTGGCGACGTTTGATACGTCTAAATTTGCGACACCACCTGCACCAGAAGTAGCGGAAGGTTCATTGTCATCTTGTACAAAATCACCATCGAGATCGAGCCAAACTAATGCTCCTTTAAGATAGCCATCAATTGCTGTTACGCTGTAAGTACTACTACCAGAAGAGTCTGAGTCAGAAGAGGAACTGCTACCACCCCCACAACCTGTGAGAACAACAGCACTAGCCAGCCCAAGAGCTAGCGAAATTTTGTTTAGTTTCATACCTATATCCATTAGTTTACCAACCAACACATATAAGCTAGTTCTAAAATATCACATTCGCCAATTTGCGAGTCATAACTAAAAAATAGTTAGTTTGTATTATTGAATCTAAAAAAAGCAATACTTTTCAAAGCGATAACTAATCAGCCGACTGAATATCAAAAAGAACAACTCATAAACACTAGATATTAATAACCTTATTTATTAATAAGTTAGTTAAATGGTACAAATTTTTGAAAGGAGTGTAATTTTTGCTCATAGTCACAATACTTAAATTTAAATAAGAGAAAGGTTTACACTCTTTCACCCAGGTTACATAACCTTGAATTCGAATATGTAGACATAAAAAAACCTGCTGATTGAGCAGGGCTTTTTCTATCTAATCAGAAGTGATTAGTCACCCAGTGACGCACCAAACTTCTCAGAGACGTGAGCAACGATAGCGTCAACCGCACCAGCAATGTCTGCACCTTCAAGCGTACGCTCAACTGACTGTAGCGTCAGGGCGATTGCTCGGCTCTTCTTACCTTATTATCTATCACCTTCATACTTACAGCCTAACTCTACGACTAATGTCTAACTCACTGAGACTATTTGTTTTTTTGAGTTTGGTTTATGGTACTAGCGACTTCAATGATTCGTTTATTGATAGGGCAATTTGTTCTTTATATTTAGCAGTGAACCTCAAGCTTTTTACAACAATACCAACGATATTCATGCTTGTTTTCGACCCTATTCTTAGTCAGTCACCTTCACTTTTAAACAATAACTCAAGTTACCCCTACTTTAGATTTATCGAATCCTTTGTAGAAGAACGACTATCACTCACTACTCCGCGACATCTTCATGCCGTGAGTACATTACGTTTGTTGGAACAACACACCTCAGAGTGTGAACGAAAGGAATCAAAATGAGCAGTACTTTAGAGTCCGCACATATAAGAACAGATAAGCCTCAAGCCAATGAGGATGAACTCAGTTATGAACAACAACACAAACCAAGCTCGGAGTTTGAGTCCCGAGAACAGTATCTAGAGCACGAACTGCAAATCATGTCGCCTAAACGCTGGCGTCCAAACTTGCCTTTTAAAGATTATCGATTTGAGATTGAAGACACCATCCCAGCAATGGCGGCGACCATTGGTAAAGTGGTGATGGTCGGTGCGATTGCAGCCACTTTCGCTGGAGCTCTAGGGCTAAACGAAGGGTTTATTCTAGAAAACGTCCGATATGAATTACTGATCGCTTCTGTTTTCATTATTCTTTTCTCCGGTTTTTTATTACCGACAGCAAACCTCGCAGGTACACACGGTCCACTTATCCCGTTAATTCCTATTGTTGTCGCCGCTGGCGGACACCCAATGGCCTTTGGCTTGCTGATTGGTGCTTTTGGCTTAATGTTGGCCATCAGCAAAGGTGGCAGCATGTTGGCCAATCTCACCAGTAAAGGCGTGTGTGGCGGCTTATTGCTCTACCTAGGTTTTGTTGGGACCGTTTCTCAAGTTAAAAAGCTATTTGCTTGGGCAGAAGGAATTGGTATGAGTCACATCGCTTTCATCGTGATCTTTTGTACCATTGTTTTGTATGCGCTGTTAGAGCATTTCCGTAAACGTTGGCTAGCCGTACCTCTTAGTTGCTTACTGGGTGGCTCGTTAGCTTTTGCTATGGGCGCACCGTTTTCTTTTCAAACCGAGCCTGGTTTACCTCATCTGAACCCGATGTATTGGTGGGGAGAAGAGACAGGTTGGATGCTCGGCCTACCGACAATTGAACACTTCATGGTGGTATTGCCCTTTGCGATTTTAGCCGTGGCGATGTGGTCACCAGATTTCTTAGGCCATCAAGTATTTCAAAAAATCAGCTACCCGGAACGTACCGAAAAAGTACACATGAACATTGACGATACCATGACCACAGCTTCTATTCGTCAGACGTTTGGTTCTTTGCTCGGTGGCACTAACTTTACCTCTTCATGGGGGACTTACATCGTGCCAGCGGCTATAGCTAAACGCCCTATTCCTGCAGGCGCTTTGCTGACGGCTCTGTTTTGCATCATCGCCGCAATTTGGGGCTACCCGATGGATCTAGCTATCTGGCAACCGGTACTTTGTGTTGCACTGATCGTTGGTGTATTTGTGCCATTGCTAGAAGCTGGCATGGAAATGACGCGCGAAGGGAAAACCACTCAATCGGCCGCAATCGTTGTATTTTCATCAGCGCTAGTAAACCCTGCATTTGGTTGGTCGCTCACTATGCTGTTAGACAACTTAGGCTTAGTCGGTTGTAAAGAACGTAGCGGTGAATTGAGCAAGATGAGCCGCTGGATGTTGCCTGGCATTATGTTTGTGGTACTAACCAGTGTGATGGCGTTAGTTGGCCTTTTGCCAGGGATACCTGCAATTATTCCAAGCTTTCGCTAACCGTTAGACGCAAGTTAAAGCCAATAGGTATTTCACCTCTCGGTTATACCTGTAAAAACTAAGGCCTCGCTATTACGAGGCCTTTGGTTTCTGAGGAGATGAACAGCTAGCTCATTTTTGCCCCATTATGAGTTAGATGGATCCTCTACAGAGTATGCATCTAACAACTATTGCTCCAAGATGATTTTTATTTTTGAAAGCTCAGCGTATCCTAAATCACCACAAATTCCATCCATCTCTGTTTTTACTAGATACAATAATGTGCGCACTTGCTCATCTGTCAGTTTCAGTTCCACTTTTCAATCCTGATTGTCATGCTCTCCACTAATTTAGCAGTTTCAATCTTGGGTAACAAAAAATGTTCAAAGGAGTGCTGATGGGGTATGTAACATGTAATTGTCCACTCCTTATTTCATGACTAATTTTTAATTACTCATTATGCTACAAAGTACTTAATATGAGTTTCGAATCGAAAGGCAAGTTATGAATAAAAAGCGGTTGTTAAAATAGACCTTTTAGAAAGATTAACAATTCATACTGTACACTTTGATGAACTCGCGGCTACAAGTGAATAAAACTGCGGTGCTTAGTCGGAAATAATATGGATATAGCGGATAGCGATTTTCTAGTCGAACGAGGCGATGTTATTAACTCTTGTAAACTGAATACTCACTACGGTGGTGATAAGTTAGAAGATTATATTACTTTAAAGTACCCCATATCATCGCTCTGATTGATTTCTGATGATAATAGGCTTCGGGAGCCATTGCAGGAATTCTTCAGAAGGCATGGGTTTAGCATACACATACCCTTGAATCTGGTAGATACCACGTTGGTTAA
>NZ_CFHWOM010000014.1:0-72802 GCF_984391705.1 Vibrio sp. | reverse complement strand
ACGTGTGGAGCTGGCAACCAAAGCGCATTTCGAAAGTTTAGGTTGGACCGTTTTCTATTCCGAGAATACCCTACTCAACAGCTTGTTAGGATTGACCTTATGGGGTGCGATTTTTGCCCCGATAGAAGGCGCATTCATTAACGCATATCAACATCGACCATTGGATTTGTATCACGCCGATTTTGTCGATAAAAGAAAGCAGCTTATCGACAATGCGCTTGAGCAAGTTCAACAAGGGAATACACAAGCGTTGTTTGGGAAATACAGAGATAAAGTTGGGGTCAGTAATCCCTTCGTTAGTTGGGCGTATGTGAACGAAGAGCTGATATCCCTCGCACTTGAACATATCCCTAATGACCTGTTGGTCGAACTGTTTAACGTGCAGTTAAGCGACCTAAAACTCTATCGAAACGGCATGCCGGATTTGATCGCATTTAAAGATGGGAAGTTTGAATGGATAGAAGTGAAAGGTCCGGGCGATAAACTCCAAGATAACCAATGGCGCTGGATCAAGGAGTTTGATCGTTTAAACGTTCCCTTCTCGGTTTGCTACGTCAATCATTAACCGAACTTAGTTCGTGGCAGGTTGTCCTTGTTGCTTGGTTCTGTAATACAGTTTCGACTGAGAGATCAGCTTATTTGGGTTGACGAACTGATGATAAATAGGGTGTTCGGTCGTATAACCTGTCATCCAATTACTTCGTCCACTATTGGGGTAGTCAGACGGTGACCCCAACCGTATAGAGAAATGTAAGTGCGGTACTATCCCAATACCGTAACCTTCGTCAGTCTCTGCAATGTATCCAATAAGCTGCCCCTTAGTGACTGAGCTCCCCTTCTCAATCAACCACCGCCTCGCCGACACATGGCCATACAAAGAGTAGGCCCCTTTTGGAGTATGTTCTATGATAATCACACCACCATACCCAGGCTCATGATCCGAGAAATAGACGATACCATCAGATATGGCATACACCTCAGTGCCGGGGGCTGCAAAATAATCAACCGCAGAATGATAGAGATTGGGGAACCTCGGAGCTTTGCCGAATTCTGCGAAATTTTGTAGTACGCCCGTTTTCTCCATTGGCCACTGGTAAGGACCACCCGTCGATGCAATGATTTGCTGCAAAATCGGGGCTTGTTTTTGCTCTTGCCGTTCCACCTTTCGCTCTTTCTCGTCGCTCATCAGTTTTGCAATCCATAGGGTCGCAATTAACAAAGCTCCAAACAGATAAGGGAACCATTTTCTACGTTTAATCATTTTTTAGCCAACTGGTTGTTTTTTCTCAGCATAACTAACCAATGCAGGTAAGCAATATAACCATTCTCATATTCTAAAAAGTTAATCTAACATTAATCATACGGCGTGCTTATTAATGAACTGATGTTTATCTCTAAGGGTTTTATTTGATTATGGCTGCGCTTTCTGCTGCAATTTGGCTATTAGAAGAATCGAGTAATTATGATTATGAATTTACGGACATTTTTAATGCTGGCCGTGGTAACACTATTTGCTGGTTGTGCTACCTATGCTGGTCTCAACTTTGACCAGCTGTTTGGTGAAGCAAAAGTCGTTGATCGCCGAGTCGATAGACAAACACCGCAAGGTGAATTTTTCTTAGATGAAGTCAAGCCCATCATCGATAACCGCTGCGTTGTATGCCATGCCTGCTACGATGCACCATGTCAGTTAAAAATGTCCTCAGTAGAAGGAATTGACCGCGGTGCCAGTAAAGAGTTGGTCTATCAAGGTACACGTCTAACTGCTGCAACACCAAGTCGCTTGTTCGAAGATGCTCAAACAACTGAACAGTGGCGCACTATGGGCTTTCACCCAGTACTCAATGAACGGATACAAACACCGACTGCGAACTTAGAAGCGGGCTTAGTGGCGAAGATGCTGATGCAGAAAGAAGCGAATCCACTACCCAACGAAACTCAGCTAACTGGTTTTGATTTTTCAGTCGACCGCAACCAAGTTTGCCCAACCATTGAAGAGTATCAACAATACCAACAAGACTACCCAACCTGGGGAATGCCTTATGGTATGCCCAACTTAGATAGTAAAGAGTATTCAACCTTAATTAACTGGCTCCAAGATGGCGCTATCATGAATACGCCTATCCCGTTAACGAAGGAGCAACAGGCGTTAGTGGATCAGTATGAGGTGATGCTTAACAAAGGATCACGCAAAGTCCAGCTTGCTGCACGTTATATCTACGAGCATTTGTTCCTGTCGCATCTTTATTTTTCTGATCTCAGAGAAGAGCAACCTCGTTTCTTTACGTTAGTTCGCTCAGCTACACCGCCAGGAGAACCTGTTAAACGCATCACTACTCGCCGCCCATACGATGACCCTCAAGTGGAGCGCGTCTACTACCGATTGATTCCTGAGCAAGGCACAATTGTAGATAAAACACACATGCCTTTCGCTCTGAACAAAACCAGAATGCAACATTGGAAAGAGTGGTTTATCGATGCCGATTACAACGTCCCACAACTGCCTGGGTATGAGCCTCAGGTTGCCGCTAACCCAATGACGGCATTTATCGATCTACCGGTAAAAGCTCGATTCAAATTCATGCTCGATAATGCGCAAAACACTATTAATGCTTTCATTAAAGGTCCTGTGTGCCGAGGCCAATTGGCGTTAAACGTTATCAATGATCGCTTCTGGGTGTTTTTCCTAGATCCGGACAAGTCAGACATTCCGGAAGTTAACGAATTCTATCGCTCTCAAGCAGACAACCTTAAGTTACCAGGAGAGCTTGAAAGTAATACTTTACCGATCACTAACTGGGTCTCTTACTCACGCCAACAAGCCCGCTATTTAGAAGCAAAATCTGCGTTTATCAATGATTGGTTTAAAGATGGCCAACACCTAACTACGGATGTGATCTGGACAGGTAACGGCACAAACGCGAATGCTGCGCTTACGGTTTTCCGTCATTTTGATAGTGCCTCCGTCGTCCAAGGTCTGGTTGGGACACCACCTAAAACAGCATGGGTGTTAGATTATGCTTTGATAGAGCGCATCCATTACCTTCTAGTTGCCGGTTTTGATGTTTACGGTAACTTCGGCCACCAGCTGATGACTCGAATGTTCATGGACTTCTTGCGCTTAGAAGGAGAAAGTAATTTCGTTGCTCTCCTTCCAAGGGAAATTCGCCATCAAGAACAGTCGAGCTGGTATCAAGACCAAAGCCCTCAATTGAGTAACTTCTTACAACGAAATGTCGCGCCCTTCGATCAGCCGACTCAAGTCGCCTTCCAAACGGATAATCCTAAGGCAGAGCTGTATGATATTTTGAAGACTCAGCTCGCACCGGTATTAGACAACCGATACCAAATTGAACAAACCGGGTTCAGTAGCAAGCATGAGCAATTGCTGCGAAGCGTGAGCTTTATTAAAGGGGAAGGTTTGGTTTATTTGCCGCAAATAACGATGCTGATGATTCAATCTGAACAAGGCGTTGATCAGCTGTTTACCTTGCTACATGATAACGCCCATACCAACATATCCAGCCTTTTTGACGAAGAAAGTAATCGTGATCCGGCCAACGATGGCTTGACTCTTGTTCGAGGAGTGATCGGTAGCTACCCAGCGGCGTATCTATCTCTTAAAGAGTCTGACATCCCACTTCTGGTTGATTCACTAAAAAATATTCAAAGTGAGGAAGACTACGTTAAGTTATTGGATCGATTTGCCGTTCGCCGTAGCTCAAGTGGCTTCTGGCCATTTAGTGACCGCGTTCATCGTTGGTATCAGCAAAATCAGCCGATCGAATTTGGATTGCTAGACTATAATCGTTTTGAAAATAGGTAAAACCATCTAACAAGCAGTGTCACTGCTAATGGGAGGTTAATATGGGAATTCAAGATAGCATTAAAGTTCTGGAGCAACAGATCTATGTCGCATGCTCTGAAGGCGATTACGACACAGTCAAAATGCTTGAACATCAATTGGACAGTTTACGTAACAAAGCAGAGCATCCTTTTGATGAAGACCCGTACGCTCCAGAGGGAAAGTTTTTCCCGGACGATGACTGGTACTAATTCAAACACCCCACAATTTTGTGGGGTGTTTTATTAACGGCTCTTGAAGGAATCTTTATCAATACCGTGCTTCTTCATTCTTAAGTAGAGTTTCTTGCGTGGTACTTGCAAATAATCCGCCGCATCACTGACTCGCCCTGAATGCAAAAACAACGCATCTTCAATCACCCCTTTCTCAAAGTCGTCGACTAAATCATCAAGAGGTAACAAGGTTTCAGCTTGGGTATAGAGCTTCTCCTTCCCCGTCAACTTTACAATGCCAACAGCGTATAACTCAGCAACATTACGCAACTCACGAACATTGCCAGGCCAAGAGTGCCCTCTCAATATCGACAGATAATTCGACTCCACTTTCGGTACTAATTTACCTAGTGTCTTACAACTCTGCTTGAGAAAGTGGTGGAACAATACGGCAACGTCGTCAGGACGATGACGCAATGCCGGCATTTCGATCACCCCTTGGTTTAGCACATAATATAGCTCAGGGATCAAAGCTTGATTCGCAATGAGCATTTCTGGCTCACTACCCAAAATTCCAATTAAGCGTATCGGCTTGCCTTCCCGCTCATTCACGATCAACTTTTGCGCCAATAGGCGTTGGCATGATTCTGAAAGCCGCTCTGCGCTGTCTACAATCAGTGTTCCAGAATCTAGTTTTACCAGCATTTGGTTCAGCGAACTTTCCGTCAGCTCTGGCTCACCCTGTATCACATCGCATGTTTCCTCTGCTGCCGACATAGTGTGAAGCAAATTAGCGGCGAGGTGGCGACCTGTTCCTGACTCTCCCCAAATCACGACATGATTTTTTAATAACGCATATTGTGAAATCAAATGGCGAATCTGTTCCAGTTGCGCAGAGCTGCCTACCAATGACTTATCTATAGTCGCAACCATTTGTTGTTTTTGTTCCACAAAGGCACGCCTTAAATCCAAATGTCCTTTGACCATTTCAAGCAAGGCAGCAGGGTTAATCGGTTTCTCAATAAACTCGCATGCGCCTTTTTTAACGGCATCGACCGCCATTGGGATGTCACCATGTCCTGTAATCACAATGACAGGTATGCGCTCATCAATCTGTTTTATTTTCTCTAACAGCTCCAAACCATGAATTTGAGGCATGTACATGTCCAACAGTACAACACCAGGCCAATCTGGTAATAAATATTGAGTCGCCAGCGTAGGATCAAGAAGCGCTTTTGCAGTGAGCCCTGCAATATCCATCAGATGCTTATATGAGTCCAACACGTCCTGGTCATCATCCACCAATAGGACAGAGTAATTAAGATTTTGCATGTGGCAATTCCAAAATAACGAGCGCACCTTTGTCTAAACTGGACGCTAAATAAATACGACCTGAATACTTTTCCATTAGGGATTGGCTAATATTCATTCCTAGCCCTAAGCCCACTTCTTTGGTCGTTGTAAATGGTGTAAACAGCTGGTCGATAATGTTTTGATTGAATCCACTTCCACTGTCGAAGAGACCAATTGCGTGGTGTGTCCGAGTGTCATACACAAAGTCTAGAGTGATCTTACGTCGCTCTCCATTATGCTCAGCTATCGCATCACAACTATTAACAAAGAGGTTGATAAGCACCTGCTCTATAGCCAGAGCATTACTATGAACAACGAGTTCATCATCAAGACGATTGTCGATTTCCACCAGTTGCCGCTTGGCTTTAGGGTGCACTATAGTCATCGCTTGTTCTGCGATCTCTCTGATCTTCAGTGGCGAGGCCGCTTGCTCACCATCCGACTTTTTAGCAAAGCTGCGCAGACTAGAAATGATTTTCCCCATTCTCATTGCGAGCCCTTCAATATGCTCAATAGAATGATTAACTGATTTGATATCCCCCGACTCAGAGGAAAGTTTCGCACTGTATAAATACGTCGACATTGCATTCAATGGTTGATTAAGTTCATGGGCCATGCTGGTCATGGTTTGACCGACCACCGCCATTTTCGCCGCTTGTATTAACTCACCTTGTGTCTGTTTCAAATGTTGCTCGGTGCGCTCTCGCTCGACAATCTCTTCTGATAGTCGACTGTTCTTTTCTATCAAATCCGATGTTTTTTCTGCCACTCTTTGTTCTAATTCTCGAGTGTTAAGTTCCTGCTGAGTTATATCCGTAATAGTCACTATCACCTTGTTAAGCTGACCATGGGAAAATAAATGGAAATCAAAGTGCAAGTAACATGTATGCGATTCGGAAACACATAGGGTTATCTCATCGTGCCCTTGCGTGAATAACACTCCTCCTCGTTGGAAGACTGTCGCAAGTACTCGTTGACTGTTATTTTCGAAAGAGTCCCAAATCAGCTTCCTTTCCACATCACCTTGCACTGCGAGCAATCGTCGTGCGCTGAGGTTTGCGGACTCTACATACCCCGCTAAATCGCAAGTCAACAAGCTCGCTGACGTATTGTTAATCAAACTCACCGCATTGGTTCGCTGTATCTCTTTAACACTCTCACCATATTCAATCAGTTTTTCACTTAGACGACCGATCTCGTCCGCACCGTCAACTCGGATAGGATGGCTAAGGTCGCCCTTAGTTATCGCATCGATACTTGAACTCAATGCTGTTAAACGCGCCACAATGCGACGATTGATAAAGTAGTAGGTGAGAAACAGAGACATCAGGATCGACACACTAAAGCAGACGATTAATACATGGTTTCCATATGAGACCAAGCTGGCGGTTTGAGCTTTGACATCAACAAAGCTCTCATCCGCCACTTTGACGACCATACCAATCTGCTGATGGATATCGTCCAGCTGTCGGTCAATGTTTACTTTTAGGACATCTATGCGCTGATTGACCGCAACATAGTCCAGTAGTTGGTGATAAAACCCACCTTCAGGTGAAAGCAATGTGGTTAATTCTTGAAGGAGCTGTTGGTAAGCGATAGATGAAGGCAGGACGAGAACAGGCTCACTACTGTCGACTAGCTCATCCAACTTATATTGAATTACTTTAGCGGCATTATGCACTTGGCCAAGTTGCTGGGCTTGAATCACTTCGCTCGTCATCGCAAACACGTTTGACTCTAAATCAAGTAAATGCTGAATCGCACTAAGTAGATCTAAAGATGTGTTTCTCTCTTCGTCACTTTCATCTCGTTTGATTAACCAATGTAGCTCTTGACGAATCGGCGTTAGCTCAGAACGAATATCTTGGTGAAGCCAGTTAATCTGCTCCTCCAATTTATTCACTCGGCGGCTTTGTTCCACCCTTTGCAGCACAAGTGCACTGTATTGCTTTAAGGTTTCCCCAAGCAGAAGATAACGTTCAGACAATGTGAGCGAGTCATCATTTGATAACACTCCAGAGTCATTGCGATGTAACGCCACGTTTATCGCCTCGAGCTGCTCAGATATCTCAGCTATCTGCTGGTTAAGCTCAACCTTATTATTTAAGCGAGGAAGCAACTGGACACGGTAGCGAATTTCACTGCTTCGGCTTTCTAGCAGGTAGCTTGTATTGTACTTGGGTACACTGTTTTCAAGGAGTTCACTTACTTGACCATCGAGTTGGTTCCAAGTTAACCAAGCTACAGTGCTCACCACCGTGAGTAGTACGGTAGAGCCAGTAAAGGCGAGCACGAGTTTCGCACCAATGGTATTCCACTTATTCATAACGCTAACTCAACTTGAAGCGCTTGTAGCTTGTTCGCTACTGACTCTAAATTTGACTCAATTTTTAATCCTAAACGGTAGCTAAATTCCGCCAACATCGCTTGCTCTAGCCCACTAGCCAATGCTTCGGATTGTGTCTCCTTGTCAATGGTAGCGCCAAGTTGCATTACCTCCTGTTCAGTCACAGGCAAAGTGAATAGCTGACTTTTCAACGCTTGTATTTGTGACGTTTTTACAAGGTCGCCTTGCTGTGCGACCTCTGCCAACGAAAGGCTATGCCATATATCTTGCAGCTCAGGCAAACGCTTGGTAATCGCTTCGTCAAAAATGATATTGACCAGCGTTTCTCTCTTCATTAATTTTTCCAAACTGAGAGAAGGATTATCTTCACTATAAAGTGAGTTGTCCTTGATAGAGTGCTTAGCGAAGTTGGTATTGACCATGCTTTCTTGCACCTCTTGAGATAACAAAAGCTGGATAAAGCGTTCGGTAGCTCTATTGTCACCCGGTTTTTTTAACACACCAATGTAAGTAGGCATAAGAGTAAAATCAGAGTCATAGCCAAAGCCAACATGCTGAAATTGTTGGGGCAAAACCAAAGCATAACTGTCTATGGTCGGGCCGATACCGAACTGACCTTTAGCGACATAATCCGCGACACCAAAGCTACGTGAAGAAATCGTACCTAAATTTGCCCCGACATTGAGAATAATCGCCCAGCCATTCTTCCATCCATGCTTGGCAAGAATGCTCTCAATCATCATCTGCGTGGTTCCCGAACGACTCGGGGTACTCATCGTGATATGACCAAAGTACTCAAATGCGGTTAGATCTATGAACTGGTTAGGCTTCGCTAGGTCATTGGCTTTCAAATAATCGTTATTCCACACCAGCCCTGCACCCGAGTACCCAACACTGACCACTTTATTGCGTTTAGGTAAAACAAATGGAACCAGCCAGTCAGGCATTTCATTGCTGTACGATACCTTGGCTAACTGGTTGCGCTTGTAGAGTTCTTCCATAAGAAAAGGGGATGAGCTAAGAACGACATCAACATCTTGAATATAGCTCTTGTTTAAAAGCTGGATTGCTGATTGCGTTCTGCGGTGGATCAGCTTTATATCCACCTTTGGATTTTGTTGTTTGTATTCAAACATCAACTCTGCAATTGGCTCACTAGAAAATGTAGTCAAAATCACCAGTTGCTCTTGGCTTGCCATTGCATATGAGCTTACACCTAGTAACGCCGCTAAAACAGTGCTCACTAGGCCATTTAGTACCCATATTAATCTCACTTCACAAAATCCCTTATATTTGTGCGCCAATTCAAAAAGTCGCAAATAGCCCATTAAATTCTTGTTTTATCCATTGGGTCATTGCTGACGCATATCGATAACTCTCTATGCATAATTCTATCAATTTCATCTCTATCAGTATGGGTAAAAGTGCCACTTTTAACCCACGCCATTCTTTAATTTGAGTCAGTTTTGTCTCAAAAGCGCCTTTTTGAGGCTAAACCACTCTTTTTGCATGATGCTCCCGACAACTCATTTACCGTCACACATTCACGGAGTGAAACATTTATGTTTAATTTCTTTAAAACACGTCCGGACTTACCTTTGTCCGATGGCTCAAAAGAAGCCATGCAATCCCGCTTTAAGCGCTACCAATGGCAAGTCTTCCTAGGCTTAGTATTTGGTTACGCGGTTTTCTACGTTGTTCGTATGAGTTTAGGTGTCGTTAAAAAGCCTATGCTGGATGCCGGCATCGTTACCATTGAAGAGTTGGGTATTATGGGCTCGGCGTTCTTCTTTACATACGCAATAGGTAAATTCTCGAACGGCTTCCTCTCTGACTACGCCAACATCGGCCGCTTTATGTCGTTTTCACTGCTCTTATCAGGCGCTACCGCCATTGTTATGGGCTTAAACACTGCTGGCTTTTTCTTTGTTCTACTTTGGGGCTTGAATGGTTGGTTCCAATCAGTTGGCTCAGCCCCTTCTTGTGTATCTTTATTCCAGTGGTTCTCACCTAAACAACGTGGCTCTCGTTACTCTGTATGGGGTGGTTCACGTAACATCGGTGAAGGTATTACTTGGATCCTAACTGCGACACTTGTGAGCTACCTAGGCTGGCGCGCAGGGTTCATCGGAGCTGGTATTGCAGCTATCGCAGCAGCACTATGTATGTTCTTCGCTCTTAAAGACCGTCCACAAACATACGGTTTACCAGATGCTGCTACCGCATTTGATGAAGAACCAGAAATCAAAAAGCAGAACGATCCTAAAGAGACTCGTCGCGCACAAATGTTTGTTCTCAAACAACCTGTAGTATGGCTAATTGCCGCAGCGTGTGCAGCCATGTACGTATCTCGTTATGCGATGTCTTCATGGGCTGTTCTCTACCTACAAGAAGCAAAAGGCTACTCTCTTATCGACGCTGGTTTTGCAATGTCTACGTATCCTATCGCGGGTCTAGCAGGTGCAATTCTGTCGGGTATCGTTTCTGACAAACTGTTCAATGCAAACCGTCATATCCCTACTCTACTTTACGGATTGGCGAATATTGCAGGTATGTGTTTGATGTTCTTTGGTCCAGATAACCGCATCATCGATGCCGTAGCGCTTGGGCTAATTGGTTTTGCAATCGGCGGTCTGGTTGTATTCCTAGCGGGTCTAACTGCATGTGACCTAATGCCTAAGAACGCTGTTGGCGCAGTAAAAGGCTTCATTGGCTTGTTCTCTTACATGGCGGCATCGGCTCAAGAAGTTGTATCAGCATCGCTTATCACGATTACTGAAGTAGATGGTGTTAAAAACTATGACTTCTCACAAGCTCAATACTTCTGGCTAGCAGCAGGTGTGGTTTCTCTCCTTCTTGCACTGACTGTTTGGAATGCGAAGAAAGTTGTAGACATCGACGAAGCGCAACAACCAGAGCTAAAAGCAAACCCAGCTAACTAACGACATATTGGGGAGCATGCTCCCCTTTGGCTGGCGGTCAATGTTCGAATGAAGAGACGCGCAAATCAGGCTCATATCGATAGCGCACTCCTTTCCCTGTCAAACGAATGCAGGCCACCAGCCTCCCCCTTTTTAGTTCCTCATTTTAATTATGTTGTTAAAGGTAAGGTTATGAATAAAACAAAAATTGTCGCAACATTAGGCCCTGCTAGTCAAAGTGCTCCTGTTTTAGAAGAAATGATTCAAGCCGGCGTTAATGTGGTTAGGCTCAACTTTTCTCATGGTAATCCTGCAGACCATATTGCTACAGCAGCCAATGTACGAAAAGCCGCTCGTAAGCTCGGTAAACATGTCGGTATTCTTGTTGATTTGCAGGGCCCTAAGATTCGTATTGCGGGCTTTAAAAATGATTCCGTCCACCTAGAGCAAGGCAAGACATTCATTCTAGATAGTGCGCTGGACTCTCAATCTGGCGACGAGCAACGTGTAGGCCTAGACTACCCGCAATTGGTCAAAGACTTGTCTGTGGGTAACGTACTGCTGCTCGATGACGGCCGCATTCAACTTGAGGTCACGCATGTTGATGAATCCGGGGCCTATGCCGAAACAAAAGTTCTCAACAGCGGAAAGTTATCTAACCGCAAAGGCATTAACCTATTAGGTGGTGGTTTATCCGCGCCAGCACTAACAGAAAAAGATAAACAAGATATCCATACAGCCTCCATCATTGAAGCAGATTTTCTCGCGGTTTCGTTTCCACGTAATGCAGACGATCTCAACTACGCCCGCGATATTGCTCGCCAAGCAGGCTGTAATGCACAAATCATTGCCAAAGTTGAGCGTGCTGAGATCGTTGCCGACCAAAATGCAATGGATGAAGTCATCCTTGCGTCTGACATTATTATGGTTGCGCGTGGTGATCTAGGTGTTGAAATTGGTGATGCTCGACTACCGAGTGTGCAAAAAGCCCTTATCAACCGCGCAAAGCACTTTGGTAAACCAGTCATTACCGCGACCCAGATGATGGAGTCCATGATAGAAAATCCATTGCCGACACGCGCTGAAGTTATGGATGTTGCCAACGCAGTTATTGATGGCACCGATGCCGTCATGCTATCGGCAGAATCAGCAACAGGCGCCTACCCTGTTGAAGCGGTTAAAGCGATGGCTCGTATCGCTCATGGGGTAGAACAAGAAACAGAATGCTCTGGCGAATGCTGGGAGAGTGTTCAACAGTTGTGCAGCAATAGCAGTAAAAGCTTTGCTATCTCTTCAGTCTTGTTTGCTGCAAAAGCCCAACAAAACCTGGGCGTCGCCGTTTTTACTGATAGTGGTGAAACGCCACTGCTTATGTCTCGCTGCCACAGTCGAGCTCTGATATGGGCCTTAAGCAGCGATGAGAAACTGTTAGCTCGCTTATCAATTTTACGTGGCGTTGAACCAATATATGCGTCACTGAACGAGGAAAAGATCACCGAGGAAGTATTGGCACGGTTAGAGCAAGCAATCCATGAAAACAACATTCAATCTCTGTTGATTTCTCGTTTTGAGTCCGTTGAAAAAGCAGGAGATATCAATATCAGCCGACTGATTACCATCCAAAACAAAGCGCCGATTGCCGCATAGTTTTTGTGTTTCTCCATAGACGTTAGTCACCCTCCCCCAATCCTTGCTCCACAGGGAAACTTAGGGATTTGGCCTACCCTTGCGGTAGGTCCTTTTTTTCTCCGAAACCGTAAACGACACATTTATTCTTGGTACGATTTCAGTTAAAGTCCCCATCGAACTAGAACTATCGCTTTACAACGTACATTTTAACGTTATCATCCTTTCGCAAACGTTTGCCTTACTATTTGTGTGTCTTTTTAGAGGGTTTTATGCTGTCCGATATCGAGATTTGTCGCAAGACATCACTGCTGCCTATATTAGAGGTTGCCCAACGCGCTGGTCTATTAGAATCAGATTTTCACAGCCAAGGAAAATATAAGGCTAAAGTTACACTAGATAGCCTCAAGCGCCTTTCGCAATGTGATACCGGCAAGTTAGTACTCGTAACTGCAATTACTCCGACACCTCTTGGTGAAGGGAAAACCGTCACGACCATTGGCTTAGCCCAAGGTATCGCGAAGCTTAATCGTTCAGTGACAGCCTGTATTCGCCAGCCCTCAATGGGGCCAGTATTTGGCGTAAAAGGTGGTGCTGCAGGTGGCGGTTATTCTCAAGTTGCCCCAATGGAAGAGCTTAACCTGCATCTGACCGGTGATATTCACGCCGTTACTGCTGCCCATAATCTCGCAGCAGCAGCCATCGACGCGCGGATTTATCACGAGCAGCGAAACGGCTACGAAGATTTTGAATCTCGTAGCGGTTTAAAAGCCTTACGCATAGACGCTCAGCGCGTTGTTTGGAAACGAGTTATGGATCATAACGACCGAGCTTTACGTATGGTGACGGTGGGTAGAAATGAAGCTGGCAAAAGCATTAACGGCTATGAACGTGAGGATGGATTTGACATTTCTGCCGCGTCCGAGCTGATGGCAGTTCTCGCGTTAGCCACCGATTTAAAAGACCTTCGCGCTCGAATTGGTCGTATTGTTGTGGCATACAACCTAGACGGAGAACCTGTTACAACAGAAGATCTGCAAGTTGCTGGTGCCATGGCTGTGAGCATGAAAGAAGCCATTGAGCCTACCTTAATGCAAACACTCGAAGGTGTACCAACACTGATTCATGCCGGCCCATTTGCCAACATTGCGCATGGAAACTCATCAATTATTGCAGACAATATTGCGACCAAACTCGGTGAGTTTACCGTGACTGAAGGTGGCTTTGGCTCTGATATGGGATTTGAGAAAGCGTGTAATATAAAGGCTCAAGTATCAGGCAAAGCGCCGGACTGCGCGGTTATCGTGGCTACGTTAAGAGGCCTCAAAGCCAATTCAGGAGTTTACGATCTTAAACCAGGTCAGCCTATTCCTGACTCTCTATTTGAAGACGACGAGCAAGCGCTTATCGCTGGGTTTGAAAACTTAAAATGGCATATCAATAACGTCAACAAATATGGGGTGCCGGCTGTTGTCGCGATTAACCGCTTCCCTCAAGATAGCCAAGCAGAGTTGGAACAGCTAAAAGCGATGGTCGAAGGCTTGCCTAACGATGTTGAAGTCGCCATCAGCGAAGGTTTTGCTAAAGGTGGTGAGGGTACGTTAGAGTTGGCGCGAAAAGTCATTCACCAAAGTAGCCAAGCACACCAATTTAAGCCTTTGTATCAACTAAACCAAACAACGGAAGAAAAACTGATGGCGGTGGCTGAATCCGGTTATGGCGCAGCAAGCATCAGCCTAAGTGATACTGCAAAACAACAACTTGCCCAGTTCAAAAAACATGGCTTTGACAATTTGGCAGTTTGTCTTGCTAAGACACCACTTTCAATTTCAACCGATGGTTCAGTAAAAGGTGCTCCCTCCCATTTTGATGTCCCTGTACGGGAGTTAAAGCTCTGTGCCGGCGCAGGCTTCATCTATGCACTATGCGGCAACGTGATGACCATGCCGGGCCTACCAGACAAACCCGCCTTCATGAACTTAGATCTTGATGTGGATGGCAACATCATTGGCTTGAGCTAATCCACAACCCAAAAATAAAGGCTTAGGAAAAATCCTAAGCCTTTATTTTTTAAGCTCCAAAGCGCAGAATCCACCAATTCTTCTTTTAGATCATGTACCATTGAAAGATAACTCAGCGAAAACTGGAATCCTTCATGGAAGCAGAACTACTGGAAATCAAAAACTTCCTCGCCCAGCATCCTCCCTTTGATGAGCTTGAAGACGATGTACTTAACTTCGTCACTAAGCATGTCGAAATCTCATACTTCCGTGAAGACACGCCAGTGATTCACTTTGGGGATGAAATTCACGATCTCTACATGGTTAGAAGCGGCGTGGTCGAAGTCTATCGACGTAAAGGTGAACTATACAACCGCTTGGATGAAGGGGCACTGTTTGGTCAAATGGGGCTACTGACCAACAACAAGGTTCGTTTTCCCGCAAAAGCCATTAAGGATTCCCTGCTCTACTGTATTCCTGAAGCTGTGTTTCAAGAGCTGTATGAAAAGCATGAAGCGTTTGCTGACTTTGTCGAAGTCGCCGATAATGCTCGCCTGCGTCAAGCCGTTTCGAGCAATAACGAGCAAAACGATCTGACCACTTCCAAAGTGCGCACCCTATTAACCAGTGATGCCCCCTTCGTTGTTAAGAGTGAAACGATCCAAAATGCAGCCATCAAAATGGCTGAAGAAAATGTCTCATCTTTGCTAATTATCGATCCAGATGTGCTTGAAGATGACGAAGATGACCACAACCCTCTTGTCGGCATCATTACTGACCGAGACCTCTGTACACGAGTGCTTGCGCAAGGCCTAGATCCAAGTGATGAGGTGTCTACCGTAATGACGACAGAGGTCATCTCACTCGATCACAATGCTTATGTTTACGAAGCCATGCTCACCATGCTTCGCTACAACGTTCATCACCTTCCGGTTTTAAAAGACAAAAAACCGATTGGTATTATTGAAGCAACCGACATCGTTCGCTACGAGTCTCAAAATTCGCTGTTGCTAGTAAGCAGCATCTTCCAGCAACAATCTATTGATGAGCTTGCCTCTTTGTCTGAGCAAGTAAAAGATAGCTTTGTCCGTTTGGTTAACGAAGACGCTAACTCTCATATGGTTGGCAGTGCCATGTCAGTGATTGGTCGGAGCTTCAAACAGCGTATTATCGAGTTAGCTGAAGAAGAGCTTGGCGAACCTCCCGTTCCTTATTGTTTTGTTGCCTTAGGCTCAATGGGGCGTGACGAACAGTTGCTCGTTACTGACCAAGACAACGCTATTATCCTCGATAACACCTTTATTAAAGATGAGCACGACGCCTACTTTGCTGAGCTTGCTAAACGCGTGTGTGACGGCCTTGATAAGTGCGGTTACACTTATTGCACGGGTGACATCATGGCCACCAACCCTGATTGGCGCATGACACGTACGGAGTGGGAAGAATGTTTTGCTGACTGGATTGATGATCCCAACCCTAAAGCGCTGCTTAATGCGTCGATTTTCTTTGACTTAGACGGCGTTTATGGTCGATTAAAGTGGGCAGAGCAACTCAATGGTTTCATTGTCCGCCGCGCTCGTAAGAACAATCGATTCTTAGCTTGTTTGGCGCGTAATGCCATGAACCGAACGCCACCACTCGGGTTCTTTAAAGATTTTGTGATGGAGAAAGATGGTCAACATAAAAACTCCATCAACCTTAAACGTCGAGGCACCGCTCCACTGGCCGATTTGATTCGTGTTCACGCCCTTGCTGTCGGCTCCCGTTCAAAGAACTCATTTGAACGTTTAGATGATATTCACGAAGCCGGTATTTTACCAAAAGGCAAAGCACGTGATCTTAGTGACGCACTAGAGTTTATATCGATGGTACGCATTCGCCATCAGGCATTCGATGTTGAGAATCAAATTGATCCCGATAACAATATCGAGCCTGAAAACCTGTCTGACTTTGAGCGTCGAAACCTGAAAGATGCATTCCAGATCCTGAGTAACGCGCAGAATTTTCTCAAGTTCCGCTATCAAGCCAGCAACAACTTTAAGTAGGGTGTCTGATGTTCAATAAACTCGTCTCTCCACCCAGTATCGACTGGCCAAGCAAATTTAAGCGTAAGCTCGAATGTGCGCAGAATACCGATTTAAAAGCTTTCTACCAACAAGGTGTTGTCGCACCCGACACTCCGCTGGACGAGGTTATCTTTCTCGCGATGGACTTTGAGACTACGGGTCTAGACTCCGAGCAAGATGACATCATCACAATTGGTACCGTCCCTTTCACACTTAACCGAATTTTGATCAACCAAGCAAAACACTGGACTGTGCGTCCACGTAAACAGCTAGAAGAAGACTCGGTAATCATCCACGGAATTACCCACTCAGATGTCTTGGATGCTCCGGATTTAAGTGACGTGTTTCCCGATATTTTGTCAGAAATGAGCGGTAAAATAATGGTGGTTCACTATAAGCGTATCGAGCGAGAGTTTTTTAATCGCGCACTTCTGACCCGTATAAATGAAGGGATTGAGTTTCCGGTTGTCGATACCATGCACATTGAAACCCAGCTCCAGCAAAAAGCAAAAGGCGGTATATTCAATAAACTCCGAGGTCGTAAACCGGCATCAGTTCGGTTAGGAGCAAGCCGCACACGCTATGGACTACCACAATACACGCCCCACCACGCACTAACAGATGCGGTCGCAACTGCAGAGTTGCTACAAGCTCAAATCGCTTACCATTACGAACCTAAAACGCCGATTAACCAAATCTGGTTATAGCATTCTAGAGCCAAGCAGTGAAAGCATGCTTGGCTCTAGAACCCTCAATTAGTTCACAGCCATATTGGTTGCCATGGCAAGCAGCAGTGCGGCAAAGATTTTTTTAATGATAGGCACAGGCAAGGTTTGGGTTGCTTTCGCTCCAAGGGGCGCGGTAAACCAAGATGTACTTACAATACCTATCAGCGCTGGCAGATACACGAAACCCGCAAAACCATCCACCAAGGCAAACTGACTGCTACCTGATGTTATGTAACCAATTGAACCACTTAATGCGATAACAATACCACACGCTGATGCGCAACCAATCGCTTTTTTCATATCAACGGAGAAAAACGTCAGCAATGGCACCAACAACGCTCCTCCGCCAATGCCAATCATCGCTGATAAACCACCGGTAATAGTGGTGAGTATCGTAAGCAATACTTTACTTGGCATGGGGCGCTCTACTTGCGTATCTCCTTTGCCACTAAAGATCATCTTCAATGCTATCAAAACAACACTAACGGCAAACACAATGCGTACTACCTGCTCAGGTAACAGTGCTGCCATAAATCCACTCACTAACGCACCAAGAGCAACACCTGCCATTATCCAAGGAGTGATCTGCCAAGGTACATTGCCATTTTTATGATGAGCTAAGGCTGATGAGGTCGATGTAAACAAGATAGATGCCAGCGACGTTGCAATGGCACAAATAACGACTTGCTCGCTTGGAAGAACATCAAAGTGAAGTAAGATTAGACTGAGAATCGGAACAATGACTAGACCTCCGCCAATACCGAGTAATCCAGCCAAAAACCCAACACCACTGCCCAATAGTGCACAATATAAAAATAACAACACCAAGTCCGCCACTCACTTTATCCTTAATTCATTTATCCATTTGCGGAATATTTCGATTCCCGCTTGTAGCACATCAATATATCTTTTCATTAATCATATGAAACATGAATTTTTCTCATATTGAATGTGAAGGATTTCCGCTGTTATTAACTCGGCAAACAACGGTATAAATCAATCATTGCTCTATAAACCCTCACTCGCTCAACGAGTTATTGACTAGACCGAGGGTGGCAACTGAGAAAACAACAATCAGACATCTCAGGGCGAGCACTTCGTTTTTCAGCTTTCATCTCAGGAAATAGGACTACACCGCCATGAGTACAGAATTCAACTTTACAATCAAAAGCATCAGCCTTGATGAAAATTACCAGCCGGCCGATAGTACACGTATTACAACAAACTTTGCTAATTTGGCACGAGGTGAGAGCCGCCAAGCGAATCTGCACAATGCATTAAAGATGATCGACAATCGATTTAACGCCTTGGCGAATTGGGACAACCCTAATGGCGACCGCTATTCTGTTGAACTAGAGATCGTATCTGTCGATATGGATATCGTTGAAGGCAATGAAAGCTTCCCTTCTATAGAAGTATTAAAAACCTACGTAATCGATCATAAAACCAATGAGCGCATCGAAGGCATCGTAGGCAACAATTTCTCATCATACGTCCGTGATTACGATTTCAGCGTTCGATTATTAGACCATAATAAAGACCAACCAAAGTTCACTGTCCCAGATGACTTTGGTGACCTGCACGGCAAACTATTTAAATATTTCGTCGAGTCTAAAACATACGGGCAGCACTTTAAAAAACTGCCTGTCATTTGTCTAAGCGTGTCAGACAATAAAACCTACTTCCGAACTGAAAACCAGCACCCAATATTAGGTTATGAATACCAACCGAATGAGTCTTCTTTAACGGAACAATATTTCCAAAAAATGGGGCTACAAGTACGCTATTTCATGCCGCCAAATAGCGTTGCCCCATTTGCGTTCTATTTTTTCGGTGATTTGCTCAATGATTACACCAACCTAGAGCTAATTAGTACCATTAGCACCATGGAAACATTCCAAAAAATCTATCGACCAGAAATTTATAACGCAAACGCCGTCGCGGGCAAATGCTATAAACCGAATTTAAAAAACTCTGATCACTCTCTTACTCAAATTGTTTATGACCGAGTTGAACGCAGCCAATTAGCCATCAAACAAGGTAAATTCGCTGAAGAAAACTTTATTAAACCATACCAATCCATACTAGAGAATTGGTCCGCAACATACGCTGTATAAGGTGGCATTGATTATGAAAACACTATTACCAACATCAACCGCTGGCAGTTTACCTAAACCTTCGTGGCTAGCAGAGCCCGAAACACTGTGGTCACCTTGGAAACTTGAAGGCGAAGAACTTGTCGATGGGAAGAAAGATGCATTAAACCTGTCGTTGCAAGACCAACAGCACGCGGGAATCGATATCGTCAGCGACGGCGAGCAAACACGACAACATTTCGTCACGACCTTTATTGAGCATTTAGACGGCGTTGATTTCCAGCAACGTAAAACCGTGACTATACGTAACCGTTACGAAGCAAGCGTACCTAGCGTTGTTGGCCCTGTTTCTCGTCCTAAGTCAGTGTTTGTTGAAGATGCTAAGTTTCTGCGCCAACAAACGGATAAGCCTATCAAATGGGCACTGCCTGGCCCCATGACTATGATCGATACACTTTACGATGGCTATTATAAAAGCCGCGAAAAGCTTGCTTGGGAGTTTGCAAAGATCCTCAATCAAGAAGCCAAAGAGCTCGAGGCTGCTGGTGTCGATATAATCCAATTTGATGAGCCTGCATTTAACGTCTTTTTCGACGATGTGAATGAATGGGGTATTGCTTGCTTAGAACGTGCAATTGAAGGACTTAAGTGTGAAACCGCGGTGCATATTTGTTACGGTTATGGCATCAAAGCGAACACTGATTGGAAGAAAACGCTGGGCTCAGAATGGCGCCAATATGAAGAGGTCTTCCCTAAGCTGCAACAATCGAACATCGATATTATATCGCTGGAATGTCATAACTCCCGAGTGCCCGTCGAGTTACTTGAGTTGGTTCGCGGCAAAAAGGTAATGGTTGGAGCGATCGATGTAGCGACCACCGAAATTGAAACACCGGAAGAGGTTGCCGAAACACTTCGTGAAGCATTGAAATATGTTGATGCGGACAAGCTGTACCCTTGCACAAACTGCGGCATGGCACCTCTTGCTCGTGATATCGCCTCAGCCAAGCTCAACGCACTTAGTGCTGGAGCAGAGCTTATTCGAAAAGAGCTATCGGCATAGCGACTCTTCGTTAGCAAGATACAAAAATGCCAGTTCATTTGTTGAACTGGCATTTACTATTGGCGGCTTAAGAACCGTAATGTCATCGACGCATTATTTTCTTAACGCATTCAGTTTAGCTTGCGCAATTCCGAAAATCGTATCAATTGGGTAGCTACCCTCTTCACTTGGCTCCCCTGCTGGTTTGCCCATAAACAGCTCAATAGCTTCCGTTACGTGATCAATTGCCCAGATATGGAATTCCCCTTTCTCAACGGCTTTAACGACATCAGGTCTTAACATTAAGTTATGCATATTTGAACGAGGAATGATTACCCCTTGCTCGTTGGTGCGACCTTTAATGCCACACACATCGAAGAAGCCTTCAATTTTCTCGTTTACTCCACCAATAGGCTGGGATTCTCCAAATTGGTTCATAGAGCCAGTAATGGCTATGTCTTGGCGGTTAGGCTGCTTTGAAAATGCCGATACCACTGCACAGAACTCGGCCATGCTTGCGCTATCACCATCGACACCGCCGTAAGACTGCTCAAATGTGATGGTTGTGTTTAGTGGCACTTTCGCCGTTTTACCAAACACGGACGACAAATACGCGCTTAAGATCATCACGCCTTTAGAGTGGATGCTGCCGCCAAGATCAACGCTGCGTTCGATATCGATGACATCGCCTTCACCATAACAGGTAGTGGCTGTAATACGGTTAGGTGCACCGAACATATACTCACTGGTACTCAGAACCGACAGGGCGTTCACCTGACCAACAGCTTCCCCGACTGTATGAAGTAACGTTGTTCCGTTGATAAAGCCTTCCATTACGCTGTCTTTTAATCGGCTTACACGCAGCTCTTGATTCGCCAATGCCTCTTCAACATGGCTTGAGCGAATCATATTAGAGTTAGCTTGCCTTGCTACGTAGTTAGACTCACGCAGCAAATTCGCTATGTTCGCAGAGTGCAAAGAAAGCTTGGTTTGATCCCCAGCAAGACGGGAGCTGTGCTCAATAATTCTTGCGATCGCTTTCTTGTCACAATGCAGCATGTTGTTGTCATTCACCACACTGGAGATAAAGCGCGCGTATTGCAGCTCTGCTTCCGGACAGCGAGGCATTTCGTCCTCAAAGTCCGCCGTAACACGGAATAGCTCGCTAAACTCTGGATCATAATGCTGTAGCAATTGGTAAGTCCGATAATCACCAAACAAGATGATTTTTACATCCAGCGGGATTGGTTCCGGGTCTAACGAAACCGCACCTGTTAGGGTCACTTCTTTTTCAAGCGAAGAGAAGCTAAGTTGACGCGCACGCAATGCACGCTTCAAACCGTCCCATACATAAGGTTGCTCAAGAACTTTTTGCGCATCCATCAACAACACGCCTCCGTTCGCTTTATGCAAGCTACCAGGACGTATCAAGGAGAAATCTGTAAATACGGTTCCTTTAAAAGTCGCAGTTTCGACGTAGCCGAACAATGAGTGATAGTTAGGATTCTCCTCAACTACGATTGGGAAATCGCTATTTTTACGGCTTACAAGAACGTTAACCTTGTAACGGCGCGGCAGCTTCTTATCCAGTGAAGCAGTAGCTACTTCCCCTTGCTCTGCGCTTTGCTCTAAAAAAATATCTGCATTATCGACGATGTCTTGCTGGAGTTCTGTTAGGTAAACTTTGATTTCCGGGTAACCTGAGTAATCCTTTTTCAACTGCTTGATAAAATGGGTAATCACATCAAGCGTCACATCATCGTTCAGCTTTTTGATCTTTTCGCTGTAAGCTTCTTCCCACTCAGTCAGCTGACGAACCATATTGCGCAACTGCACTTCAAGATCGTCGATCGTCGAGCCAAAGTACTCTTGTTCTTTCTTACTCAAGGCATCAAACGACTCTTCACTATGGAGTTCATCACCGTTCATCGCAACAAACTGATAATCACCCTGAGTGGTAATAGTTAAACTAATGCCCTTCGACTTCGCCTCTTTCGTGATGACCGATAGTTCTGCTTCCTGCTTTTGCGCAAGCTGGTTTTTCAATCGATCTGCCCGGCTATAGTAAAGCTCGTTATCAAACGCCAAAGGCATCGCATTGAGCAATTTAGAGATCATTTTCTCAATATCTTGCTTAAGCTTACTACCAATACCACAAGGCAACTTAAGCACTTTTGGCGTTCGAATATCTTCAAAATTCGCAACATAACACCAATCAAACAGCTCATTCTCATCATGCTTGTGACGATTTAAATAGCGCAAAATCATGGTGCGCTTGCCTAAACCATTTTGGCCAATCGCGTAGATGTTGTAGCCCTTTTCCTTAATGGACATAGCAAACTCTACTGCTTTTTGAGCACGTTCCTGACCAACTATCTCATCTATTGGTGCCAGCTCTTTGGTCGATTTGCTCGGCAGTATTTCCAACTCCGCAGCATGGTATAGCTGGCTCGCATCAAGTCGTTGAATTGCCATATCATCTTTCCTTGTTGTTGTTTTTATTCGGTCATATAGCCTTAGTTTAGGCTAGATTTAGTTATATTTTAGTGACTTAGGCTTAAATTGAGCTCGTTCGATTAAATATCAACCGATCTCATGCAAAAATTACATTTAAATGATAATTATTTGCAATCAATAGTGATTTACATTTAAATATGCTCTATCAAGAATTTGGTGGAGTAAATGAACATGGATCTACAACAATGCTGGACGCATTACCTAAAAGCGGAGCAATTACTGGAACAAGGCCACTGGCCGGAAGCCCATTACCTGTATGATCAAGTTCTTAACCATTTACCCACCCATATTCAATCTGCAATGGATAGTGAAGAAACCAAACCTTGTCAGTTCAGCTGTCTATTAACTGGTTTACGAGACGCTGCAGTTTCTCAGTCAGAAATACTTAATAAGATGGGGCAACACCAACGCGCGTTTGACCTCCTTAATCAGAGTTACGCACTGCTTCAATTTATGTCCATTGAAACTTCAGATTTGGTGAAAGCTACTCACCATATTTTAGAAAAAAATAGCGATGAACTTCTCCGCCATATGGGGGCATTTTGTACCGCGCAGCGCAATGCACAATGGATGCTTGAGTACGAACAAGTACAAAAAGCCCATCACCATTTCGCCGCATTGAAAACCTTCAATGGAGCTACGGATAACTCTCGCGTCATAAATTAAAAATATAAAGGAATACACATGTCACAGACGCCAATACTAAAGGTGAAAAACCTTTCAGTTAGCTTTACCACCAACGATGGCATCGTTGACGCGGTTAAGGATGTGAACTTTGAGCTATTTAAGGGTGAAACTCTCGCAATTGTAGGAGAATCTGGCAGTGGTAAATCCGTGTCATCAAATGCGCTGATGCAGCTTCTACCAAACAACGCTATCGTTCACTCACAATCTAGCATCATTTTTGAAGGTGAAGAGCTGCTCGATAAATCGGAAGCCGCGATGCAATCTATTCGTGGTGATCGTATCGGAATGATTTTCCAAGAACCAATGACGTCACTTAACCCATACATGCGTGTGGGAATTCAAGTGGCGGAAGCCATCATGTGCCACCGCCCAGTCTCTCGTTCACAAGCAAAAGCGAAAGTACTAGAACTGTTTGATTTGGTTCACCTGCCAAATATTGAACAAGCGTACACCAAGTATCCCCATGAATTCTCTGGCGGTCAGTTGCAACGTATTATGATTGCAATGGCTCTGATCAACGAACCTGACATTCTCATTGCTGACGAACCGACAACAGCATTAGATGTTACCGTTCAGGCCGAAGTGCTTAACCTAATTAAAGAAATTCAAACCAAGCTCGGCATGGCGATCTTGTTCATTACCCACGACTTAGGTGTGGTAAAACACCTTGCAGACAGGGTTGTAGTAATGTGTAAAGGTGATGTTGTTGAAGAAGGCGAATGCCAATCGCTCTTTGCTAGCCCTCAGCACGACTACACTAAAATGCTGATCAACTCTATCCCACGTGGCGGTAAAGATCCTATCGAAGAACACGCTCCTGCCCTACTTAAAGCAGATGACATTCGCGTGAAATTCTTAATCAAATCTCATTTCATTCAAAGCAAAAACCAGTACTTTGAAGCCGTTAAAGGGATTTCATTAGAACTCAAACAAGGTGAAACACTGGGTATCGTTGGCGAATCAGGCTCGGGTAAATCTACTCTTGGGCGCGCACTTATCGGCTTACTGCCTTGCAGTGGAACCATACATTTCAAAGGCCAAGATGTTGGCAAGCTAACAGACAAGCAACGCTTTGATCTTAAGAAAGATGTGCAAATGGTCTTCCAAGACCCGTACGGCTCCCTATCACCGCGCATGACGATTGGTGAAATCATCACTGAAGGTTTAACGGTCCACCAGCCGACAATGACTAAATCTGAACGTATGCAACGTGCTCGTAAAGCGTTAGAAGAGGTTCGATTGGATCCGCACTCGATCAACCGTTATCCCCACGAGTTTTCGGGTGGTCAACGTCAGCGAATTGCGATTGCACGCGCTCTGATCCTTGAGCCTTCATTCATTCTTTTAGATGAACCAACGTCTGCACTTGATCGCTCAGTGCAGTTAACCGTTATCGACCTTCTTAAAGACATTCAGAAGAAGCACAACATCGGGTTCTTGTTTATCAGTCATGACTTGAGTGTGGTGAAAGCGCTGTCTGATCGTGTACTTGTAATGCAAAAAGGTGAAGTGATGGAGCAAGGCACTGCAGACGAAATCTTCCATTACCCTAAGAACGATTACACTAAAAAGCTCATTGCCGCTTCATTTGACTTGGACGAATCGGAAGAAGCAGCCTAAGCTTTAAGTACTAAATCGGTTTGGCCGCCGACTTGACGCCGACGCATGGATGCGTCGGCGTTTTTCTTTCTATCGAATATTTGCCGTTTATCTAAAAGTAATGAGAGATTGCTAAGTAACGAGCACGAATGTGCTCAATCAAAAGCTTCACTTTATTAGGCGGCTGTCGCGTAAACGGATAGACAGCATAAATACCTAGTCTTTTACCCACCAGCTCAGGAAACAAGTCCACCAATTGTCCGTTGCGAATGTCGTGATAAACGAGGCACCTTGGTACGTAGGCGATCCCATGCCCACCCAAGGCTGCTTTTCTCAGCGCGGTCGCATTATCTGTCGAGAACGATCCAGAGACTCGAACGATATAGTTCCCCTCATGACCTTTGAATTCCCACTCGCTCGCCCCCGTAGTTTGATAAGCATACTGCAAGCAATTGTGCTGAATAAGATCTTCTGGTTTCACCGGTTTACTATTTCGAGCAATGTAAGCAGGAGACGCGCACACCACCCACTGAGAGTCGAGAATATGCCGAGCAATCAAGCTCGAATCCTCGAGGTAACCGGTACGAATAACCAAGTCGTAGCCACCCTCAACTAAATCAACGAAGCGATTATCCAATGACATATCAACACTCAAGCCAGGATGGGTATTACAAAACTCAGCAACGGCATCCGCCAAAATCAAATCGCCGGATATCGTTGGCACCGACATTTTGATGTGGCCACTGATATTTTCACCAAAGCCTGAAACCGCATCCATAGCCTCCAAGGTGGCTTGCTTCACATTTTTCGCCCCATGAGTCAGCGCTTTGCCAGCCTCTGTCAGCGTCAATTTACGCGTTGTTCGATATAATAGCTGAACACCCAATTCTTCTTCTAAACGAGCTATTCGCTTGCTAACTACCGAATTTGTAAGGTTATTTGCTTCAGCAACTTTACTGAAACTGCCCATTTCCACGACTTGAGAAAATAGGATTAGGTCATCTGCACGCATTGATTATGTCATTTTTGGAATTAATTATTTTCATTATTTCCCTATATCAATAAAAAAGAAAGGGGTAAATTCACCTCGAATTAACACAATTATCACAAATATAAAATCTAAGAGACTCTTTAGAGCCCAGATTTAACAAGTCGTCCCTAGCAAGAATGTAAAGGGATTATGCCTGTACGAGGATGTACCAATGAGTGAAACTTTACTTGCCCTAGTGGCTTTCTCACCAATTGTGGTGGCTGCCATACTACTAGTCGGCCTCAATTGGCCAGCTAAACGCGCGATGCCCGTGGCGTTTGGTCTAACCGTTGTCATTGCCCTATTGGGCTGGGACATGTCTACCACACGTGTATTGGCGTCAGTTTTCCAAGGATTAGGTATTACTGTCGCAGTGTTATGGATTGTCTTTGGCGCAATCTTCTTGCTCAATACCTTAAAGCACACTGGTGCAATAGCGACTATCCGTAACGGATTCACCAATATTTCTCCAGATCGTCGCGTTCAAGCCATCATCATTGCTTGGTGCTTTGGTTCATTTATTGAAGGCGCTTCTGGCTTCGGTACACCTGCTGCGATTGCTGCTCCTCTTTTAGTCGCGATTGGCTTTCCTGCGTTAGCCGCTGTATTAATGGGGATGATGATTCAATCGACCCCTGTATCTTTTGGCGCAGTCGGCACACCAATCATCGTTGGTGTAAACAAAGGCCTAGATACCCACAACATTTCTGAAGCCTTAATTGCCAATGGCTCTACGTGGGACGCTTACCTTCAGCAAATTACGTCAAGCGTTGCGATGATTCATGCGACTGTTGGAACGCTTATCCCAGTTCTAATGGCCATGATGCTGACCCGATTTTTTGGCAAGAATAAGAGCTGGACAGAAGGCTTAGATATTCTGCCATTCGCCATTTTTGCTGGTTTGGCCTTTACCATTCCGTATGCATTAACTGGTATCTTCCTCGGCGCAGAGTTTCCATCTTTGATTGGCGGTCTGGTTGGCCTTACAATCGTTGTTTCTGCGGCAAAACGTGGCTTCTTAGTGCCTAAAACAACCTGGGACTTCGAGAAAGAAGATAAATGGCCAGCTGAATGGTTAGGCTCATTAAAAATCGACCTGGATGACGCAAAAACTAAACCGATGAGCATGGCAATGGCGTGGTTTCCTTACGTTTTGTTAGCTGTTGTACTCGTGGCAAGTCGCGTCAGTTCTGATTTCAAAGCCATGTTAACTGGTGTTAGTTTATCTTTTAGCAACATTCTGGGTGAAACAGGTATCAGCGCCGCCATCCAACCTCTATACCTGCCGGGCGGCATTCTTGTCTTTGTCGCGTTAGTTGCTGTACTGCTTCAAGCTCGCAGCGCAACCCCGCTAGTTAAAGCGTTTGGAGAGTCGAGCAAAACCCTAATTGGGGCTGGCTTTGTACTCGTCTTCACCATCCCTATGGTGCGCATTTTTATCAACTCAGGTGTCAATGGCGCAGATTTAGCTAGCATGCCCGTAACTACAGCAAACTTTGCAGCTGGCCTAGTTGGCGAAGCCTTCCCAGCACTAAGCGCTACGGTCGGAGCTCTAGGCGCATTTATTGCTGGCTCTAACACTGTATCCAATATGATGTTCAGTCAGTTCCAATTTGAAGTAGCCCAAACGCTCTCTATATCCAGTGCGGTCGTTGTTGCTCTTCAAGCCGTTGGCGCAGCCGCGGGTAACATGATAGCGATTCATAATGTCGTTGCAGCGTCAGCAACAGTTGGCCTACTTGGCCGAGAAGGGGCAACGCTAAGAAAAACGATCATTCCGACCTTCTACTATCTTGTTTTAACTGGTGCGATTGGCCTATTTGCCATTTATGGTCTGCACATAACTGACGCTCTAGTGAAATAGCATCCATGGCGTTAATACCCATCCCCTGACAAGAACGGCACTAGTGTCACTCCAAGCGGGTATTAACGCCACCCTAACCAGCTTTTGTTCTAGCCTTCTAAGAAAGGCCAAAATACGAATTTAGGATTGAATTTATGATTATCTCTGCCTCTACAGACTACCGCAAAGCGGCGAAATCGAAATTACCTCCATTTTTGTTTCACTACATTGATGGTGGCTCTTATGGCGAACATACACTAAGACGTAATACAGAAGATTTAGCAGAGATCGCGCTCAAACAGCGTGTGTTAAATGACATGTCAGAGCTTAGCCTCGATACTGAAATTTTCGGTGAAAAAATGGCGCTCCCTATCGCCTTGTCACCGGTTGGTTTAACCGGCATGTACGCTCGACGTGGCGAAGTTCAAGCAGCAAAGGCCGCAGAAAACAAAGGCATTCCATTTACCATGTCTACAGTATCTGTTTGCCCGATTGAAGAAGTCGCACCAGCCATTGAACGCCCAATGTGGTTTCAACTCTATGTGTTGAAAGATCGTGGCTTTATGAAGAACGTCTTGGAGCGGGCTAAAGCCGCAGGCGTCACCACGCTCGTTTTTACGGTAGATATGCCAGTGCCTGGGGCCAGATACCGCGATATGCACTCCGGAATGAGTGGACCTAACGCAGCTGCGCGCCGTGTGTTCCAAGCCATGCGTCATCCCCAATGGGCATTTGATGTAGGTTTGTTTGGTAAGCCCCATGACCTTGGCAATATCTCCACTTACCGTGGTGAGCCAACTAAACTCGAAGACTACATCGGTTGGTTAGGCGAGAACTTTGACCCTTCGATAAGTTGGAAAGATCTAGAGTGGATTCGAGACTTTTGGGACGGACCAATGGTAATTAAAGGAATTCTTGATGTCGAAGATGCGAAAGATGCGGTTAAATTCGGCGCTGATGGCATAGTGGTGTCCAACCACGGTGGCCGTCAACTTGATGGAGTCATGTCTTCCGCCAAGGCACTGCCTGCTATCGCAGATGCCGTCAAAGGTGATATGAAGATCTTCGTGGATTCAGGAATTCGCACCGGGCTAGACGTAGTACGTATGCTCGCTCTAGGGGCCGATTGTGCGATGTTAGGACGCTCATACATCTATGCACTTGCTGCACAGGGACAAACGGGAGTCGAAAACCTACTCGACCTGTATGAAAAAGAGATGCGTGTTGCAATGACGTTGACTGGGGCAAAAACGATTCAAGACTTAAACCGAGATTCATTGGTACGCATCTAATTGATTAATTTAATGGGTGTCACGGCTTTTCAGAAGCAAATGTGACACCTTTGACTCGCGGGAATACTCGATAAAACAATAAACAACAGCTAACACCCGTGACATCAGCACAAGGAAGCAATGATGGCCAACACAATATCTAAAGCCACTTATGAGCAGCTTGAAGCATTGCTTGCTCTACAAATTGACCCCGAGCGTATTGTTACCCAAGAAGCAAAACGCCTAGCTTACGGCACCGATGCGAGCTTTTATCGCTTGGTGCCGCAAATCGTTTTAAGACTCAAAAATCTAGACGAAGTCATTTTTGCTATTCAAAGCTGTCGTGAACTGGGTGTGCATTTCACATTCAGAGCCGCAGGGACTAGTCTTTCTGGTCAAGCCGTTTCTGATTCGGTGTTAATTACACTTACCGATGATTGGCGTGGTCATGAAATCGTCGATGATGGAGCTAAAATCATTCTCCAGCCCGGAGTCATAGGTGCAGACGCCAACAAGTACCTAGCACCTTTTAAACGTAAAATTGGCCCCGATCCCGCTTCCATCAACACCTGCAAGATCGGGGGTATCGCCGCCAACAACGCCAGTGGCATGTGCTGTGGCACTGCTCAAAACTCCTATCGAACAGTGGATAGCGTCAAGGTTGTATTTGCCGATGGCACAACACTAGACACATCTAGTAAACAAAGTATCGACGCGTTTAAGGTGACCCGTACGGACATCTATCAAGGCTTAGTTCAATTAGTTGAAGAGACAAAGCAAAATCAGCCTCTTACAGAACGTATTCGCCATAAATATCGCCTAAAAAACACGACTGGCTACGCCCTAAACGCGTTAGTGGACTTTAGCGACCCTATCGATGTGCTTGAACATCTACTTATCGGCTCGGAAGGAACACTTGGGTTCATTGCGGAGATCACATATAACACCGTCGTTGAGCATGAGTATAAGTCCTCTTCGCTACTCGTTTTTGCAGACATAGAAGAAGCTAGCCGCGCAGTAACAACCTTATCTAAAACCCCTGTCGCAGCCGTTGAGTTAATGGACGGGCGAGCATTGCGCTCTGTCGCAGATAAGCCGGGTATGCCAGAGTTTATGAGCGGCTTGGATATTGAAGCGGCAGCCTTGCTAGTTGAGACTCACGCCAGCACACAAAATGACCTAAATACGCAATGTGAATCAATTATGGACTCACTTGGCGACTACTCCATTATTGAATCTGTACCCTTCACTTCTGACGTCAAAACTGTAGCAACCTTATGGGGTATTCGAAAAGGGATGTTCCCTGCTGTTGGAGCAGTCAGAGAGGTAGGTACGACGGTCATTATTGAAGACGTTGCCTTTCCCGTAGAAAACCTTGCAAATGGTGTACGAGACCTGCAAGCACTATTTGACAAGTACCACTACAGCGAAGCCATAATCTTTGGCCATGCGTTGGAAGGCAACCTGCACTTTGTCTTTACTCAAGGGTTTGACTCTCAAGAGGAAATCGATCGCTATGGCGGTTTCATGGACGACGTTGCTGAATTAGTGGCGGTGAAATATCAGGGATCACTCAAAGCCGAACACGGTACAGGGCGTAATATGGCACCTTACGTAGAGCTTGAATGGGGTAAAGATGGCTACGCTTTGATGCAAAAAATCAAAAAGCTGTTTGACCCTGAAGGGCTCCTCAACCCTGGCGTCATCATCAACGAGAATCCTCATTCCCACATCGAAAACTTAAAACCGATGCCTGCAGCGGATGAGATTGTCGACCGCTGTATTGAATGCGGCTTCTGTGAACCGGTTTGCCCTTCCCGCACGCTTTCCTTATCGCCAAGGCAACGTATTGTACTTTATCGCGAGCTACAACGTAGAAAAACTGCTGGCGAGTCGGTCACCGCAAGCGAATTAGAAAAAGTATTCGAATATCAAGGCCTAGATACCTGCGCAGCAACTGGTTTATGTGCCGACCGCTGCCCTGTTGGTATCAATACGGGCGACTTAGTGAAGCAGCTTCGGACCGCTAAGTATAAAAAGTTTACACCTATCGCGAAATGGACCGCCGATCATTTTGCAGCCACTACATCACTCACTCGCGCGTCTTTGAAAGCCAATCAAATCGCGGTGAAAGTAATTGGCGAAAATGGCGTATCTAAACTGACTAATGGTGTACGCAGCTTAACTAACAATAAAACACCAATATGGTTACCGGAAACGCCACAATCAAATAGCCATCGGCTAGACAAGTCGCTTGAACTCTTGGTCAAGTCAGACAAAAAGGTGGTTTACGTGCCTTCTTGCGCTTCTCGCACCATGGGGCAACAAACGAATGCCGAAGACCAACGCAGCCTCACAGAGGTGACATTGTCACTTATTAAGAAGGCTGGATACGAAGTTATCATTCCCGAAAAGATAAATGATCAATGTTGTGGTATGCCCTACGACAGCAAAGGTATGACAGACATTGCTACAGCGAAAGTGAACCAACTTGAACAGGTGTTGTGGCAAGCCAGCTTCGAAGGTGAATACCCGATTCTCATGGATACCAGCCCTTGTGCTAAACGAAGCATTGAACATTTTTCTAAGCCATTAGAAGTGCTTGAACCAGCAGGTCTTGTTGCAAAATACTTACTGCCTAATTTAACCATCAACAAGATCGATGAAACGGTCATGCTTCATGTGACCTGCAGTTCACGTAAAATGGGGCTCGACAATATGATGCTTGAACTCGCTCAGCGTTGTACTAGCCATGTGATCGTCCCTGAACACATTGCTTGTTGTGGTTGGGCTGGCGATAAAGGCTTTACCACGCCAGAACTCAATGCCGCCGCTGTCCACCCTCTAAAGGAACAAGTCCCAACTAATTGTAAACGAGGCTTTAGTAATAGCCGAACCTGCGAAATTGGCTTGTCTCATCATAGTGGTATCCCATATCAATCGATTCTCTACTTGGTTGATGAGGTAAGTAGCCCGTTATAACTTCTAGCCGGCTCCCAATCCTAGCTGGAGCGCTTGTATCAGAGGTATGATTTGAGCCGATCTACCTCGCAAGTCTCCAGTTATCTCACCTAAGGTGTGTAACAAAAGTTAATAATCTATTTCAATGAGTGTTACTACATCGGTAAGGAATAGATATGGAATTTGAAATATTTGTATGTGATGCCTTCACACAAGAGCGATTCAAGGGCAACCCTGCGGCTGTCGTGCCACTGAATGACTGGCTCAGCGACGACATCATGTTGAAAATCGCTCAAGAGAACAACCTGTCTGAGACGGCTTTTATCAAACAAATCGCCATTGACCATTACGAAATTCGCTGGTTTTCACCACTGTGTGAAATTGAGTTCTGCGGTCATGCAACACTCGCATCTGCTTTTACCCTATTCCACTTCTTTAATGCTGGATGCCGGTTAATGTTTGAAACACGTTTTGTTGGTCCAATTGAAGTGGAGAAAGATCACTCAGGCAGGATTTTAATGGACTTCCCTTTGCAAGCACCAACACCTATTGCGCCGCCAGCCAATCTTTTAGAAGGTCTATCTGTTCCTCCTAAACAAGTGCTGCGAAACGCACAAGCCTATTTCGCTATTTATGATAAGGAAGAAGATATACTGGCGCTCGAAACAAAGAGTGACTACCTAAAAACGCTTGCTCCCTACGACGTCGTTGCAACAGCGCCATCAGAAGACTATGACTTTGTCTCACGCTACTTCTGGCCTGCCAATGGTGGTGACGAAGATCCGGTTACCGGCTCTATTCATGCTGGGCTAGCTCCCTATTGGTCAGAAATACTAAACAAAGACCATATGATCGCCTATCAAGCATCACAACGTGGCGGCACCCTCTATTGCCATGTCACCCCCGAAAAGGTCACGGTTGGTGGTGACGGTATACTTTACTCGAAAGGTAAATTCTACATCTAGATATAAAGCTTCATTGTGACATCCACTCATGGTAATAACTGGTGGTTATCAGCGCTATAACCACCAACGTTTAGCCTCCGTTAAAGCATTTACGTAATCTATAGCTAAAGCACGAACCTATTACGACTAAAGAAATAGAGACACTAAGAAACAGTTCGCAACAAACGAAGCCGCTTTCTTAAAGGTCACCTGACATTGGTGGTTTAGGTTAGAACAATATTTGTTATTCCGGAGCTATATGATGAACAGAGCACTTAAAACTACCATTGCCGCCGCTATTTCTTTGCCACTTTTAACAGGTTGTGTCACCCCTGGTGAAGACGACCCTAATGCTCTAACTAAACAAGGAGCAGCAGGTGGTGCGTTACTGGGGTTAACATTGGGTGCTCTTACCGGTGATCCGGAGCTAGCAATTCAAGGGGCAATCGCTGGAGGCGTAACAGGTGGTGTGGCGGGTGCCCAAGCCGATATTCAAAACAATAGAGAGTCTATACGTTCAAATTCTCGCGATGACGCTATTGCTTCCATCGGCGGTACGCAAGTACAGCCAGCAGGCCAGCAAAACTGGGCGGAGCTGAATCATTTTGTTGGTAGCTGGAACGTAACGATTCAAAATCATGACCAGACGTTAAGAAATGTTCAGCCAGTCACGGCTCAAGGCTCGCTTGCTAAAACAACCCAAGCAGATATTAACGTGGTTAATGACCAAGGAATTAACCTCACTGCTGCCTTTTCTTATACGCCAGAATCAGGCTATGAGCTAAATATTTCAAATAACGCAAAGAACATCGAAGTGAAGTTTGCCGGTGAGTTTCAATCAAGTACAAACCGCTACAACTTCTACCCAACTAACATTAATGACGTGGTCTACCAAAACATCAACACAGCTGACATACACGTAGAGCTTGGTTTTGCGGGGCCTAACGTATGGACACTGTCCAGCTATGCATTCCAAGAAGGCAGCCAAAACCAGCTTCAAACGTTCCGATTTACTAAATCCTAATAAGCGAACAGCCAGTGAACTCAATAGCTCTCTGGCTGTTCAACTTTTTAGACTATTAGCTCAAACATTAGAAATTTATTGGATAACAGACAAAAAAACACTGTATTATTAGTTCACCTGTCCCAAGGAGGCTTATATGAAAATCATCATATTACATGGGCTATACATGCACGGAATGGTGATGCAACCGTTGAGTCGTAATCTGCGTAGCCTTGGTTATCGGACTAAAGTACTGACTTACAATAGTGTAGCTATCAATCAGCACAGGCTATTCTCTCTTATAGACAATGCGCTAAGCCCAACGATGCCCAATATTTTGGTCGGACATAGCCTTGGAGGACTAGTCATTAAGCAATACCTCCAATCTCGCCAAAGTTGTCACTCGAAAATCTCTCATGTTATTGCGATAGGCTCCCCTCTGCGCGGAGCTTCTATAGTGACTCGACTTCAGGAACTAGGCATGGGAACACTCCTAGGAAACTCCCCCCACTTTGGCTTAAGTGAGCATCAAGGTGAATGGCACTTCCCTCAAAAACTCGGAAGTATTGCGGGTACCTTGCCAATTGGCGCTCGCGCGCTACTTTTAATGGACAGACGACTTCCATCGGACGGAACGGTGACCGTTGAAGAAACCAAAATTGATGGGATGTCTGATCACATAGAAACGCCTAAAAGCCATACCAGTTTAATTTACAGCACCTTTGTTCCTGATCAGATTGATCACTTTATCAAGCATGATTCTTTTCGCCATTAGCAGGTTGGATTCTAATAGCTCGTAAAAAACAATGGAGGTAAACTACTTAAAACTTACCTCAAGATTTACAATTTTCACCAATGAGCAGAGAAAACTTTACCGGGCTACTATTTGTGCTAATCAGCTTAGCTGACATGACATACCTCCTTGCAGGCGATTCACACTTTCCGCTCTTGCAGTGGCCATATCAGGCTTTTCAAGGTTTAGTGTTTTCTTTAGTATGGGGATTTGGCGTTTCCACCACAGTGGGTTATGTGTATAGCGTGCTAATTACTGTGACTATTGCAGTCATCAGTTTCGCGATTGGGCATAAGCTCGCGCGTTATTCTAAGTAAAAAAACAGCCGCTTCAAAGCGGCTGTTTTACTAGCTGGGTTACTTAACCTCTGGTGTTAAGGTGTACTTGGCTCTAATGGCGTTTTTGCCAAAGGACTCTTCTATTCTTGCTCTAAAGTCTTCAAGCTTAATCGAGCTAATCATCGCATCAACATCGTTCAAAGAATCAATACCGTAACCATGAATCAAGTAACGAGCATAGAACCACGTTCTATCAACTGGCTTATCTTTCAGCGGATTCAGCGCGGTTGAAAGTTGCTTTGAAACCAATTCAAAGTCTTGCGTGCTTACCTGTGAGACAATATCCGCCATCACCTTATCGACTGCTGCTTCAATCTTAGCAATATCTTGAGGCGCGACCTGCGCTTCTATAAACCAATCGGTACTTGGCTCTTGGTCATGTGACACTGAGTAAGCATCTGGCGCATAATCTAAGCCCAACTCTTCGCGTACGTAGCTAGTCAGTCGTTTAGCCAATAATCTCTGGATCATATCGTCGATAAATGCCGTTTTTGCACTCGTCATTTGCGCAGTCGGATTAGTCACACGAAGCAAATAAACACCACTTTGCTCATTGTGGATAGCCAGATCAACACGTTTTTCTGGCTTTGTTTGGTAAGCAACTTGGTAATCTGGTGCTTGAGCACTCTCCAGTGGGATTGAAGCGATGAAATGACTTAGTAGCGGAGTCAGCTCTTCTGGCGTCAAATCAGCCACAATGACTAACTTGTTGCCGCGGTTCTTAGCAAACAGTTCATGGTGAACTTGACGAATCTGTTCTTCGTTTACCGCCGCGAAATCAGGTGCGGTTTGGAAGTAGTGACGACTGCGGGCTTGGTAAGTGTTGCGATTAATCGCTCGTTCCCATTGGCCATATGGTGTCGCCAGGTAACGCTCTTGGTTTTGATACGTTTCCTGCTGAATTGCACTGATCTGACGTGGGTCAACATTGATGTTAGTAGCAATGTTGTAAATCACTTTAAGTGCATCAGCAAGTTTATCTTTTGACGCGCCCATCTCAACGCCATGATGGGTAAAATTAATAAACGGGAACACTTCCAAGTTATTCTTCGCGAGGTAAGAGTCAAACTCAGTGCCGTTAAACTCGCCAACCCCACTTCTTACGACAACGGGTATTGCTAATTGAGAAGCGGCAAACAGCTCTGGAGGCAGTGACGCTTTACCACCTTGACTCGCATAAACAATGTTGACTGTATCTAACGTCGTTGGGTCATTCTCCAACCATACTTCGATACCATTCGACAGTGTCCAAATATGCGAGCCATACTTATGAGTTTGTTGGCTAACCACGCTGCCCGCTTGAGAAGGTGCAGTCAGCTCTTTTGCAGTTTGAATCAAAGCGACAGGTGCCGTTCCTTTCACTAACATGGCGTCACGAAGCAACGGAATTTGTGAAGCAAGTTGTTCAACTGACTCAGTTTCATCGGCGCCAAAGATGATAAAGTACTCATCGGTCAAAATCGACTCGACCTGTTGATTAATGCGCTCCATGCTCGCCTCAGATAGCAAAGCATCTAAACTTGCTTGATAGTCTTGTTTTGATTGGCTGGTTTGCTGCGTTGAAATCGCCCACACGCGGTCTTCAGCATAAGTAATCGCATCTTGCTGACTCCAGTTGTAATCAATGTCCTTGAGTAACTGTTGATAATACGCAAGAGACGTATCTAACTCATTTTGAGTGACACCAAAATCGCGCAGCGACGCTAAGGTATCAATGAATTCCTGTTGCACCGCTTGACGGCTATCCACGCTAAATGCGATAGAGAACAAAGCATTACGCCGGTAATTCATGTAGTAAGGTGTAATAGCAAGGCTTTGCAGTGGGATCGCCGACTCTTGAAAAACAGATTCCACTCGTTGATGAATGATCTGCAAAGCAATCTCGTCAAACCAAGACGCCAACAACTGCTCACGAGTATCAACTCTCGCTGGCGCGCGATCCATCACCAAACTCAGACTTGGCGCATCAAACTCGCCTATAGTGTCTGTGTAGTCCGACAACACAAGAGTATCACGCTTAGTGCTGTCACCTTTAACATCGTCTGTTTTACTCCAGCTTGAGAAATGCTTTTCAACAAGCTGCTTGGCCTCTTCTACAGATACGTCACCAGTAATAACGACTTCTGTATACTGAGGCTTATACCATGTCTTATAAAACTCACTAATTGACTCTGCTGTCGCATTGCTCACCGACGATGCCGAACCAACCGGGTCAAGATCCTCAAGCGAAGTACCTTTAATCAAATGATCGTAGTACTTTTCAGACAAGCTTTTGTGTTCAGGTCGAGTACGACGGATTTCGCCTTGAATGACCCCTTTCTCTTTCTCAATTTCTGAAGAAGATAAGGTTAAGCCGTCTGCGATATCACGTAGCCACATAACCCCTTCATTAACTTGATTGTTGTTAGGTAAATCGAGCTTGTAGACGGTTTCATAGTAACTGGTGTAGGCATTAATATCGGCACCAAAGGTTAAGCCAGCTTTCTCAAACATGTTAACCACATCGTTAGAGGTAAAATGTTTGCTTCCATTGAACGCCATGTGTTCCAAAAAGTGAGCGTAGCCTTTTTGCTGAGCACTTTCTTGAGCAGAACCAACGTGAACATAGAGACGCAACGATACGGGTTCACTATCGGTCGGATAGATGTGATATTTAAGCCCGTTGCCTAGCTCACCCTGAGTCCAATTAGTATCCGGTTGAATTGGAGTGACGACTTTGGGCTGAGTACATCCGACTAAAATCAAAGAAATTAAGAGTATTATTATTCGCATAGCCATACATCTGTTAGTTGTTTGTAGAGCAATATAACTCAAACTTATGATTTTGTTTATAAATTACAATGAATTTATAAAAGCAATTCTTATATTTGCAGAGACCTCGTTTTCCCGCTATATTAATCGCAATTCGACGATGAACTATTTAATATATGTCCGATAAATGTAACTTCGCCAACCAACAGGCTCTTAGCTCAACTCAAGCCCAACTTGAGCAAGAAGCTTTGCTCGCTAAGCAGGCCAAAGCATTAGCACATCCTGCTCGCGTACGCATACTTAAGATACTGTTTACACTAGATAAACTTGGTGGTTGCTTAAACAGCGATCTCGTATCTGAGCTAGGACTCGCTCAATCGACTGTTTCAGAACACCTTAGAATATTGAAGCAAGCAGGCTTTATTCTTGCTGAGCCTAACCCTCCCAAAGTGTGTTACCGCGTGAAGCGAGACACGCTTGAAGAGTTCAACCAGCTGTTTGGTTCCATTTTTAATTAATCCGACATCTAACGGGTTTATAACCGTATTTAGCACGACCAATTAATCGTCATTCGACGATAAACGAAAAGGCAAAATTATGACCACACAAGTGATGAAACAAAGTGCCGCCAATAACATGGGCTTCTTAGACCGCTACTTGACCGTATGGATTTTTGTTGCGATGGCTATTGGTGTAGGTATCGGCGCTCTCTTCCCCAACGTGGCTGAATGGAACGAATCTCTCTCAGTTGGGAGTACGAACATTCCTCTTGCGATCGGGTTGTTATTGATGATGTATCCACCATTGGCCAAAGTTGACTACACCCTGCTAGGTAAAGTCAAACAAGACAAAAAGGCGATAACGCTCTCGCTCATCATGAACTGGATTGTTGGTCCAATTCTCATGTTCGTTCTTGCAATCACATTTCTAGGCGATCACCCTGGCTATATGGTTGGCATTATATTGATTGGTCTTGCCCGTTGTATCGCCATGGTACTGGTCTGGAATGATATCGGTGGCGGCAATAAAGAGTATGGCGCGGCACTCGTCGCCATTAATAGCGCTTTTCAAATTGTGACCTACAGTTTTATGGCTTGGTTGTTTATCACGGTGCTACCTCCACTATTTGGCTACCAAGGCTTTGCCGTTGATATCTCTATGTTGGATATTGCAGAAAGTGTGCTGATTTATCTTGGTGTACCCTTTCTTGCTGGCTTTTTAAGCCGTAAGATCCTGGTCGCTAAAAAGGGTGAACAATGGTACAACGACGAGTTCATTCCACGTATTTCGCCAATAACACTTATCGCGTTACTCGCAACCATAGTACTAATGTTTAGCTTAAAAGGTGAGATGATTCTTGAGTTGCCAATGGATGTCTTACGCGTTGCGCTTCCATTAGCCATTTACTTTGTGGTGATGTTCTTTGTTAGCTTCTATGTGGGTAAGAAGCTTGGCATTGATTACGATAAGAATGCATCTATCGCTTTCACAGCTACTGGGAATAACTTCGAACTCGCTATAGCGGTTTCAATTGCTGTTTTTGGTATCAATTCTGATCAAGCTTTCGCTGGCGTAATTGGTCCACTTATAGAAGTGCCAGTATTGATAGCACTGGTTAATATAGCGTTAAAGAAAAAAGCCAAGTATAGACTTAGTTAAAAACGCAGCAAAAGAGGAGCAGTAAGCTCCTCTTTTCATTTATACAGCCATCAAAGTCGTCGCTTCATGAGAGCGTTCGCTGCAAAAATCGACCGTCTGGCATATTTGTTCTAATGGCATCGGTTTATAGAAATAGTAACCCTGAACTAAACCAATACCTTGTTCTTGAATCAGTTCAAGCTCTTCTTCAGTCTCTACTCCTTCAACTACAATTGCCGCGCCGGTCGTCCTCACGAGTTCACTCGTCAATCGGAATAATTCGCGACCATTTCTGTGCTTCAAGTTCATAACAAGAGAACGATCAATTTTTACTTTATCGAACTCATATTTACACAAGTAACCAATTGACGAATAACCTGAACCAAAGTCATCTAGCGCAATTTGGATCCCTAAGAGTCTAAGCTCTTGCAAAACGCTAGACGTTGTCTCTTCATCTTGAATGAGCAGCTCTTCGGTAATTTCCAGCTCGACTTGATGGTAATTTAATTCACTTTGATCAATCAGTCTTATGACCGTTTTAGCGAAGCCTGGAACCAAGAAAGTATCGGGTGATATGTTAATGGACACTTTAAAACTTGGATTGCTCGCCAATGGCCCAACTTCACCCAAAGCTTCCTTTAAGACCCATAAGTCCATTTCGGCCGTTAGCCCAAGCTTTGCAAAACTCGATAAGAAAGTAGGTGGCGAGATTGTACCGTCGTAGGCGCGATGTCTAATCAACACCTCCATAGAGCTGACACACTCTTTGTTCACATCAAATTGCGGCTGGTAAAAAAGAACAAAATCGCCATTTTCCTGCAAATCTCGGATGACCTTTTGAGCCACCAGACTCCCGCTCATATGAGGGAACAATCCAGTCACGTTACGCCCACTACCCAACTCTTCGTAGTTAAAGAATTCGTCCGACGTATCTTTAGAAAAGATTTTGTGGCGACCAATTATTTGATCCATTTGCTTAAAGAACGGCAAGTAAATCACCATACCTACCAATACAATAATGCACTGAAGGATACTCGCTGCGAAGTCTCCGCCTGTTGCCATATAGCCACTCAATAAAGGCGGTGTCATCCAACTGATAAACTCTGATACTGGCTGAACAAACCCCATCGAAATAGCAAAATATGCAATCAAGATCCCTGCAATCGGAGCAAGCATAAAAGGAATCAGCAAAACAGGGTTAAAAATAACAGGCAAACCAAACAGTATTGGTTCGTTAATGTTAAATGCACTCAGTACAAACGCCGCCAACGCCAATGCACGATATCCTTTATTTTTTGCAAAGAACAACATGCAGAACACCAAACTCAAAGTGTTACCTGCACCACCGATCCCTGCGTAGATGTCATAAAAGTTGCTGGTCAAAATTGGTAATGGCGTACCAAATTGTGCATTCATCTCAAAACTAGACTGAGTTAATGCGTACAGCTCTGACTTATAAGGAGAAAAAATAATATGACCGTTGATCCCAATCGACCAAAATAGATTTCTTAGAAATTCATACCAAACCGCATCAAACAGTGAATGTGTATCAAGTGATGGCAACAACCCCTGAAGATAGGAATTGGTTTCTAGCCAATAACCGACACCATAGCCTGCCGCAACGTAAAGCGTGACCAATAGTAATGTACCAATCACTAAGTTTAGCGATTGGTCTACAACATTGGGGAGCTCTGAACGAATGATTAGCTTACTGCGTAACAACCTGCGAACTGAAAACGCAATCATAACTGGCGTTATGATTGCCAATGGGTAGTTAGATGGCAGAACCGAGCCTGCGTGAAGCAATCCCCACTCGTTGCATAAGATCACGTAGATGAGGAGTGACGGAGTAATCACCGTCGTACGAGAAAGACGATGTAAACGCGCCAAGAAATCTGAAAAATAGACCAAGAGTAGGATTGGAAACATTTTCCAAACCAATGTACTAACAAACAGCACACGACTGCCTATTTCAGAATAACCACCAAGATTTAAGCCATTTCCAATCAGCATGCTAAACGCAGAGAGTAAAGAGACAGGAAGTAGCATGACAAATACATTGCATAAGCCATTTAGATAAGCATTTTCCGAAATACGGACGAAGAATGCGTACACTAGCTTATTGTCCAACAGGAACTTCATTGACTAAGCCTAACGTCAAATCACAATTAAAGACGTGCACCACAGAGTGATGGCAATGCCTAGTTCAAATCCAAGTTGAGCTGTACAAAAGGCTCTATGGATAGAACTTCACCTGCGGGTGCGGTGTTTTGCTCCGCAAAGAGCAAGGCTTATATAAGTAGCGAGTCCTTAGTTAGTAGTTTTATCCTGGGCGAAGCAAAGCGCTGCACCACGCAAATAACAGATATAAGCAATCAGGCGCAACATACTCCCTTTCAGGCAATAGGTCGAATCACGTTTTTTATCGTCACAATAACAGCCATTTGACGCCGAGAGGTGCTGAATCGATATAGCTAGCGATCGGCGGGATGGTTCACCCCATCGTTGGTTACTACCTCACCAATATCAAATGGATTCACACCTTCAAGACAACCTAGGTTATAACCGAACTCATCTGGAGCAGAACGTCTTTGATGGTGGGTATAAATGCCGCATTTAGAACAAAAATAATGCTTCGCGGTGTGGGTATTAAACTGATACAGCCTAAGCTCGTTGTCCCCTTTGAGGACTTTAATACCATCTAATTTTACCGACGCAACGATCGCTCCGCGACGACGGCACATAGAGCAATCACACCGGCGAGGTTTCTCTATACCATTAGGAAGAGAGAGCTCTAACTCCACACTTCCACAATGGCACGTGAGCTTATGTTTCTCTTTGATTAGGGTTGGGCCAACTTGCTTGATCATCCTTGATCTCCTTTTATTTTCTTCAATGAGCCTTAGTTATTCTCGCTTTCTTTGGGGAATCTATCCTCGTAAAGCTGCATAAAGTCCGCTCGGATTTCTTGCTCTAAGTGTGTGGCTTTGTCTGTTGGGCAGAACAGCATGAAATGAACAATCTGCTCGCCAGTCGAGCCGCTTGTAATGTGTATATGAGGTTCAGAGCCCGGTAGGTCGACTCCTGCATGCTTCTCAATAACGGTGTTGTATCGTTTCGCCACATCACTGAAGTAACTGATATGGCTATCAATTTTCTCAAGCATGTCCGGGATCATCGGATAGAGGTTCACAAACGCAGGTACCACTATTGAAAAGTCATGGTAAACGTAGCGTTTCATGAAGTTGAGGTTTTTTACTGGGTAAGTAAAAAACATACTGTTAGGTAGTGTGGCGGTTTTACCTGTGTAGTGGTAATGACCGTGGTAAAGGTCAATCTCTTGGATAACAGTCGCCATCATGTTGTGTTCGATGACTTCCCCGCAAATCTTACCTACTTCAATCCAGTCTCCAATACGAAACGAACGAGAGCTTGCTCGCTGGATAGAGCCCGTGAAACAGAGAATGATCTCTTTAGATGCCACAACTATCGCAACTGCAATTGCCGTTACCGAGAGTGCAAACTCGTTGATTTCAGATTGCCAAAGGACAAACAGTAAAAGAACCGTTAAGGCAAATGTGCCATTTTTTGTCCGTGACATCCAGTGACGTTGTTCTTCCGATACAAACGCAACATCACCACGAATTTTCCACAGCACTAATCTTCTTATCAAAGCGATAATGAATATGATAAGTGCGGTGAAAACCAATTTATGAGTCAGAAGAAAATCAATAACGACCTGTACTTTCTCCATTCTCTACTCCCTTTCTTATTATGATTAAAGGGGCATTAAGCCCCTTTGGATAACACTTGACGCGTAGTGTGTTTAAAGTTGAGGCGGTAACTCCCCTTCCTTAAAGACAATGAATGCTCGACGATTTAACGCGTTAGCATCCACCGATTGCTCTTGCGTGACCGGATTAAGTTCTCCGAAAGATTTAACTTCCCACACATATTGGTTAGGGTCTAGTTTCGTTTGCAAATAGTGTTGCACAGATAGCGCTCTTCTTTCCGCTAGCTTTTCGTTGTAGCTCAATGAACCTTGGTAATCTGTATGACCTGCTATCATTACGCGTCCATTTAACCCCTTGAGATTATTTGCAAATTCCTCCAAAGATGGCTTATCAACTTCTTTTAAATCTGCTTTATCAAAGTCAAAGTGTGAGGTCATAGCAACAAAAACTTTACGCTCAGGTTTTGGGGGATCACAGAACGGATTTTCCTGTTTCGTTTGCGTTTGTTCGAATACCACATAGGCTCGACGGTTTTCCGCATTCGCCTGCTTAGATGTCCCTGCCACCAGCGGTTTTGATTCCCCATAATATTTCACTTCCCAATCGTAACGGACTGGGTCAAGTTGAGTTTGCATATATGCTTTTACGGCTTCTGCACGGCGCAGAGACAGCTTCACATTGTAGTCATCACTGCCTTGGTAGTCCGTATGCCCTACTACTGCAATTTGACCGTGCAAGTGGCGAATACTCTCGATAAGTTGGTCAATGGACGCTTTGTCTTCAGCTTGCAGATCAGACTTATCAAACTCAAAGTGCGAAGCCATGGCAATGCGAATATCTCGTTCAGGCACAATACACTCTTGGATGAGAAACTTCTCTACTCGAGGATCGCCAAACTTATCGATATTTTCTTTACTCACGTACGCATCCGTCGAACAAGCGGAAATACCCAGGATCGAGCCTGCAATCAGAAGTTTAATACTGTTCTTTCTCATGGGTGATCCTTAGATTTTACCAACTAAGTTAATAAATACGCCTTGCGCGTCGTAATCATCGTCATTCGCTAAATTACTGTCGAATCCAGAGAAGTTGTAACCAACACCAATTTTAAAGTTGTCCGATAGGTGTTTGTTCACTGAAATCAGAGCACCATGCTCCAATTCATCATTTAATGTGTCTGTTTTCCAGTGATACTCACCCGTAACATCCCACTCTTTCATAACGTGGTAAGAAGCGCTCACACCATACAAATTAATATTACTTTCGACGGTCTCAACGTTTCCGGAAGCACGCTCAAAGTCTTCTTTTTTGTCTTTGTGCGCGTATTTAGCACCAACATCCACTTTAGCGTTGACCGAGTAGATGCCCTCAACTTCAATGATATGTGACTGCTCATTGGAGTAATCAACATCACGATCTAAGTTGTCTTTGTCAGCAATGTAGGTGTAGCGGCTTAGTAGGTTAAGGCGGTCATTATAGATAGGCCGATAAGCGACTCCCGCGGTCCCTTCCACGAACCTCTCTAGCGTTTCATCCGTAGATTTACTGACAGATTTCGAATAGTTGAACTTACCAAAGAGGGTGTATTCTTCAGTTAGATGCTGAGTATAACGGTTGGTCGTAACAAACTGCTCGACTTTACGTTTAGCAGGATCGACGTTCTCGTTGCCCTTATCAACTCGGAATTCAACCTTGTTCTTGAACGACACATCGTCAACATCCACATTAGTGGTAAAGGTTATCGCTTTTCTCTCTGTAACTTCAAGTTTGGTTGGATCTTGGTCGTTCTTTTTCTCAATAAAGCCTTGTTGATATCCAATACCGAAATCGACATCATCCGTCATGTCGTAGCCAAAGCCAAACGAGTCTATACGTCCTTTGCCGTTGTTTTCATCGACAAACTGGTTTTCTTGGTAAAAGTCGACGTTAGATGTCAGGTCCGCTCGTTGTCCAATGATAACGTTGTTTGCCCCTTCATACGTGTCATCTTCATAGGTCAAATAAGTTGAGTAGTTATCGGTAATATCATAAGTCGCTGTCGCTTCTGTCGCATCACCACGATCCCCCGTGGTGTACTCTGCGCCAAGCTTTAAATCTTCAAAGACTCTAAATTCAGCGCCCACCGAGACACTGTCATTGGCGTCATACTGATCTTGCTTATCAACCGTTTTCTGCCCTTTCACATACACGCTGTTGTCACTATCCCAAATGTAATCTGCGCGAAGGCCGGCCAGCGTTCCCTTACCCTTCTCGTTTTCACTATTGAGCTCTTCAATTTGCTTACCTGCCGCCGACAGCTTGATGTGGTCCGTTACTTTCAGCTGACCTTCCAATTCAGCCTGTTGAGTATCGGTGGTTTTCGTCCCATCGAGCTCAGTTTCTTCAATCGAGGTAAAGCGCGTCGCAAAGCTCAAGCGATCTGTGGCTTGCAGTCGTAATTCTGTGCCGTACGATTCTTGTTCTAAATCATCGCTTTGACTCGCGTAACTGTAGCCTGCATCTTTGGATTTATACCAAGCGGTTACGTCATTACCTACCGCGCCAAAGAGATTCGGTGCAATATCGTAAAGGTTTGCGACACCTTTCACTTGCAACGAGTCACCTTCACGTTCGTCCAAGTCACTGCCAATTGGGCTAAAGGTTAAGCCACCATCAAATGAAACATAATTTGAATCGGTTTGACGACCTTTACTGTGCGCCCACTCAGCTTTCAAATAGGTACCTTCGGTCGCACGAAGCGTTAGATCTGTACCATAAGATTCATAGTCTTGGTTATCTCGCTCTTCAGTCGCGTAGTTGGCGCCAATACCAATGTAATCGTTCGCCCAACCTTTAACACGGCCGCCATAGGTCATGGCATCGCGCGCATCTTGACCTCGTGGCACATATTCATAGTCCACCGCTAGGTAGTTTTCATAGCCGCCCGTTGGTGTGTCATCAATAACACTCCCAAAGTTATCAGCAATGATATTACTTAGTGGACGCATTAAAATGATTCGCCCCTGGTATGGGTCAATCTCGTAGTCTCGTCCAGACTGAAGCGGAATTTCTTGTTTAGTGATACTGCTGTTTTTATCAACAACTTTTACGTACACCTTGTCACTGCCCGGAACAACTTCACCATGACGCAAGAAGTACAGTGAACCACCAGTCCCTAGTAGTTCATCGTGAGCAAACGCGGAGTCTGCGGAGGCAGCAAAGCCAACCACATTTAACCTATCTTCACCGAACTGAGTAGTGCTACGAGTGCGGTAGTCACCTTTAAAACCGTATAAGCTTCGGTTGTAGTCGTTGTTGTCCGTTCCTGTCAGCCCTGTATTGTAATTGCCCCACAGAACCTGAGACTTATCGTATTCAAGGTTTAGGTAGACTTTACCTTTGGTATTTACAACCTTATGGATGTTGGCTCCATCGCCATAATCCCCGTAATACAGCTCATCATCATCTTCGAGAATATCGAAAACGTCTGAAGAGTCTGCGGCAAATGGATGCTTAAATATGTCTTGGATTCGACCATCTTTGCTGTCGAAGTGGGTGGTAACACGAAGCTTGTCACCAAACTTACCTTGACTGAAATAGGCGATACGCCCTTGGTTATAGATGTCATCTTGATATTGTTCATCTACCCCTAGCGCGCCTGTGTTCCCCGTGACACTGTTTTTACCAATGTAAAAGTCAGCTAAACCCGCTTGTACATAGTAAGTTTCCGGAATGCGAACATAAAGCTGGTAACGACGTTCATCACCGTTGTCAAAAATAACTTTAGTCGGGAACATGTAAGCATCAGCTGGCAAAAACTGCTCAGCGTACAAGTCACCATCTTCGACTTCAAACTCATCTTCTCCAATGACGACTTTATCCACCCCTTTTAAACCGGTGCCAATAAACTTCGCCAAGCCAGCATTCGTTGGAATGTTATGTCTCATTAGCTTTGCACGACCAAAGCTTCGTCCGATACCTTCTTGAGCATCATTACGATCGATATCGATTTCAGAGTCCGGACGAACCAAATCAATCACCCCAACGGTGGTGATATCCATATTGCCGTCTTTGTCCCACGCTTTAAATCGAAACTGAAGCTGGTTACCGATTGCAAATTCATAACCAATGTCAGTGCTTCCATCCCAGTTAATGTCGATGTCATTGGCGACTTCTGTACCTTCAATTACCTTTAAAGGTTGGGATAGTGAACGATCTTCCCCCCGATAGATTTCTATCTGGTAGCGCTCCATGTAGTAGCTGTAGTTAGAGCTGACTGTAAAACTCACATCATCTTTAAGAGTGCCTTCAACCACTTCTAACTCGTCACCGACACTGACATCCAGTACCGGGTTAAAGCGTGTAATATCTCGACTTGCCCAAATGGCACCTTCATCAAGATAAATACGAGAGCTGTCTTCTTGTTTATGCGCTTCAACCTCGATCCCGGTCGTATCGGAATCCAGCTTTTGCAATTTACTCGTATCCTTACTGACCGCCATCATTGGGATGGCAGCCAAGATACACACTGCGAGTTGAGTCTTATTTAGTTTATTCATAACTTTCCCATCAATCGTGATTTATTTTGATTGTTGTCTCCACGATTACTGTTATTCTTCAACAGAAATACTAAAGTTGAATTTCGTCAGTTTGTTCGGCGAAATACGCTGCACTCTTGGGTTTTCACTGATCACTTTCATGCCTGTTGGTAATGAGTCAGTATCCACCTTGACCAAAAAGTTTTTGCCTTTCTTGTCCAATACCCATTGGTCCGGCACGTGATAACGACCGTACTGGTCTGTTTCAATCACTATGCCTTCGACTGTCAACAAACGAACACCAGGAATACCGTCTTCATAGATGCCTTTGTTCTCGATAACAATTTCCCATAGGTAATGGTCGCCATCTTTATATAGGTTTCTCGTGACATCGAGGTTCTCTGCAGACAATCCTTGCTGACGATCGCCGACATGCTGGGTGGTAATGTTTCCTTCCCGGTCAAACACAATTCGGCTACCACCATCACTAACGACACTGAAGCTAAAGCCTCTATCCGTTTTAGTCGAAACCTGGAACGCCACCTTATTACTTTCCGGCAAAGTTCTGTTTCGCGACACACCAAACAACTTGTCGATTTCAGCCCCTTTCACTAACGCCGAGTCATAGAAACTTGCTTTGTTTGCTTCCTTCGTAGCATGACTGTAGCTATGTTGAAAATCGCCCGCTTTTTCCATCTTGACGCCATAGACATGACCTTGATGTTTGCCGCCCTGATGCTCGCTATCTTGTAGAACGCGTTCCTTGCCATTTCTTACCACAACCGTAGAGCCAGGGATGTAGTCTCGGTCTGAAATATTCGCTGCGATAACCACATCAAACGCGGTTGCGTCGGCTTGGAAGCCATCTTTGTTATGGTCTTCAAACACTTTGCCTATAATGGACGCTGTATCAAATACCTTGTCAGGCAACACTTCTACCGTCGCAGTGGCTGTGTTCGATTTCACCATTAAGGCACCTGTGACTTGCCCTTCAGGAGGCGACATCGCAACAGCCGTGTTTACATATTTGCCAAACGTCGCACCAACAGAAACACGCAACAAGTAACGAATACGAACTTTTTCAGTGATCGTTTTGTCTGCCGTTCCATACGCCAACATATCTCCCACGTTAAACGTTAAACTGCTGGTTACCGCTGGATCGTCCGTACTAATGACATCATCACCAGTATCAAACTCACCATCTGGACCACTATTGGTCATTTCTGTCGAACCAGGAACATAAGCAAAACCTGCTGGGAATCGGTCAACTAACTTAACGCCTTTAAACTCTGATTCGTTGTTGTTTTGAATAATGACTTCATACTCGACCACATCGCCGACTTGAGCATCCGTTTTCAGCGCCTCTTTCGAAACAAACAGCTCACCCTCGTTGTCAGCAAACTTCTTAACGTGGATTGTCACATCGTCTGAAGCGGTAATGCCTGTTGCAGGGTCCGTAACAGTAAAGGTATTGGTGATATTGTCATCCAACCCTTTATTGAGCTGGCCAGTGATGGTAATGACATAGCCGTTCCCCATATAAGGCAGTAAATCGAGTGACAGGCTTCCATCAGGTAGTTGCAGGTCTTTGTCAGTGAACTGACCTTTGATTTGCCCTGTTGGCCACTCTTCGATTTTCATCACCCAGGTGGTAAAAAGACTATTGCCGTTCGCGCCCATTAGTTTGCTGATCTCATCAATCATTTGAGCGCCAGAAACTAACGCTGAACCTTCATTACTCACTCGTAACAGGTAGGTTAAGTCGTCATCATCATTCGTATATTCAGCGTTCTCGCCTTTGGTCGTAGTTTTGTCAATGGCGAAACTCACCGCTTGAGGCACGATCATTGCGCTAACACTTTCAACCGACGCGTTGCGTGGCTGACTCGCATCAACATTGACGTTAGATGAGGACTCATCAATCTTATGCGCCGTATTGATGATCTCACCCATAGCACGTGGATCGACAGTGCCTGTGACGACAAACTCAACCGTATCACCCGGAGCGATATCCATGGCTGCATTTATGTCTGAATTCGCGGCGATCGAGCTCGGTTCAACATTGGTACGAGCATCCGCGCTATTAATTTCGACTGTCCAATCTGTAAATGCGTACACCACTTCGCGATTACCTGACGTAAGATCCGGACGTGTCTGCACCTTAATGCGAGACATAGCATCGCGAAGCAAGACATCGTTAGCAAAACCTTTGCCTTCATTGGTTAACTTGATGCGGAAAGTAGCTTTGTCACCCGCGGTATAAATTGGGTTATCCGCCTGTTTGGTAATCACCACCTTGTCAGGCTCAGGCAGTAAGCTCGCTGTCGCAGTAAACCGTTGCGAACGACCATCATTGACTGTCATCGAGGCTTTATTATCGATTTGACCAATGGCATAGTCGTTAACCTTACCCGTAATCACTAACTCTAACGTATCATTTGGCGCCAAGTTAACGATGGAATCGACTTCACGGTTACTGCCACTTGGATCAGGAGCGATGGTGGTTAATTCATTGCCTTTATTGACTTGAACTGTCCAGTTTTCAAAAGCTTTCTCCCCTTTGCCATGAACGGTGTCAACTGTCATGGAATTAAGCAGATCTTTCAACTGGATGCCCGCAACAAATGCTGCGTTTTGGTTGGTCAACACCACTCGGAAGGTCGACTCTTTACCCGGCTCATAAGACATCTCCGTCTCATTACCCGTTTCACCAACGAACTTCTCTAAGGTTAAAGAAATTGGACGGTGCTTAATCAAAGCATCAGCGGAAAGTTGCGCTTGGGAAGAGAAATCAACTGTCACTCGGTTAAAGATATCGGTTGTAGCGTAGCGGTTTACCTTGCCATCAATCGTGAAGGTAATCTCACTGTTTGGTGCCATATCCGCGATGGTATCAATATCAGGGTTGCTGCCTGATGGTATCGCTGAAAGGCTTGTGTCCATAGAGCTAACATCTGTCTTAATGGTCCAACTCTCGAACGCATTACCTTCGGTTCCATCCACTAGCGTCACTTTGACATCGTTCATGATGTCTTTGATCGCCACATCATCAGCAAAACCTTCCCCGTCATTTTTAACAGTCACGACGAACTGCGCCGGTTGTCCTGCTTGATAGTACTCTTGATCTGCGTTTTTAGTAACAGAGATCTGAGCAGGCTTAGGCTTGATAACGGCTGTTGGCTCAGAGACCTTTCCATCAAATGTTACTTTAGCGGTATTCGTGATTTCACCGATCGCTTTTGAATCGATCTCGCCTTCAATCGTAAACACAATCGTGTCATTAGGGGCTAAATCAACAAGATTGTCGATGTCCGAATTCCAACTGTATGCTTTAACATCTACGTTGGTCATAGAGTCATTAGCTTTGTATGAATACGTCCAGCGAGTAAATGCTTGTCGCTCCACACCGTCTGCGGTCTTGACCATAATGGCAGAAATTAAATCTTCTACGCTAATATCATTTGCAAATGCTGCGTCTTTGTTACGTACAGTTATAGTGAAGCCATTCATTTCTCCCGGAGAATAGAACTCTTCAATCGGCTCCTTAGTGACTTCTATTTCAGGAGTTAAGGGAGTGCTTGCCGCTTCATCTTGAAGCGTTTTTCCGTCATACGACACGCTCACGGTATTGCTAACGTCACCGATAATTTCTGGTTTTAGTGTACCTTTGATTGTGAGCGTAATGATGTCTTCTGGAGCAATATCAACCGTGTTGTCGATGTAATTTCCCGACAATGCTGGCAGCGTCGTGGTGCCTTTATCTGACACACCGGTGATTTCAATGCTGCCCGGCTCAAATACCGACATTTCGCTGCCATAAATAGTTTCAGCCGTGATTCGATCAATTAAATCACTCACTTGAACATTGGTCGCCCAAACTCGTTGAGTGTTGGTTAATACGACCGTGTAAGTCAGCGTATCTTGCGCTTGGTACACAGCTTTATCGACCACCTTTGACACTGTCACTTCTGCATCTATCGGTTGGTAAACTGCACTGTCTTGGACTTGGTCAATACCGTCTGCTATTGCCATCACGGTATTGGTAATTGGACCAACGACATTGCTGTTTACTGTCCCTTCTAGATGGATGGAAATCGTCGCCCCTGGAGCCATTTGATATTCACCAGCAAAGCCCTCAGCGCTGTCAAACGGCGTCTGCGAAACAGTGAACGTTTTACTCGCAGATGGATCTTTTATAGTGATCGAACTCTTAGCTGCATTCCAAGAATCAAAAACTCTACCCGGAACAAGGCTATCGACCACGTCCGCTCTAATATTCTTAACAAGATCAGCAATACGGACATGTTTTAAATAACCTGCACCACTGTTTTCAACCTCAATATCAAATCCGATTGAATCCCCTGGAGCGTATAGCGCAGGTGAGATAGAAGCCTGCTTAGAAACTTCCAGCACGCCCTGCTCTGGGTAGATAAAGTGTTCGCGTAGGTCGTAAGGCTTGCTATCGATATACATGGTATTGCCAAACTTACCTACTGCGTCATCACGTACCTTACCAACCACATCTATCTTCAAGATAGTTGGTTCACTCGCTGATGCAGCAGCGCCAAGTTTAACCAACGCATTGATATCACCCGATGTTTGGATTGCACTTGCGTCATTGTGAGCTGCACTCAAGTTACCGACAAACGCAGCTGTCGTGGTCCACGAAGTTAACGCTGTTTGCATTGTTCCATCTGCGGTTTCGACTAGGAACTTAGAGATTTCATCTTCAAGTTGAATATCAACATTCGAGTCAGACTTGTTAGCAATTAACATGGTGAAGCGTACCTCACCGCCAGGAACATAAGTTGGGGTGTCTGTACTCTTCTGGGCTAATATTTCTGCTTCACCTTGACCAAGGATGATCTCATTGGAGTTCTTACCATCAACTTTCGCAATATTGGTAATCGTTCCGGTAGCATTTGCATCGACCGTTCCAGAAAGTCCAAACACGACCTTGTCGCCCGGCATCAGATCGAAACGGGCATCAAGTGGCTTCGCACCTTCATAGCTCCCCGAAATATCAAAACGATCTGCACTCGGCTGCTCCATCACTGTGGTAGAAAGACCGCTAAACGCCTTCTCCCCTGTTGAGGTTTTAATGCTGCTGAGCCTATCGACAATTGTTACGTCATTCGCGATACCTTCACCTTGGTTCTCCACCGTGATGGTATAACTCACCTGACCACCTGGGTTGTATTCACAGCCACTGCCCGTATTAGACGGGAAGCGACAAGTACTGCTATCTGCAGTTGTACTTGTTACTAGCTTTTCAAACACCAATTTAGGTGCAACGGGTGGGATAACATCCGTTTCGACCGTGTGATCGCCGCCAGTCGCTGAGTTTGCATCTATCTCACCTAACGCATCCGGTCGAATCGTGCCTTTAATCGTGAAGGTAAGCTCTTCCATTGGCGCAATATCAGCCACTAAATCCAGGTCCCCTGCTGGGTCATAACTCGGTAAGTAGGTATCAACATCACTGTCTAAGCCATTGCTGATAACATGTGAAATCTCTGTTGAAACAAAGGCTTTCTCTTCACTGCCACCAATCACCTCTACGCTGATGTCTGATACAATATCTTTAATCACCGCATTATCACGCCACACTGGTTCAGTATTTTTCACCACAAAGCGGTAAACCACTTCTTCACCTGGCTTGTAGGTGTCACCTTTACTGTATGCTCTGCCACCTATCGATACGATTTCTTTCGATACATCTAAATTTGAATGATCCGGCTTAATCTGCGATTTACCAAAGCCGCTACCGTTATATTTTGGGGTGATGGTAATTGCGGTCATCGCATCATCACGAATCTGACCTTCAACTTTAAACTCTATCCAGCCTCCCGCAGCGATCGACAAAACAGGTACGTCGATATCAAGGTTAGTGCCTCCAGTGTACCCGCCGATACTTGTGGCTATTTCATTAGATTTAGTTGCCGTTATCGTCCATGTTGCTGGCTCGTAAACAACCCCATGTTGGTTGTCACTTTCACCTGCAGCATTTTGAGCGATTTTAGACTTCAGCTTTGTAAACTTCTCCAGCAAACTCGCGTTGTATTCTGTACCTTTACCTTTGTTCTCGATACGTAGGTGATAAACCACTTTTTGCTGATCTGGGTTATGGTTGAAAGACACTTTCTTGACCGAATAACTGTCGTCTTCAAAAGCGGCATGCTGCTTCGCAAGCTTGGAAGGGAGCATATCCACGCGTTCAGATGACAAATTATGGTTATTGTCTACTTTTGCAACGTTCTTGATGGAACCGACCGCTTTCTCAGACACTTTGGCTTTGATCGTATACTTCACGAAAGTACCCGCTGGATCAAAACTGCTCGCTGCGATATCAAACTGAGTATCAATATTGTGGTTGTCTGAGACAGAGCCAGCGTTAGACATTGGGCTGCCATCTACCTCAGTTTTGATCGTCCATGAATCAAAGGCTGCACCAATGGAGCCATCAAAATAGTCTGTGGTGATGCCTTGAATATCATCGACAATCGGTACCGCTTGTAGGTGAACGTTGTTGTTGTTTTTAAGTAGGATTTCATACTCAACATAGCCACCCGGTGTATATCCACCCGACAGTTCTGTTACACCATCTTTATCGAACAACTTAGTTACGTGTTTTTCAAAATCGTATTTCTTAGTATCCGCTTTGGACTCAGCACTCACTGTATCCGAGTCAACTTTCAGTAAGTTAACAATACTGCCTACTGCATACTTATTAACCGGTGCCGTTACCGTATATGAAATAGTTTCACCTGGAGGTACCGAGACATGAGTGATGATATCTTGGTTATCGGCAATGGTGCCATCCAAGTCAACTTGCGCAGCAGGACTGCCACCATGCACTTTGGGCTTAACCGTCCAGCCATTAATAAAGGCAAAATCGTTCGAGCCATCGAGCAAGTCAACTTTAACGTCTGAAATCTTATCTTCTACAGGCACATTGTATGCGCCACCCTTACCATCATTGGTAATGGTGAGGTGATAGACTAGAGGCTGACCGGGCTGATAGTTTTTCTGTTCAACCGTTTTGCTGAAGGTTAGGTGGTAATCATAAGGCTCTACCGTAATACCGCCGATGGTAATATCTCCGGCGGCGTCATCACGCACCACACCTTCAACGGTAAATAGGACATAGTCGCCACCCGCAACGTCAACCATAGTCGTGATGTTTTCATTGTCCTTCACCACACCGTCTAAAGTGCCATCAGTTGTCCCTTCTCCTCCATCGCTATCTTCTGTTTCAACGTCAACCGAGAAAACATCCTTAAACGGATTTGCTGTCGTCCCGTCCAACAGAAGAACGTTTACCCCTTTAATGTTTTCTGTTACGCGGTGGTTATTGTAATAACCTCGGTTCGAGCTGATTTTTACTGTGTATGTTAGCGTATCTCCAGGAGCATAATATTGGCTCTTCTTACCGTTAACTAACAACTCACGAGTGGTGTCAGCTCCGCTATCAACTCTCTCCATCTCGTGGTGAGATATATGCGATTCTTCAGTCACTTGCTTATAGTCGCGGAAAATGTATGCATCATTAGCGATGATCGGCTCTAAGATGCCACCAGCGTTACGGGTGCCAACAACATTGTCTTTGACTCGCGCTCTAATCTTAACAACCCGCGTTTGACCGGCCTCTAGCGAAAAAGAAGTATCCACGCCACCCAATGGGTAAACGAGATCTTCCGTTGTTTTACCTTGCCACCCTTTGTTGTCTCCGTAATCAAACTCCCAGTATTCAAATGGAGATTGACCATCGTAGTCCGCAATCGTGTTATCTTTTTTGTTCGCTAGCGTCGCTTTGATCTCTGTAAGAGGGTCGATTAACTTCAAGTTGTCAGCAACGTTCTCACTGTTGTTTTGGAGATAGATGAAATACGTCACATCTTGTCCAGGTACAAAACGGGTCACATCTGCAGTTTTGAGAATCGATACATTCAACTTAGCATCGCCACTGTCACCGATTTCCGCCGTCGCAGATTGATCTAGGTTATTCACCGGATCATGGATTTCTACGGTGTTTGAGATTTCATCTTTTTTATAATCGTTCTTAACTAAGCCACGAATCTTATAGGTAACGAAGCCCATACCTTGAGCAGTCTGAGGGTCAATATCAATCTTAGTATTGATATTACCGTTATCTGGGTAATTGGATTTGGAATCAGGGTAACTGCCCGTTTTGTAAGGTGAATTGTTTTTATCGGTAAAAGCGGTTATCTCCCACTTAGAGAAAACATCCATACCTTTGATATCGTCGGTCACGCGAACTTCATTGGCATAGCCTGCTCCACGGTTATAAACCGTTACATCGAACTCAACCCACTGACCAGGTACGAATTCATTTTCTTTGGTGGTTTTGACTACAACAACATTGGGTACTTTTGGATAAACGATCGCCGCATCTTGCATACCAGATTGTGAGTCTGAATCCGGCGTTTCGATGACAGCGCTGTTTTCAAACTGCTTATATACAATCTCGTCGCCATTGCTGCGATCAATTTGCGCGGTAATGGTGTACACAACTTCAACATTTGGTGCAATTTGAGCTACGGTGTCTAGGTCTTTGTTGTCTTCAAACTTGCCGACATCAGTGTACTTACTGTTACCATTCAATAGAGGATCATCGGAAATGATATCCGCTGTGATCGTCCATGAACTAAACACTTTTTTCGAGACGTTATCAGGCTCCAACAAACCCGCTTCAATTGCCGAAATGGTATCCTTAACCTTCACATTAGTCGCGTAACCGTTACCCTTTTCATTACGCAAATGAATTCGGTAGGTCACTTCGTTTTCCATTTTCGAGTAACTCGTATGCTCGGTATGGAAACCAGAATCTGAGTTGGTTTTTACTTCTTTTACCAATTCGATATTAAAGTCTTTTGGATCAGAGCCGCGGTCAGCGTAGACCGAACCATCAACGGTCACACTGTTTTGAATATGGCCATTAGCAAGTGGATTCGTTTTCGCTTCCACGGTGTAAATAATGTAAGAATGAGGCTCAATCGTCGCTTCAACATTAAGGTCTTTATCAATCACAGAGCCCGTAATACCAGTAATTGACGCCGTTGAAGCGGAACCATCTGAATGAAATGCCTCTGCTGTGATTTCCCATGAATCGAACGAATTAATGACATTACCGTAGATATCGACGGTTTGAACATCACCTACTTTATCAATAACTTGTACCTGGTTCGCAAAACCATCGCCATCGTTATCGACACGGATAGTGTAAGTCAGTACATCACCTGAAGAGTAGTAACGCGAGTTCACATCTTTGCTCGCACGCAGGTTATCTTCAGGCATCTGAATACCGGAGCCATCTTCAGTCACATTATCGGAACAAGCCGGATTGTTATCCAAGATAAGACCAATACTCGAATCACTTACCTCGGCTGTCAGTTTATAGACAACTGACTTGCCCGGCGCGATATCGGGTGACACTGTCACAGATGATGTTGTCCAGCTACCATAGCTGTAACTGCCATGATCGGTTCCTAGGTTATCTTCAGAACTAAGTGGCTCTAGTTTCCAACGTTTGAATGCAGCTCCCTCGCCTGCTCCACCAGCTTGTTCTGTCTGTACACAGGTAAGATCATCAACAACTTCCAGATCGTTAGCAAAGTACTTGCTCGATGAATTGGATACTTCAATTTCGTATTCAACAGTGTTGCCAGGTACGTATTCAGACGCTTTCGTTTTTTTAACGATGTTAATCTCAGGATCATTAACACTGAGCACTCGCTCAGGCATAACACGCGCACTTACTTGAGCATCTTGAACAAGCTTACCTGCTTCATCGAATACACCGGCATTCGCCCCCTGAATTTCGCCAATAGCAACCGGGGATACTTTAGCCTTAACGAGATAAGTAATCGATTCGTTTGGATAGAGAGAAATCGTGTCATCAAAAGCAACATCCGTCTGTGTACCTGAAGATTTATAGCTCGACAGTGAGTTTTCACCTGAGTCTGTAACATCAATTGTCCAGCTCGCAAATGGATTACCACTCACATCATTGTGATTGTGTTCTGGCTTAAGGTTATTCGCTAGCCCCAAGTTAGATATTAGATCGGCGATATTTTGTTTTACATGATAATCATGAGCTATTCCGGCGCCGCTGTTACTCACTTCTACCGTAAATTGACGTTCACTACTGACTAGGTATGGGTTGGTTTTGTTAATTTCATGAGTAATAGATACGTTAGGTTCAGCGGGAGGCGTTACCTTAGTTTCACTGACAACATCGCCATCTTTAGTATGTGCTGTCGCTGATGTTTCAATATTGCCGACAATAGAGTCGACAACATCTGCAACTATGGTGTAAGTCAGTTTGCCACCTACCGCAACCTTCGCATTTTCCACGCTCAAGTCACCCGTTTTAGCAAATTGCCCTAAGTTACTGCCTGAGCCGGACTTTTTACCGCTAATCGCTACATTGCTAAATGGACCGACTTTGCCACCATTAACCTCATCGACCGTCAGAGATTCAAATGCTTGCACAATATCTAAGCCCTGCACTTGATAAGAGCCCGTATTGGTTACTTTTAGCGTGTAAGTGAGTGGCTGACCAACAGTATAGTTAGCTTTATCGACGCTCAGTGCCAACGAATACTCATAAGGTACTGGGTTAAATACACTGCTTGTCGTTGGTGCAAAAGACTCTGCGCTGCCGTCGCCATCAAGGTCAACAGTGACTTTCGCTTTGCCAAGCTCAATAGGACCAATAATCGTATCATTTACCGTTGCAGAAAACTGGTAGGTGATTTCACCGTAGGGAAACAATACCGCATCATTTACAACAAGGTTACCATCACTATTTAATGAAGACCCTGGAGTTGAACCCCAACTGTTTGATGGTGTAATCGTTACTGTACTGAAGGCTTTTGCTAAACCAGACTCAGAGTTTGCCTCTGTATCTGCAACATAATCCTCGATCGAGATACCTGCGATTCGCTTTGCAGTGGTATTTTTTAGCGTGACTTGATAGTCGATCGCTTTACCATTTTCATAGCTAGCGTTAGCAGGCGAAACGGATACTTCTATTTCTGCGGCGACTGCGTTCACTGACGTCACAACGAGTAGAAATAAAAAGAATGTACTTAATCTTGTGTATAGGTGACTAAACAAAACTGAGCTATCCCATGTATTAGTTTTCGTTATTGCAAGTAGGTATTATATTTCGGGAGCAATTAACAAAAGTTGAGCAAGCCACGTATTATTCGTTTGAGCTCAAACCAAATGTCACTTCTGTGTCAAAATGTATCTGATAAAAGCAAAATATGACAAAGGTTTAGGGTTATGGCTGACACACCTTAAAATTTGTAAGAAAGCCCCTACAAACAACTACTTAAATCTTGCGGAAGTAATAAACTGACCGAAGGTTTCACACCAAACGATGACGGTGTTGTAGTTGGTGACATCCACACTTTCAGGCAATGGAAGCGTAAATCGCTGGAATGTTTTTACATCCCCAATTTGAACCATTGACGCTTTATGCTGATTGAAAGCTTGCTCTGTTTCAATGAACTGAGGAGAGAGGTACAGCTTGTAATCAGGGCCAGGGGCGAGTTCTCCAACAAAAGCGATTTTTTTCTCGCTTATCGATATCGATCCCTCACCCCAATGAAGAAAGTCGCTATCTTGACGATCACGCTGGAAAGTACCGGTAAAGATGGCGTTATTGGTGACGTTCTCCACCTCATGCATAGGGGGAGATTGAGGCTCAGTAAGAATCGGCAATGCGTAAATACCTAGCGCGAACCCTATGCCACCAATAACTAAGTGACTAGCAACAAGTAAAATTCGTTTCATTCGTATCACCATTGACTTTCATGTACATCGAATAAATGTACACGATAATCAATGGGATATCAGTGTTGCATAGATAAATTATCGAAAACTTAATGCTGTTTTTTCTGACAAGGTCACAATTACCTGCACTGCCTGCTCCATCCCTTCCACACTGATAAATTCATGAATACCGTGGAAATTGTAACCACCAGTGAAGATATTTGGGCAAGGTAATCCCATAAACGACAATCTCGCACCATCTGTTCCACCGCGAATTGGCTTGATCTGGGGTTGCACATCACAGGCAACCATCGCCTCTTTAGCTAGGTCAATAATATGCGAGTGGGGCTCGACCATTTCTTTCATATTGAAATAGCTATCAGTAAGTTTCAGCTCTACACTTCCTTTAGCTAAGGTTTTGTTTAATTCATCAACTTTTTGCTGCATAAATGCTTTACGCTTTTCTAACCCTTCACGGTCAAAATCACGGATGATATAGCCTAATTCACTCAGTGCTACTGACATATCTGCTGATTTGAGGTGATAAAAGCCTTCATACCCTTCTGTCGTTTCAGGTGTTTCATCAAGTGGCATCATTAGTTGAAATTGGGCTGCAACATTCATGGAATTAACCATTTTGTTTTTTGCCGTACCTGGATGAACGTTCGTACCATAGCAAATCACGTCTGCGCTGGTGGCATTGAAGTTTTCATACTCCAACTCTCCGACAGGGCCACCGTCGATGGTGTAAGCCCATTGAGCACCAAACTTTTCGACATCAAACAGATTCGCTCCACGACCAATCTCCTCGTCAGGCGTAAAGCCGACACAAATATCGCCATGTGGGATCTCGGGATGGGCAATCAGCTCCGCCATCGCAGAAATAATCTCAGCGATACCCGCTTTATTATCGGCACCAAGCAGCGTTGTTCCATCCGTCGTGATTAAGTTATGACCGTGAAGCTTGTGAAGGTCTGGGTATTGGATTGGAGACAGAACCTCATCTCCTTTGCCTAAAGCTATATCACCACCTTGGTAGTCTTCGATAAATTGAGGCTTAACATTCTTTCCCGAGGCGTCCGGCGCAGTGTCCATGTGGGCAATAAAGCCAATTGCGGGAACGTGATAATCAACATTACTCGGCAATTTTGCCATTAAGTAGCCATTGTTATCGAGAGAAACGTCTGCCAAGCCCAGTTCAATCAGTTCTTGTTTTAGAAACTCAGCAAAGGTGTATTGGCCAGGGCTGCTCGGGCAAGTAGAGTTACTAGGGTTAGACTGGGTATCAAACGTTACGTAGCGAAGGAATCGTTGAACAAGTTCATTCATAGCTAAATCTCTAATTTATAATTTATAGTTCGTCATCAACCATCCATCCTACGCCTAATAAATTGTGAGATTTTGCTATAAATCAGTTTTTAGGTGATAAGCGCAATACCATGCATAACAACTACGTCCAATGCGAGATGTGTTCTAACTACCTCGCAACCAATGCTGCTTTCTTTTTACGATAACGAAAAAAGCCCAGTAAGTTTCCTTACTGGGCTTTTAAATGCGTATTGTTTGATTATAAAAGGATAAAAATACCAGCCAAACAAGCACTCATTAGGTTAGCTAGCGTACCAGCTAGTACAGCTTTAATACCTAAATTCGCCACTTCTGCACGACGCTCAGGGGCAATAACACCGATCGAACCAAGCTGGATAGCGATTGAGCCAATGTTTGCGAATCCACAAAGTGCAAATGTGACGATCACTTGGGTGTGTTCAGACAACAGCGCTTTGTGCTCAACAAAGTCAATGAACGCCACGAACTCATTCATTACAATTTTTTGACCAATGTATGAGCCCGCCATAAGCACTTCGTTTGAAGGTACGCCAATTAACCAAGCAAGTGGAGAGAACAGGTAACCAAACAATGCTTGCAGTGTAATACCGCTAAAGCCCGCTACTTCGCCAAGACTTTCTAAACCCGTGTTAACCATCGCAATGACACTTACGAATGCGATTAACATGGTACCTACCGCAACAGCAACCTTCATGCCGTTCATCGCGCCGCTTGCCAAGGCATCAATCACGTTACTTTCTTGCGCTTTATCCATTTCGATGTCTGATTGATCAATAGGCGTATCACGCTCAGGAACAATGATTTTAGCCATCATTAAGCTACCTGGCGCAGCCATGAAACTTGCAGCAATTAAGTATTTTAGCTCGACACCTAGCCCTGCGTAACCACCAAGTACGGAGCCCGCTACTGACGCCATACCACCAGCCATTACCGCAAATAGTTCAGAGCGAGTCATGCGAGATAAAAAAGGACGAACAAGAAGTGGCGACTCGCCTTGAGAAAGGAAGATGTTGCCAGTAGCAACTAAGGATTCAGCTTTACTTGTACCCAAGAACTTTTGGATACCACCACCGATAAATTCGATGACTTTTTGCATTATGCCGAGATAGTAAAGAGCGGAGATTAGAGCACTGAAGAAGATAATAATAGGGAGGACACGAACAGCGAAGATAAAGCCTGTATTCGCGAGATCACCAAACAGGAAGCCAATACCTTCATCCGCAAAGCCTAACAAGCTAGAAACACCGCTGCTGAGACTGGTTAGCGCAGCTTGGCCCCAAGGGAAGTATAAAACAAGAGCAGCAAAACCGACTTGGAGCAACAAAGCACGAGACACTGTTTTCCAATTGATCGACTTACGACTCTCAGAAAGCAGCACTGCACACAACAACAGGGCCACAACACCGATTAAACCGAATAAAACATTCATCAAAGATCACCTCTACAAGCATTCAATAGGTAGCTGGTCCGGTCCGTGGGGTCATTCACCTTTCCGTGTGACGGCTTGTATTGGCAGAGCAGTTGCTCTTAACCGGGCGGAAAGTATAGCGAACAGAATGAGATATTCATCACATATTTTTACGCAAACGTTCAAGCGTTCACTCTCTATACGATCTGTGACGCTTTATTGGTAAAAAATAGAAATTGGAATGATGACACACAATGTTCTTATACAATTGACTGCTCAAAAATTGTGAAGCAAGATCACATTTCAGCATATGTAATCGTTATCATTTCAAAATAAAATTGGGCAAATATCAGAACTCCTTCTAGCTTTATAGATGTGTCAACTAACGTACTAGTGAACATAATTCATTTCCTAACAACGTCAGCGGCTTAGACAAACACAACAAAACCTTGCCCCATTTACCGTGGGGCTTTTTTTTGTTTAGTCCCTTGCTCTCCCATGAGTGCTCGATACAATACGCACAAAACAATACCTGAGAATTCACAATGGAACGCGATTACACTTTTGCTTCTCTATCTGGGTCCCCTCGTGAGGAACTGGAAGAACTAAGCATGCGCATGATTCAACGCTTAGTCCCTGAAGAGTCTATGAATGAACTGTTTACTTTTGACGCAGACGAGACAGAGTCTGAAGATAAGTTACTAGAGGCTCGCTTCGATGCAATGCTACGTATGAGCGCTATTGCTCTCAGTGAGATTCCCGCGTTGTTTAGCGAATCTGAGAACCAAGCGCAAAACATAATTCGTATGCAGCGTTTACTGCTTTGGCATTTTTACGCATCGTCATTCCAACTTGAAAGCGCGATTCCCCTTGAAACGCACTGTAATCATGTTGAAGTCATTCTTAAACAAAGCCCCAAGAATGCGCTTGAGTGGGTGACAACATTAACCGATTTACTTCGTCAGTATTCGCAAATCGGCCAAAGATAAAGAACGCCAGCACAACGCTGGCGTTCTTTTATTCAGTTTGAGTGACAAGCCGAGCATTCAAACTCTGCAATGGACGGTTGTTGTTCCCCATCACCTTATTAAATAACGCTACTTGCTCATCAGACACAGATAGAGGCGTTTTTAAAACGATCCACCGTACCCCCTCAGAGCAAGGTGGTGTTGTCAAAGAGCCGTTAAAACGATAGTAATCCATAGTGTCACTTAACAAAGCGTCCGCGTTGAACGGAACATCTATTGGTGAATTCGTTCCTTTCTTAGGGGTATTCTTGAGCAACTTGGCGAGCTCAACATTTTCATCCCCTAGTTCAAAGAAGACTGCAACTACAGCTAAGTGACCGGCTTTATCTGCATGGACAAAATGCGCTTCTAAGGGATACTCCTTGCCGTCTATATGATTCTCTGATGGGGTGTGAAAATGGAATTGCTTAAGCGTAAACACCTTGCCATCAATCGTTATCGTATTGGTCCCTTCAATTTCTGTTTGCAACGTATGACCATTGTTAAGCAACGACACAACCTTTCCTTGATAATTAAACGCCAGCTTTGCCAGTTTAGCCTGCGTCGCTGACTCAATGTTAATCGGGCTTTGGTTTACCCCTGTAGCACACTCACTCGCAAACTCTCCCCAGTGTAATGGGCCATGCTGGCCGTCGTAGCTCCACTGCGCTGCGTTTGCGTTCCCCATAAATGCTGAACAAAGCCCTAATGCTAGTATTGTCCTTTTCATACTTGTTCCTTTATAAATTACCAGTCAGTCATGCATCATAAAACGAGCTGCAACAAAAAATGTAGTCGGTAATCTATGTTTGCAGTCCGACTTTGGAACTAGGTGCTAACCCTTTGAAACTAAGTTGATTATCAATGAATTTTAACGTGCTACCAGTTACGTTATTTGACATTCTTTCTCAAATGATTTTGATTGAAATCGACACAACTCAGTTGAATAGTTTGATAGATTAGCAATATGCGCTAATATTTAGGCATATTGCCAAGAGGTAACAAATCATGTCTACAGCAATGGAAATAGCAGCAAATGCCAACTTAAACGCTTGGTTTGGATGGTCGATTGACAACGAGTTAGATCTATCAAACCTCGTTCGTGACGGTGTGGATCCTTCAGTGATTAACACCTTGATGGAGCATGGGTTCAATAAGCAAGAACTTAACTGGGTTATACCAAGCCGAACCTTGTCTCACCGAGTCAGCAAATCAGAAAAGCTGACCCGCGATGAAAGTGCAAAAATTATTCGAGCAGCACGTTTAACAGCGCAAGCTGTCGCTGTTTTTGGTAATGAAAAAAAAGCCAATAACTGGCTCAGTAAGCCAAAGAAAAAGCTAGAAGGTCGCACACCAAAAGAGGCCATGCAAGATGAGTTTGGCGCGAGCATTGTCGAACAACTGCTGCTAAGAATCGAATCTGGGTATTTTTAATGGCGATACTTTGGCGTATATCCGACTTTGAGGATCTTCATGGCATTGGTGGACTCAAGGCAAGTGGTCGTTGGCACTCGCAAGGGCAGTTAATCGTCTACCTGGCGGAACACCCTGCTCTAGCACTGCTTGAAGTTATGGCTGGCTTAGACATAGATCTGGAAGATCTACCCGACCGATTTAAATTGCTCAAAGTAGAGATCGATGATGATGAATTAACTCAAAGCTTCTTACCGACTTTAAATGGCGATTGGACAACAAACGAGCGAACCACACAAACCATTGGCAACGATTGGCTAAAAGGGCGCAATACTTTGCTGGCCAGAGTTCCGAGCGCAATTCTTCCTGAATCTACCAACTACCTATTCAATTCAAGCCACCCTGCGGCTATGAACGCAAAAATAGTTCAGGTTATTCATTTCCCATTTGATGTGCGGCTAGTCACTTAGAAGTTCGACATACAAAAAAGCCTCAAGTCATTGTTGAGGCTTTGATGTTCAGTTTGTAAGTCTTAGCAGATATAAAGAGATAGACGAGAAATAAGATACTTATAGACTTACAAACAATAACCGCCATCAACCGTGATATGCGCTCCTCTAAGTGCCAGTGAATTTGAGCTAGTCAGAAACTCAAGACTTGATAACATTTCTTTTGGCTCTAGCATTCTGCCTAACGGTATATTCGCTAAGCTAGCGTTTAGATCATCGACTTGGCTCTCACTCATACCCGCCTTACTTTGGATCTCCGTGGCAGTGACGCCCGGTCTTAGGTAATTTATACGTACTCCTTGGGGTGCGAGTTCCAAGTTTAAAACGTTAGCGTAAGCTTCAAATGCGGCTTTACTGGCACTGTAACTTGAAACCGTCAGAAATGCTCGTTCGACAACAATACTTGAAACATAGACTACGCTGCATGGATTATTGAGAACAGGCAACAGAGCTTGAAGCAACATCGCTGGGCCTGTGAAATTAACGCACATGGTATTTTCCAGCTCATCCTGTTCAGTCTCACTAAAAAGCTTGGGGTAAAACACACCGGCATTTAAGATAACCGCATCGAGTTTGCCCATTTCGTTAACGATTTCAGACACAAGTGTTGAATAATCCTGAGGATTCGCATTATCACACAATACGCCAAGTATTTGATCATCTGAATCGGCTTCATCTAGTAGCATCGCGGTAGCGGTAGCAATTCTATCTTTATTCCGGCCGGTAAAAGCTACCCGCCAGCCTTGTTTTAAGTAGTGCTTTGCAGCTTCAAAACCAATTCCTGAAGTTGCCCCTGTAATTAAAATCGTTTGAGAAGACATAGTATTCCTTAAATTCCATTTATTAAGTTGAATAAGAATACCAAGTAGTATTAAATCTAATTAGATACCAAAAATGAATTTAATATGTTCCATAAGAGAAACAATTAGTGGCTTTTCATAAACAGTTAGAAAACTTATACCTTTTTCACCTTGTCGCCCTTTGCGGCAGTTTTCAAGGTGCGGCTGACAAAGCCGGATTGCCACGTTCTTCAGTTAGCAAGCGTATTGCTAAACTTGAACAAACGCTTAATCTTCGCTTGCTGGAACGTAGCACTCGAAAGTTATCATTGACACAAAGTGGACAGGAACTTCTAAAAAGCACCGAGCAGCTTCAAAATGTGTTGCACAATACGGAAACTCTCAGCGAACAAGTTCAATCTCGTCCGCAAGGAAAGGTTAGGATCGGTAGCTCAACGCTAATGGCAGAGCGCCTGTTATTGCCGCACATTACTGAGCTCAGTCAAACCTATCCAGATATCTGCTTTGACTTCAATCTGACTGACGAAGTCGTTGATCTTATAGATAATCAAGTTGACATAGCCATTCGTATTGGCCACTTACCTGACTCCTCGTTGTTGGCTCGAAAGATTGGTGAGAAAACTTTTGGTTGGTTTGCTAGCCCACATTATTTAGCTCAAAATGGCACACCGGATTCACCGCAATCCCTCCTTAACCATCGCTGCTTAGTGTTTAAAAACAATGCCGTAACGCTGGACAAATGGGTATTCCTGCACCCCAAAGGTGAAGTCAATACTATCAAAGTGAATCCAACCATGATAAGTGATGACGCCAGAGGACTTGTGCAGCTTGCGACTCTAGGGCAAGGGATAATAATGGTAGACCCTGTATTTATCGAACGCGAACTACGCTCAAACGAGTTAGTGCCTATATTTGTAGACTACTCGCACCCAGATAAGCAGCCAATCCATTTGGTGTGTTTAGGTAAAAAGGGGCGTAGCCGCGCTGTCACATGCGTATGGGAGGCTCTGAGCGAAAATTTACTATTGGCCGGAATATAGGATACTAGTTCATGCCATCAAATCTAAAGCAAACTGACAACGCCAAGTGTTAGAAATCTGATTTACGCACTAGTCATGAGCGCAAAGGACAGGAGTGTAGAAGTGATTCTTTAATATTTTCAGACACATTACTTAATACGCTCATATCCATACCATCCTCCTCACTTTCACGTTTACGAGTTGTGGATATCGCCAACTGATTTTCATCAAAGGTCACTTCCACATCAAAGCCGTTAGAGTGAACAATCACCACATCTCTCTAATAATTAGCCGATTCAAACTGGGGATCATTCAGTAAAGAGTCCTCGATGCAGTCCCTATCAATACGGCCTTGACTCTTGACTGAACTGGTATGTGACAATGAGCCAGTATACTCAAGCTTACAGCCTACTAAAATTTTTGCGGCAACCCACCCCGTCAACAGGTGTTTCATGTTTTCTCCTTTATGATCGTTTTACTGGCGCATACCATCACCTTATCCTGACTAAGGAGCTATCACTCAAGGTGCACATGATAATTTTGAGTGTAAAAAATCAATTTAGAGGAAAGATATTGCAACAATCTCAGAACAGCCCCCATCAAAGGAGTAATGTGTAACTAAACAAAATCGGAATCATAGACGCGCTAATAGGGTGAAGACTCAGACTTTAGTTGCAACTAATCTATTTTTCGCAACTGTAGATATGGTCTGCGTACAGTTTACCGCCAATCTCATAGGCTTCCGGCACGACCTTTTTTAAAGTAAAGCCGCTCTTGGTCAATACTTTCTCCGAGCCAATATTACCTTCTGTAACTATAGCGCCAAAGGAACGAATACCTTGCTCTTCAGATGCCCACGAAACCAAAGCTCTTAACGATTCTGTTCCAAAACCTTGACCATGATATTGAGGCAGAATCAAATAACCAACTTCTGCAGTGCCATTAACGATACGAAAACCAGTGACACCTATTTTTTGGCCCGTTTCTTTTTGAGTCATTGTCAAACACAACCAATGCTCTGATCCTTTGTTCCAAGCAGGAAGCCTGGACTCAAAGCTTTCTTTCATTGCCTCGTGCGATGGCTCATCAAAGCATAAGCTGATTACCGCCGGGTCCTGATTTAAAGACTGAAACAATCCCCAGTCATCAACCGTAATTTGAACCATCTCCAATCTATCTGTTTGTAATTTCACTTCTGAATTTTCCTTGTTTTATAACGTCCTGCTAATGCCTGCGCAACGCAATACTGATGCCGCCGCATACCAATTTAATCACTAAACCTAACGCATAGTAAAAATGCCACGCGTTGAGAATCACACTTGAACAATTTGTTATGCTTACGCCAAAGACAAGCTCATACCTAAACTAGCTTCCTTTCGACCTGATTCAAAAATCACTTCGCCGTCTAGTCCTGTGTATTTAAAGCCAAACTTTTCATACAAATTTTGAGCTACGAGGTTTGATTTATATACATCTAACCTTAACTCTTTAAAACCAAAACGCTGACCATCCAGCAATACTGTTTCCAGTAATCTTTTAGCAATCCCCCGTCCTCTAAAATCAGCATGAACTTGAGCACCTACAAATCCTATTTCATCTGTATCCATGCCACACATAGTTCCCGGAAAAGCTTCTATGCTAGCAACAACCTTATTATCAACGATTGCTATAAATTGAGGAATTTGTTGTTTGGTGATTCTATTTAGAACAACTTCAATTTTGTCTTTTGGTGGGGGCGGGCTCCGTAGATATACACCCTCGTCATACACCTCTTGCCAAAGCTCCCAAAATCCATCTAAGTCATCAGAACAGATTCTTCGAATTTCCATATCCTCTCCAAAAAGCTTAACGCCGCATTAAGGTGTGACGCACGCTTGGCTATACTTGAGCGAAGCGAAACCACCAAGCGTAAGGAATCACTCTTAAATGCTTTGTTATATGCGATTTCTCAACAATGAGAACTCAGCCTCATAACCATCTCTTCTATTTATAAACATCTAGAATAACAAGAATACTCCACTTAGAAAGTGATTAACATGCACCCAAATGTATTTATTATCGTTTTCATTGCCTATAGCATAGGACAAATGCAGGACTGGATTCCTGCGGTTGAACACGCCACAGTTTCTTCTAAACGACAGAAAATGATCAAGATTACAGCAGCAATTTATGGAGCAGCATTATGTTTAGGGCATCTTCTATTTGATAAAGAAACTGTCCAGTTAGCTATTGTTAGCAGTATATTTTTGGCTATATTTTCTCCCGGCTTACATATTTTTAGAGATACTAAACTGGAATATACTCTGCTTAAAAAAATAGCACATGCAAAAATTGACAATATTATATCTTTAATTTTTTTATGGGCAATTTATAACCTTTATGGACGCAACATAGGAATTGAGTGGTTCTTTGTATCATTAGTCCCGTTTGTAATAATTATTAACCTTACAAAATTATTATTTTGGAAATTATCAGAAGGCGAACAGAAAGATAAAGAGAAAAACGATAAATACATTGAACCTAATTTACCTTGGCTGTCAATGCTAATGGGAGCCACAGCATTAGGCTTCTTTTTAGCGAACAACGATATAGAGATTTCATTGGCACAGTTGCTGGATGGACAAGAATCTGCCATTGATTGGCTACCAGTAATGATTGGTTCTATAATTCACTGCACGATTCTCAAAACTCTAGTTGAATACTCAATACCAATCTATGAGCATTTTAAAAAATGATATATATTCGATGCGCTCCAAGCATATAACGCCCTATTTAGGTGTGAAGTACGCGACCACGACACTTAATTTGACCACCGTAAACACCGAACTCAACCCAAACCAAAAATGCCAAGCGTGCTGAATCACTTTTAAATTGTTTGTTATACGTTCTGTTCCTCGATACTGTACGTGCGGCTTCACATTACCTGTTACTCGCCCCCATTCTGAGGCTTTAACCCTTGCCAGATGACTCTCAAACGCAGCTTTATCTGTAAACTCTTCGTATACAGTAAACCGAGTTGAAAGCTCACTACTTTGAGTTACTTCAAAGATTAAGCAACCCGCTTCATTACGAGTTAGCTCGATATGCTTCTCAAGTGCTGTTGTGACAACTTCTAGTTCATTTTCTGGGATATCAATGTAGCCCGATAAAATCACTTTCCCCATTGAAGCCCCTAAACATTTACGCTGTAAGTTAAATCTTGAACATCATCACCAGTCATACCACGAAAGCCCCAACAATGAGGTGGTTGCTCTTTGAGGATAATTTCAATGTCGATTGGTGAGATACCAAGGCTAGACTCAATATTTGTAAATAGAGCCTTAATCAGTGCTTTCTTGGTTTCGACTTTACGCCCAGCCATCATGTTAATTTCAATAACCGTGTAGGCATCAGTTCTACCCTCTGGGTAGTAAAAGTCTGACTTATCCAGTGGAACGATCCGATGAGCGCGCTTACTCTCAGGAAGTTCAAGAACTTGAGTCATAGATGTCTGAATTACATCTGATAATTGAGCTTTGATAGGGTTCAAACGCTCTTTGATTCCATATATTACTACCACCGTTCCTCCTTTGAACGTATAACGCCCAATTAAGTTGTGAGCAACGCTGCCAAAGTACTCAAACACTTCACCGTAATCACCAAACCAATTGAAACCGAAAGCGCCGAGCGTTGCGAATCAGCTTGAATTGTTTGTTAGGCAAATTTTCCACGTACTCACTAACTTAGTTTGAAAACAGAATACCTTAAACACGATAAGCAAACCAATCACCCACTGACTTTTTGTGATTCAAGAACCACTGAAGTCACTATGTTACAGCCTCACGTTCAACGCTCACGAAACACAGCCTTTCAGCGATTAAGTTGCTTTTGAATCTGAGAAGCTCAAAGCTGAGGACCAGCCACAAAAACGAAAGCTTTGCTTGCCTTACCCTTCCCACAAATTAAGCCAGTGAAATTCACCACCAACCAACACTGAAACCCAATGAGGCAACCCACAAAATTTGGCATGTTTTGCGGTTGGAGAGGTTCAAGAATTTAAGCCGACAATGCTGAATTGCCGACTAAGGAAAACGAAGGCCAAAGGGAGTAAGAAGATTAAAACAAAGAACTTTTCTGCCCTTTGCCTAACGCCCTGCTAAGGGGTGAGCAACGCAATACAAAAGCCGCCGCAAACCACCTTAATCACTAAATTCAACGCATAGTGAAAATGCCACGCGTTGCGAATCCCTCTTGAGCAGTTTGTTATGTAAATACTTACATGCAGGCGATTTCTTAACTACTACAGTTTAATAGTGCTATTAAAACCCGAACACTCTTTGCAAGAAATAAAACCTGCTGTATCGAGCACTGATTGATTAAAGGCAAGCTCAGGGTTCGTTACTGCTATCATGTGATCTATTAACAAGATTTTCAGCTGCAACTTGAGCTGGTGCCATTGTTTTACTGGGTTATCACCATCTAAGTCTATGTACTTTTTATTGGATTTGTAGTCCATAGCTTTATGAGTAGCAAACCCAACTGAGTGAATTAGTTTATGTACTGTAGGATCAGAATTTTTGTAATCAAGCATCTTAGTAATATGCGCGCGGATATTTTGGGTTGCAAGATCCACATTGAATACTGAGTTACGCATTTCATTATATCCGGAATTATCGTGTTGAATTGTTCTAACTTGACTAGTTTTTAAACCAAATCTCGTTGAAATTCGCACATAAAACCTTTCCGCGTCCTCATGAAAAAGCGAGAGATTATCTATGAAAAACTTCCTATATTCCGAGATTCGGCTTTCAGGTAGCTCTTCCGGTATTTCAAAGTTCAGATAATCTTGATGCAGTCTAGAGCAGTTTTTATCTTTGTGGTAAGCAGGAGCTCCTCCAAGATAAACCCATCTAGAGTTCGGTGGTAATCGCGTAGTTTTAATCTGAAGTTTAGAATACTCAACTTCGAGTAAAGCATATGATTCGTTAATGGTCTCTAGCACTAGCTTAGTCGATGACAAAAACTCCAACTCTGGTTTCGATAATAAGTTTGTCAACTGACTATCATAACATTGGACAAGTTCACTTACATTCCGTGTATTTGCTTTAGCAGACGACTCCAGTTTCTGCATATTACTTCTTGTGATATACACATGATCGCTCATGGCGTTACTACCTTGATACAAAAATCAGACTATTTAACTAATTACTTAACTTCAGTGAAAATGCGTTATACAAACTTATTTGGCTGCGCCCTTTGTACTCATTAACAATGCCTTTGCCACAAATTCTCTGACCAATGAGGCTTTGAAACGCACCATGTTCTTGCCTAAAGGTAGACAAATCGTCTTCCCATACAACAAAAGTTACAGATTGCTTAGGGAATCGATTATCCATATTTAGATACACTCCTCGCTTAAAGCGCGAAACTTCTTTAAGAATACCGCAAGCAATAACATCTTCCCCCACATGGAAAGGAGCATTTTTGGAATCAATTTTTGTTGCGCTATAACCCGTTGAGGACAGTAATAACGTAGATATCAATGTAATTGGAACGACGAATTTCATGGTATGACATAGCTCTAGTTTAATAACACCTCAATTATACCGAACTACAAACTGTTTGTGTATTTGTATTTACATAACGCTCTGTTAAGGTGTGAGCAACGCAATGCTGAAGCTGCTGCATGCCAC
>NZ_CFHWOM010000013.1:0-74042 GCF_984391705.1 Vibrio sp. | reverse complement strand
AAGAATATGGTGGAGGGGGACGGATTCGAACCATCGAAGGCAGTGCCAGCAGATTTACAGTCTGATCCCTTTGGCCACTCGGGAACCCCTCCAAATTTTTACGCCATATCTCTCATAAAGGAGAAATGGTGCCGACTACCGGAATCGAACTGGTGACCTACTGATTACAAGTCAGTTGCTCTACCTACTGAGCTAAGTCGGCATAAGTGGTGCGCATTCTATTGAAGGAATCCCGACCTTGCAATAGGAAAATCAAAAAAAAACACGATTTTAGTTAGTTTCCGTTCGTTTGCTGAAAAAACACACAATTCGAACTGCAAATATGACTTAATCTTGCTCATGTCATTTGCTTTCGCTGCGTGTTGTTGTATTTTCGCTGCTCTTTATCGTGATTTTCGGGTTAGGAAGACTATGACACCTTATCTCTCTTTTAATCGTCAGCAATGGGCAGAGCTTCGTAATTCTGTACCCATGACGCTATCCGAAGAGGATTTACGCGAACTGCAAGGGGTTAACGAAAGTCTGACGATGGAGGAAGCGGTAGAGATCTATCTACCACTGGCTCGTCTCCTTAACCTCTATATTTCTGCCAGGCAAAGCCGCAACACGGTACTGAATAACTTTCTTAATAATCAAGAAACCACACCACCATTTATCATTGGTATCGCCGGCAGTGTCGCGGTAGGCAAAAGTACCACAGCTCGATTGCTCAAAGCCTTACTCTCACGCTGGGATAAACACCCTAAGGTAGAACTGGTTACCACAGACGGCTTTCTGTATCCGAAGAAAGTACTTAATGATCGGGACATCATGCACCGGAAAGGCTTCCCTGAGTCTTATGATATCAAACGCTTGGTGGAGTTTGTTTCTGATGTAAAGGCTGCAAAACCTAACCTGCAGGTTCCCGTTTACTCGCATATCACGTATGACATTACTGAAGAAGTTAAGATTGTCGACCGCCCCGATGTTCTCATCATTGAAGGTCTAAACGTTCTACAAAGCGGGATGGATTACCCTCACGACCCGCATCGTGTCTTTGTTTCTGATTTCTTGGATTTCTCTATCTATGTGGATGCAGAATCGGAAGTTATTGAAGACTGGTACGTAGAGCGTTTCTTAAAATTCCGCCAAGGTGCGTTTACTAAGCCAGGCTCTTACTTCAGCCACTACACCAAACTGAATAAAGTCCAAGCTATCGAAAAAGCTCGTGATATCTGGCAAACCATCAATGGCATCAACCTAACGCAAAATATTTTACCTACTAAAGGGCGAGCTCAGCTGATTTTAAAAAAGGCACGAGATCATCGTATCGAAGAAGTGCTACTAAGAAAGTAATCGATATGAGGGCACTTGAGGGTTGAGCTTACAACTCAACCCTTGGTTTAATCGGTTAGATAAACATTATTTGGTTTCAGGGCCATACTGATTTTCACCTGCTTGACCTTTCAGAAAGCCACATTCAACAAGAATCCAAACACCACATATCAAAGAAGCAGTATAAGCGACCATTTGAATTGTGCTAGGAGCTGCCATTGGGTCTCCGTCCATTGGCGCCATTAAACGACCAACAATAAGTGGAATATTCATCAGTAACCACCAGCTTGACTTACCACGGTCATGCCAACGCTTCGCAGTGATGGCTAAATCTGGAATCAATGCGGCAATGAGAAATACCGGCAAAACTAGATGAGAAATGGCAGGGAACAATACGTTCATCCCAATACCAAAACCAAAAATGGCTAAATAGTACATAACATTCCAAGTCCAGTAGACTTTACGCCCAATCCGCCCTTGAAATGAAAACAGCAGTTCTTTAATTGACATCGATTTACCTAAAAAATACAACAAAATGAAAAATTAGTTGGTGACCTTCTGGAAGCATTCCTTATCCATATCACGCATATTCACTGTTAGGCTGCGAACATGGCCCGCTTGCGCCTGTAAAACAGTCATCAATTGTCGCGACAGCTCTCTTTTCTGCTCCGGTGTTCTGCCATCGAGTAGTTCGAAACTGATATGGATGAAGTCGACACTATCACCCTCATCACCAATCAACCAATTGTGACAGCGCAATGCTCTTGATTTTACTGAGCCAACATCAAACAGCCCACTTTGCAGTGCAACTTGGTGAAGGTCTTCTAACAGCCCTTGCACATTAACACGCTCATCAACAGAGTTGGAGTATTCCATTACTAGATTTGGCATTGTAATCCTCAAATGTAAGAGAGTTTCATCATTACGATTTGTAACGCTTTCACTATTAACAATTTCCCACCTAACTTTGCAGTCGATTGGTACTATTCTGCTTAATGGATCACTCTAGTCAGACAGCTGGGTGTCATTTATGTGCAGTGACAGCTCCTACCATTCGATGAGATCCGGTTAAGACATGACGGTAATCATGATCTTGCCTTTTTTATCTGTTATATTCTTACGAAGATTTTTTACATTAATTGATTAAATACGGAGATATTCCTATGCGTCGTCCTGTAGTGATGGGTAACTGGAAACTTAACGGTAGCAAAGCAATGGTAACTGAGTTGCTAACTGGTCTTAACGCTGAACTTGAAGGCGTTGAAGGTGTTGACGTAGCAGTAGCTCCACCAGCACTTTACATCGATCTTGCTGAGCGCGTAATCGCTGAAGGCGGTAACAAGATCATCCTAGGAGCACAGAACACTGACCTAAACAACAGCGGTGCATTCACTGGCGACATGTCTCCAGAGATGCTGAAAGACTTCGGTGCTTCTCACATCATTATCGGCCACTCAGAGCGTCGTGAATACCACAACGAATCTGATGAGTTCATCGCGAAGAAATTCAACTTCCTAAAAGAAAACGGTCTAACTCCTGTTTTCTGTATCGGTGAATCTGAAGCTCAAAACGAAGCTGGCGAAACTGAAGCAGTATGTGCACGTCAAATCAACGCAGTTATCGACGCTTACGGTGTTGAAGCTCTAAACGGCGCAATCATCGCTTACGAACCAATCTGGGCTATCGGTACTGGTAAAGCAGCAACAGCTGAAGATGCACAACGCATCCACGCTTCTATCCGCGCACTAATCGCAGCGAAAGACGAAGCAGTTGCAGCACAAGTAATCATCCAATACGGCGGTTCTGTTAAGCCAGAAAACGCAGAAGCTTACTTCTCACAACCAGACATCGACGGTGCTCTAGTTGGCGGCGCTTCTCTAGACGCTAAGAGCTTTGCAGCAATCGCTAAAGCAGCGGCAGCAGCTAAAGCGTAATTTATTCTTAACGAATAAGCATTCTAAAGGTCAGCGCAAGCTGGCCTTTTTTGTGTCTGATAATTGGTCGTATCGGGACAGATCAAGTATGCTACGCTTTTCGTCCAAGCAAACAGCAGTTCTCGATGCAGGATAAGCACGGCCTATTAACCGGCCCCATCCCTACCGTGTTACGTCAGATGACCATCCCGATGACCTTCGGCATGATCGCGATCCTGATGTTTAACCTTGTCGATACTTTCTTTATCTCATTGCTTGGAACCGAGGCACTTGCTGCCATCAGTTATACCTTTCCTGTTACCTTCGCGGTTAACTGTATTACGATGGGCATCGGCATGGGGTTATCGACCAACATAGGTCGCTTATTGGGCCAAGGGCATTCTCAAGATGCTGCGCGCTTCTCTAGCCACGGATTATTACTCGCAGTGCTACTTGTCGCCCTCGCCTGCGCGTTAGGTATCGCGACCATTGAACCACTGTTCCTCAGTTTAGGGGCTAAAGCTGAATTGATTCCGCTTATTGAGCAGTACATGTTCATTTGGTATCTGACGATTCCATTATTAGTCATCCCTATGGCTGGCAACAGCGCCATTCGAGCGACAGGCGATACCAAAACCCCAGCAAAGATCATGATGCTGGCTGGCTTAATCAATGGTGTCCTCGACCCACTACTAATTTTTGGCATCGGTCCTTTTCCAGAACTCGGTATTCAAGGGGCCGCGATTGCAAGCGCATTCAGTTGGCTAGGCGCTTTATGCGGATCTCTTTACGTTCTCATCAAACGTGAGAAACTTCTCGGTCTACCAGACTTAACCAAGGTTTACCAAGATTGGCGCTTAATTTTGAAAATAGGCACACCCGCAGCACTATCGAATGCGATGAACCCTATCTCAGGCGCGATACTAATGATGATGCTCTCAAGCCATGGAACGGCTGCGGTAGCGGCTTATGGTGCAGCTCAACGGGTCGAATCGATTTTGATTTTAGTATTGATGTCTTTAACCTCTGCATTAACGCCGTTCGTAGCCCAAAACATGGGAGCAAACAACCCGCATCGTAGCTTTGCAGGTCTATTCCTTAGCATGCGCTTTTCCATGGTATTCCAGCTCGGAATATTCGTTATGATGGTACCTTTAAGTATCCCATTAGCGGCACTGTTTTCCCAAGAGCAAGCGGTGAAAGATATCCTCTGGCACTACTTGTTAGTGGTCCCGTTCAGCTACGGTTTTCAAGGTGTCATTATGATGCTGGTCTCTAGTTTGAATGCACTGCACCAACCACTAAAAGCATTCCAGTGGAGCTTTATGCGTTTGTTTGTCTTTACTTTGCCCTGTGCTTGGCTTGGCAGCTTACTTTATGACATTGAAGGACTATTTATTGGCATTGCACTTGGCAATATCTTAGGCGGGGTATTAGGTTACTTATATGCCGTTAAGTTACGTCAACAATACTTGCTTGAGAACGATACAAAAACACCGGCCTAGGCCGGTGTTTTGTTATTCTTCATCATCGATAGCGGTTTCTTCATCAAGCTCTAAATCAACATCTAAAGGCTCTTGAGATAAAATCACACCAGTATTATCTGCGTAGAGGTAATCTTCAGGAAGGAAGGTTACGCCACCAAAATTGACAGGTACATCAACCTCACCAACACCTTGCGATGTTGCCCCCACAGGAATTGACGCAAGAGCCTGAATCCCGATACTCATATCTTCTAACTCATCGACTTCACGCACACAACCGTATGCGACAATACCTTCCCAGTCATTTTCTTCAGCGAGAGTTGCTAACTCAGCATCAATTAACGCACGACGCAATGAACCACCACCATCGATCAAGAGTACTCGACCTAAGCCATCTTGCTCTAAGATTTCACGAATTAAGCCGTTATCTTCAAAACATTTGACGGTTGTAATCTGCCCAGCAAAAGAGGCACAACCACCAAAATTACTAAACATAGGCTCTACAACATCCACCTGTTCTAGGTAAATGTCACATAGGGCAGAGGTATTGTATTCCATCGTGTTTCTTCCCATACCGTTCGTTATCTCCATCGAGTATATAGGGGCATTAAGTCATTGCAATGACACGCATCACTTAACTCACTAATGTCTGAGCAATTACTACGCTAGCAAAAAGTAGATTAGTTACCATCGAGCATTTTACAATTACCGGCATCATCGGTGCTATTTGAGCAGGTTGCTCGGCTTGCCAGACCGCTTTACCATGTTTATAAACCACAATAGCACTGATTAAAAATGGTAGACAGAACCAAATTGGAGCAGGCTGAAGTGCCAAGTACACAATAAAAGAAAGCAATGCTCCAATCAGCAGAACAGAGTGGTACTGCTTCGCTTTGTATTGGCCCAATCTAACCGCAACAGTACGCTTGCCACACACTTCATCATTCTCAATATCGCGCATGTTATTGATATTAAGTACCGCAACAGCCAATAAACCACAGCCAATGGCAGGTAAAATCAGCAGTGGTGCAACGACCCCAGTATGCAAGAAGAATGTTCCTGCCACCCCTAATAAGCCAAAGAAGATAAACACTGAAATATCACCAAGGCCAACGTAACCATATGGCTTATTACCCACGGTATAAGCAATAGCAGCCGCGATAGCGAGCACACCTAATCCAATGAAAGCCAAGATGCTGTGTAAACTATCCAATGCATAAAAGACCAGCGCTAATCCGGAGATAATGGTCAACACAACATTAATGATGATCGCTGATTTCATCGCTTTTTGGCTAACTTCTCCTGACTGAATAGCGCGCATTGGTCCAAGACGCTGTTCGTTGTCCGTCCCTTTAACTGCATCCCCATAATCATTTGCCAAGTTAGACAGTATCTGCAGCAAGGTGGCCGTAAGAAAGGCCAACAACGCAACAGCGAAGGAAAACTTATGAGTAGAATACGCCAATACACTACCGGTTAAGATAGAGACCAAAGCCAAAGGCAAGGTTTTTGGGCGAGCGGCATCAAGCCAAATTCGTAAAGACTGTTTCATGAGTATTAGTTTAGTCACATAATGCGTGACAAAGATTGTGGCACATCAAACGCATTGCTGAAAAACAAAAAAGGCCACCGAAGTGACCTTTTTCTAAAACTTGACGCAAGCAAAGCTTACTTAACGCGACCAACGTATTCGCCTGTACGAGTATCTACTTTGATCACTTCACCGATAGCGATGAACAGTGGAACGCGAACAACTGCACCAGTAGAAAGCGTAGCTGGCTTACCACCAGTACCTTGAGTATCGCCTTTTAGACCTGGATCAGTATCTGTCACTTCAAGCTCAACGAAGTTTGGCGGAGTCACAACGATTGGGTTGCCATTCCAAAGAGTAAGCATACAAGTGTTGTTTTCTACCAACCATTTAGCGTTTTCGCCAACTGCTTTTACGTCTGCTGCGATTTGCTCAAACGTCTCATTGTTCATAAAGTGGTAGAATTCGCCGTCGTTATATAGATAATCTAGGTCGATATCCATGACGTCTGCAACTTCACAAGTTTCACCAGACTTGAAGGTTTTCTCTAGCACTTTACCAGAAAGAAGCTTACGAATTTTTACGCGGTTGAACGCTTGGCCTTTACCTGGCTTAACGTATTCGTTTTCCAGGATAACGCAAGGCTCGCTATCAAGCATGAGTTTTAGACCGCCTTTAAATTCATTGGTGCTAACAGTAGCCATTTTTTCCTCTTTACATTCTTAGAGCTAAATTCAATGCCGCATATCATAACCCGAAAAGCCGAATCTGTTGAGCAAAACTGGCTCAAACAGCTAGCGAATGGGATCTCTGATCCTGCAAAATTGCTCGATCAGCTTGAAATCGATCCTGAGCCTTGGCAACAGGGCTTCGAAGCTAGAAAGCTTTTTGCACAGCGTGTGCCGCAAAGTTTTGTCGATAGAATGGAAAAAGGCAATCCCTTCGATCCACTTTTGCGTCAAGTATTGCCGTTATCAGAAGAGTTTGAAGTTCACCAAGGCTACTCCAATGATCCGCTTGAAGAGCAGAACAACTCGATCCCGGGATTACTGCATAAATATAGAAACCGAGCACTAATGATCGTGAAAGGTGGCTGTGCGATCAATTGCCGATACTGTTTCCGTCGCCATTTTCCTTACCAAGAAAATAAGGGCAATAAAACGGCGTGGCAGCAAAGCCTCGACTATATTCAGCAACACCCAGAGCTCAATGAGGTGATCTTGTCCGGCGGAGACCCACTCATGGCCAAAGATGCGGAATTACAATGGTTGATCAATCATATTGCTGATATTCCTCATATAAAGCGCCTGCGAATCCACTCACGCTTACCAGTCGTCCTTCCGGCACGAGTCACAGAAGCATTAGTTGAAACTCTCTCCGCTACCCGCTTACAAGTGATTTTGGTCACTCATATTAATCATGCCCAAGAGATCAACGCTGAATTGAGAAGTGCTTTAACTGTTCTTAAGCAAGCCGATGTTACCCTTCTCAACCAAGGCGTGATGCTCAAAGGTGTAAATGATAGTGTTGATGCGCAAGTGGATCTAAGTGAAGCCTTATTTGATGCAGGCATACTACCCTACTACATCCATGTGCTAGATAAAGTTCAAGGTGCTGCACACTTTTTTGTCTCTGACCAAGACGCCAAAAAGATTATGGCAGGCGTCATTGAACGAGTGTCAGGTTATTTGGTCCCTAAGCTCACTCGAGAGATTGGCGGCCGAGCAAGTAAAACACCATTGGATTTACATTTAGAGTAATCATGAAACGCAACGGTTTTACCCTCATCGAACTGATTGTTGTCATCGCCGTGCTGGCTACCTTGGCTGTAACAGCATTACCACGTTTTATTAGCCTCCAATCTGATGCCCGTATTTCAGCACTAGTGGGACTTCAAGGTGGCATGCAAAGCGCGGTAGACATGATTCACCCTCTGGCGATTCAACAAGGCTTAGATAGAGTAAGCCAAGCAACAATCAACATAGATGGCGATAATGTTTTGCTCGCCTGGGGTTACCCAGCAGCAGATTCTGCAAATACATGGAGTCGATTAATTGTCAGCACTTTTTCCGATGCGATTTTTGACCCAGACGTTCCGGCAGAATGGTATTTCCATAACAATCCAGCAAATAACTGGATCCGCTTTATGACACGCTCGATGATAGATCCAAGTCATCACTGTTTCTTACGTTATACCGAAGCTACCTCTTCCGCACCACCAAGTTTTGAACTCACTGATACCGGTTGCTAGGTTTTGTCTTGATGACAAAAATCTTTTGTTCGATAGACAGGTCTATTGTATGCATACTCCGGCGTTTTGGAGGTCACTATGCAACCAACTATCGAACAACTACTCGACCTTGGCCCATTCAGTTGGCCAGCACTACTTTGCTGCGCAATCAACGGCATTTTAGTCGGTGTGGAACGTCAAACTAGAGGCAAGCCTGTGGGCATCCGAACTTCGATCCTCGTGATCTCAGGCACTTACTTTTTTATGTCTATGGCGGTGTCTCTATCACCAAACACGCTTGATCAAGCCCGCGTATTGGGACAAATCATCACAGGCGTTGGCTTTCTCGGAGCTGGGGTCATGATGACTCTAGACGGGAAGATTCACGGAGTCACTTCCGCAGCGGTAATCTGGGTGCTAGCAGCGTTAGGCATGATGATTGGCCTAGGTTATTTACAGCAATCAGTGGTGATCACGGTATTGGTTTTAAGCGTGTTACTCGGTGTAGACAGAGCAGAAAACCGCATTAAAGCACTACGACGTGGTGTGCACCAAAAATTCCAAAGTAGGAAAGTATCTAGACGAAATTCATGATCCATGCGGCGAAATCACTACCTAGCTTCGATTACTGCGCCGCAAATTGATAAAAAACAAGGAAGAGGTCGAAAACGAAAAGCCTGTGCAAGATAGTCACAGAACTTCACATTTCGACCTACCACTTTTGGGTAGCATAATCAGCACTTTAGTTATTTTGTAGGGTTTGATTATGTTCTACGTACATATGCTCCTGCTTCTGACGGTAATCTTTATTGGTATCCGCCACGGAGGCATTGCGTTTGGTCTACTCGGGGGCCTCGGGGTTTCGGTTCTCGCATTTGTATTCGGTGTCGCTCCCGGCTCACCTCCTATCAGTGTCATGCTGATCATTCTCGCCGTCGTTGCCGCATCGGCCACTTTAGAAGCGACGGGGGGCCTCAAACTACTGGTCAAATTTGCTGAGCGACTATTACGAAAGCACCCAAGCCAAATCGTATTTCTTGGACCTCTATGTACGTACTCATTAACCGTCTTGGTAGGTACCGGCCACTCTGTCTACCCTTTGCTACCTGTAATTTACGATGTCGCTTACAAGAAAGGCATACGTCCAGAGCGACCAATGGCGATGGCAACCGTTGCCTCGCAAATGGGCATTACCGCTAGCCCAATCGCTGCTGCAGCAGCAGTGGTAATGGCCACTGCAGCCGATAACCATTTGGATATTAGTCTCGTTAACGTACTGTTAGTCACCATTCCTGCCACCTTAATAGGTGTACTGGTCGGCTGTTTATGGAGTCTAAAGCGAGGTAAAGAGCTTGATCAAGACTCTGCGTTTATTGAGCGTTGCCAAGATCCAGAATTCAAGGCTCAGCTGATCGATGCTACAAGTGAAGAAGATGACGACCCAGCGCATGAAGGTATTGCTAAAAAAGGCCTAACTATCTTCTTAGCGGGGATCGCAACGGTTATCTTTGTCGCGATGTTTGGTAAAGATTTAGGTCTTCTGCCAGACGGCGTGAAAATGTCAGTGGCAATTCAGTTCTTGATGCTTTCCGTTGGTGCGCTGATTCTATTAACCACCAAAGTTGAACCGAAGAAGATCGTCCACAGCAATGTATTTATCGCCGGTATGACCGCAGTGATCATCATCTTTGGTATCGCTTGGATGAGCGACACAATTATTGGCTTCCACAAACCGTATCTGATTAGCTTGGTTAGCGATATCGTTGCGGCGCACCCTTGGACCTTTGCCATTGCAATGTTCGTTGTATCCGTGTTCCTCAAGAGCCAAGCAGCGGTGTTAACCATCATGCTACCACTTGGCTTTGCAATGGGAATTCCAGCCCCAGTACTAATTGGTGTACTGCCAGCTTGCTATGCCTATTTCTTCTTCCCGTTCTATCCTAGTGACTTAGCCGCAATTACCTTCGACCGCTCAGGAACAACACAGATTGGTAAATATGTGCTCAACCACAGTTTCTTATTGCCAGGCTTTATTGGTGTCATCACCGCAACAACGGTCGGTTACGTACTTTCAACCATGCTGGTTAACTAACCTCAATTAATTAACACTAAGCAAAACGAAAAAAGCCAGTAGGTTTCCCTACTGGCTTTTTATTATCTGCTCGCGTGAGGCTTAGAACAGTTCTTCAGCAACCTTGAATAGGTCATTACGAACGGGGCGCTTCATGTTCTCAATCGCATCAATGATGTCGTGGTGAACAAGTTGCTCTTTCTGAATACCAACACAGCGACCACCGTGACCTTCCATCAGAAGGTGAACCGCGTAGTTACCCATACGGGAAGCTAAAACACGGTCAAATGCTGTTGGGCGACCACCACGTTGAATATGACCAAGAACCGTCGCGCGAGTCTCACGACCCGTTGCCGTTTCGATCTCTTTCGCTAGCTCGTTTGCATCCATCATCAGCTCAGTTAGAGCAATGATTGCGTGCTTCTTACCTTTCGCAATACCGTCTTGGATATTGCTGATCAGCTTCTCTTTATCTAGACCTGTTTCTGGCGTGATGATGTACTCACAACCACCAGCAATCGCAGACATTAGCGTTAGGTCACCACAGTGGCGGCCCATGATCTCAACGATAGAAATACGTTGGTGCGAAGAAGAAGTATCACGTAGGCGGTCAATCGCATCAATAACAGTGTTAAGTGCTGTTAGGTAACCGATAGTGTAATCAGTACCTGCAATATCGTTATCGATCGTGCCCGGAAGACCAATACATGGGTAGCCCATTTCAGTTAGCTTCTTAGCGCCCATGTAAGAGCCGTCACCACCCACAACTACTAGCGCTTCAATGCCATGTTTTTGTAGGTTCTCGATAGCTTTCTGGCGCACTTCCACTTCTTTAAACTCAGGGAAACGTGCAGAACCTAGAAAAGTACCACCCTTGTTGATCACGTCAGAAACGCTTGAACGATCTAGTTTTTCGATACGATCTTCGTATAGGCCTAGGTAGCCATCAAATACACCGTATACTTCTAAACCTTCAGATAGTGCAGTACGTACTACGCCACGAACAGCTGCGTTCATACCAGGTGCGTCACCGCCACTTGTTAAGACACCGATCTTCTTAATCATGCTCACCCTCGATTTTTGGGAATCTTATTTCAATTTTTACGTCAGCAGCTTACACAAAGCAGCTGACTGAATTCCTTTAACTGTGCAATATGTTACCTTTCCTAGTTAGGAATACTACTTTTATTTGCACGAAATTATGTAACTTTTCTACTTATGTAAGAGTATTACAGCTTTGCGATTTCACTTAATTGATACACATCAGGATCACAGTTAAAAGTGAACCCGCTGAAAAGATAGTCAATAAGTTGCGCTTTGTCGCGCGAAGGCAACTACCACCCTTGAGACTTTTGCTCTTTCTCTTCGCCTAGTACGACCGAATAAGGATCTTGATGGATCAGTACATCTGATTCTGGAAACAGTTCAAGTAGTTTTGCTTCTACCTCATCAGAGATTCGATGCGCTTCAATTAATGCCAATTGATCTTCGAGCTCTAAATGCAACTGAATGAATCGGGTCGGTCCTGACATGCGAGTCCGAAGTTGATGCACACCTAACACCCCTTCAACAGAGATACAAACCTGACGAATATCACTCAACTCACTATCAGGCAATTTTCGATCCAGTAACGTTTGAGTCGCTTCTTGAACCATTTTGAACGCGCTATACAAAATATAGACACCAATACCGACAGCAAACACCGCGTCAGCTTGGGTAATGCCAAACCAACTTAACCCAAGTGCTAACATGATCGCGGCATTCATATAGAGATCTGACTGGTAATGTAAAGAGTCTGCGGCGATCGCTTGGCTACCGGTTTTCTTCACGACATGCTTTTGGAAAGTGACTAAACCAAACGTCACCACAATGGCAAACAGACTGACATAGACACCGTACTCTGGTGACTGCAGATCGTGCGGCCTAAAGAATCGCTCAATACCATTGAGAATAAGGAAAACCGCAGAACCGGAAATAAACATTGCCTGCGCTAGGGCGGCAAGAGACTCGGCTTTACCATGGCCAAAGGTATGTTCCCTATCAGCAGGCTGAAGAGAGTAACGAACCACAACTAGATTCACTAACGAAGCCGCAATATCCAGTAGTGAGTCAATTAAAGATGCAAGCAAGCTAACTGAACCAGTTACCCACCAAGCCCCAACTTTAACAATTAACAATAAAGTCGCCACTATGGTCGCAGTCCAAGCAGCCATTGTTACTAAGCGAGCATAATCATGTTTCATAAACGATTGAGCAATAAACAAACATACCCTTAGTATAACCCTTCAAATGTTGAATAAAAATGGCATAAAAAAAGCGGCCAGTAGGCCGCTTTCTCTATTCAATAATCATTAGTTGTTTGCAAAACGCTTCTGCATTTTTTCTGCACATTTACCTGCACGCTCTTTTTGCAGTTCAACAAACTTCGCCTTTTGCTCTGGTGTTAGAATGCTTAGCATCTGATGTTGCTTCTCAAGCATTTTCACTTTACGTTCACTCTGTTTCTCAACCATCACTTTCGCGAGCTCGTCAGCTGCCGCTTGATCAAAGTTATCCGCTAAGACTAGCTGCTGAACTTTTTCTTGGTGGGCTTGCATCTCCGCCTGACGCTCAGAGAAGTTCGCTTGGAAGTTTGCTTTCATCTCTTTCTTGCCCGCTTCACGCATCTCTTTTAACTGATCTTTCTGCGCATCAGTCAGGTCAAGTTGACGCATGATGCCACGGTCAAAACCACCACCACATTCACCATGGCCGCCTTTCTTGTGATCTTTACCACCAAATGCGAAGGCACTTGCAGTACCTAGGGTTAGAGGAAGAACTACTGCCGCTACTACTAATTTCTTTGCCATTTTCATAATCGTACCTTTCACTGTATTTGTTAGGTTGAGCTGCCTTTCTCTGCAGCGCTTGATTGTAGAATACGATCTGCTGCGTAAAGCAGTGTTTAGAGAGCGTAAAGAATCGTAAAGAGTAAAATTGCGACTAAATTTGCCACTGGTTTCCAAGTAAACTTAACCTATCCCCTTTAAGAAGAGATTTTGTAATGCCACATATCTTGCTCATTGATGACGACACAGAGCTAACTAGTTTGCTCAAAGAAGTTTTGACCTTCGAAGGTTTTGATGTGACTGAAGCCAACAATGGAGAAGAAGGCTTAGCAAAGCTCGATAGCAACATAAATTTGATTCTACTTGATGTCATGATGCCGAAGCTAAATGGCATGGAAACATTGAAACGGCTTAGAGAGAACTGGGAAACGCCTGTTCTTATGCTCACAGCGAAAGGTGAAGAGATTGATCGCGTAATAGGCTTGGAGCTTGGTGCTGATGACTATCTTCCAAAACCATTCAGTGATAGGGAGCTATTGGCTAGGATTCGCGCGATCTTACGTAGAACACAGTCTAGCTCCACAGCAAAGTCAGATAAACGAAGTGACTGTATCGAGTATCAAGACATTCAAGTTTTTCCCGGTAAACAAGAAGCCTATTGCCAAGGCCAACAAATTGAATTGACCACGACTGAATTTGCATTGTTGAGTCACTTTGTACAAAACCCCGGGGAAACATTAACCAAAGAGACATTAAGCCTGGATGTTTTAGGAAAACGCCTTGCAGCATTTGATCGCGCCATCGATATGCATGTGTCTAATCTACGTAAAAAGCTTCCTGAACGAAGCGATGGTAAATCCCGTATTAAGACCTTACGCGGACGTGGCTACCTATTAGTTGAGGAAGATTGATGCGCCTACCCAAGATCACCAGTTTATATGGACGCATTTTCGCCATTTTCTGGTTTACCATGTTTCTTGTTTTGGTGGCAGTTTTGTCACTGCCGCACCTTGATCCGAGAAAAGCGCGCGATATTCCAGCCGATCATTACAGTCGACTGGTTGAGATAACCCAAAGTATTGAGCGCAAATATGCGCAAGAAGATAACTTAGCCAAGATACTATTTAAACTTGAAGGTCCGAAACGTTCGCCAAAAGATCCTAGACCTCGCTTCTTCGTTACAGATAAAGATGGCAACATACTGACGACGCAAGACCGAAAAAACTACCGCTACCGAGCATTGCAAAACTTCATTACAAGTGTTGAAGTTCCAGGCCAACCGCAACAAAAGCTCTATGGGCATTACATGGTTGCAGGTCCGCTACCCGTCACCCTAGCCAAACAAGATTTGCTGCTGTATATCGGGGTAAAGTGGAACGAGCCACCTCCGTTCCTGCTCAGAATGTTTGATAAACCTTTTCAACTGCTGTTCGCGGTCATGCTAGTCAGTACGCCTTTGCTCCTTTGGCTTGCGTGGGCTCTTAGCCAACCAGCTCGAAAACTAGAACGCGCAGCAAAACGCGTGGCTAAGGGCGAGTTTGTCGTAGATCCAAGCTTAGAGAAAGGGACAAGCGAGTTCCGCCAAGCGGGTGCGAGCTTTAACCAAATGGTGGAAGCCGTTAACCAGATGATTTCTGGTCAGCAGCGGCTGCTTTCAGACATTTCTCATGAGCTACGTTCTCCGCTGACACGATTACGTATGGCCAACGCCCTAGCAACACGTAAACAAGGGGAAAGTCCAGAGTTAAGCCGAATTGATACCGAAGCACAGCGTTTAGAGCAGATGATTGCTGAACTACTAGAGTTGTCTCGAATGCAAGTGGATAGCCACCTTACCCGAGAAGAACAACCTATGACTAGTTTGTGGGAGGCGATTCTTTCTGATGCTCAGTTTGAAGCAGAACAAATGGACAAAACGCTCTTATATAGTGCTATCCCAGATCGACTGATTTCAGGCAACCCAAAACTGCTAATGAGTGCATTGGACAATATTGTTAGAAATGCTATCTACTACGGTAAAGACCAAATTGAAGTCACTTTCACTGAATCCAATCAACAGATTATGATTGCTGTTGATGACAATGGTGAAGGCGTACCAGAGCAAGAGCTAGATGCCATATTCCGCCCCTTCTATCGTGTATCCACCGCTCGAGATAGACACAGCGGGGGAACAGGCCTTGGTTTGACCATAACCGAAAGCGCGATTCGTCAACATAGCGGTTCAATAGTGGCGAAGCGTAGCTCGCTAGGTGGATTAAGCGTAGAAATCACCCTCCCGGTAGGAACAGAAAAATAACCCTACAAACACTTAGTTGATAATGGATCTCATTATCATTTATAGTAAATCCTTCAATTATGGAGGATTTACTATGTCTCACACCTTCCCAGAACTGCCTTACTCATACGACTCATTAGAGCCTTACATTGACGCCAAAACCATGGAAGTGCACTACAGCAAGCACCACCGTACTTACTACGACAAGTTTATCGCCGCAGTAAAAGGGACAGAATTTGAATCCGCAGAGCTTGCAAGCATGTTCAGCCAGATCTCTCAGCTATCTCCAGCACTGCGCAACAATGGCGGAGGGTTTTATAACCATGTTCTCTACTGGAACTGCATGACACCAAACGGTGGCGGGGCACCAAATGGCCAATTACTCGAAGCTATTATTGAAACCTTTGGCAGCTTTGCTCAATTTCAGCAATTGTTTACCGATGCCGCTATCAATACCTTCGGCTCAGGTTTCGCTTGGTTAATCGTTAAAGATGGAGCTCTGCATGTGACATCCACAAGCAATCAGGATAACCCGTTAATGGATGTCGCTGATATTCAAGGTGAGCCGATTCTAGCGCTCGATGTTTGGGAACACGCTTATTACATCAGCTACCAAAACCGTCGACCTGACTACATCGAAGCATGGTGGAATGTAGTCAACTGGGCAGCAGTCAGCGAAAACTACGCGGTCGCTCTAGCACAAGGAAAATAGAGTCCATCAATACATAAAAACTCACAACGTCAGGCTTGGCGGTTTTCACAAGCCGCCTTATACTTTCTCGCTCTATTTACTCAAAGATAAGAAAGCTTAATCATGTTTGATATCGCCCTTTACGAGCCCGAGATCGCCCCTAATACAGGAAATATAATTCGCCTTTGTGCTAACTGTGGTGCGAACTTACATTTGATTGAGCCACTAGGGTTTGATTTAGAAGAGAAGAAAGTGCGCCGAGCTGGATTGGATTACCATGACCTTGCGCGAGTGACTCGCCATAAAGACTACCAAGCCTTTGTTGAGTACCTAGAGAAAGAGCGTGGTGACTACCGCATCTTTGCTTGTACAACTAAAACAACAGGTCACCATGTAGATGCCAACTTCCAAAAAGGCGATGTGCTTTTGTTTGGCCCAGAAACACGCGGCTTACCTGCTGAACTGATCGAAAGCATGCCGATGGAGCAGCGCATTCGTATTCCAATGATGCCAGATGCTCGTAGCTTAAACCTATCTAACGCCGTAGCCATCATAGCATTTGAAGCGTGGCGCCAAATGGGCTTTGAAGGCGCTCAGTAACTGGGCTGATACACAAAAAAGCGGACTCCAATGAGTCCGCTTTTTATTAATCTAAATTGTTAACTCTATGGACGAGCCACAAAGCCAACCGCCTCGTATGCTTTCTTCAGCGTTTCTGCTGCGCGAGCTGATGCTTTCTCTGCACCTTGCTTCATCACTTGATCCATGTAGGCACGGTCAGCACGAATACGGTGGTATTCAGATTGAATTGGCTCAAGCATAGCAACCAGTGCTTCACCAACATCTTTCTTAAATGGACCGTACATTTCAACGCCTTTGTACTTCGCTTCAATCTCTTCGAAGCTCATACCCGTTGCCGCAGAGTAAAGACCCATTAGGTTAGAAATACCCGCTTTATTGTCCCAGTCGTGAGCAATACGCGGTGGAGTCTCTGCGTCAGTTTGAGCTTTGTTAATCTTCTTGATGATTGATTTCGGCTCTTCTAGCAGAGTAATCACGTTCTTACGGTTATCGTCAGACTTAGACATCTTCTTCGTTGCATCTTGCAGGCTCATTACACGAGCATTCACTGTCGGGATGTACGGCTCTGGTACTTGGAAGATTGGCTGCTCTGGTGAGTAGATGTTGTTGAAGCGGTTAGCGATATCACGCGCTAGCTCAAGGTGTTGCTTCTGGTCACTACCTACTGGCACTTGATGCGCACCGTATAGCAGGATATCTGCTGCCATCAACACTGGGTAATCGAACAGACCTACGTTTACATCACCAAATTGGCTAGATGAGTCTTTTGAGTAACGTGCTGACTTATCTTTAAACTGAGTCATACGGCCCAGTTCACCCATCTGGGTATAACAGTTAAGAAGCCAACCAAGTTGAGCATGCTCTGGTACATGTGACTGAACAAATAGCGTGCTCTTTTGCGGATCAACACCAACAGCCAGACAAATTGCTAACGCATCTAGAGTCGCTTCATGCAGGGCTTTCGGATCTTGACGAACCGTAATTGCGTGAAGGTCTACAACACAGTATTGGCAATCGTAATCGTCTTGCATCTGCTGCCATTGACGTAGAGCACCCAAGTAGTTACCGATACTTAGTTCACCTGATGGTTGAACACCACTCAATACGATGGGTTTGCTCATGGGAATAGTTCCTTTGACTTCTTAATCTAAAAAATGAAAAACCGTGTCGATTTAGGCACAAACCTGCCAGTGACACGGTTTACTCAGTGTACTCATTGACGAGTATTTTGGAAGATCTTTTGTTGCTGTTACGCTGAAACAGCGACCGCTTCGACCAAATCTGCGATGGTGTCCGCGACAAAATCTGGGTTAGAGGCCGCGATTGGCTCTCCATGGTTATAACCGTAAGTTAAACCAAACGAGTAACAGCCTGCATTTTTCGCCGCTTTGATGTCATTACTTGAATCCCCAACCATCAACATCTCTTGTGGCTGACAATTGTGTTTCTCAAGCAACCAGTTCAACGCCATTGGATTTGGCTTCTTCTCAGGGAAAGTATCGCCGCCAATCACATCAACAAAATACTTATCGATACCATGCTTGGCTAAAACTTCTGGAACAAACTTCGATGGCTTGTTGGTCACAAGCGCCATGGTAAAGCCAGCCTTATGTAACTCAGCTAAAGTCTCTTTTACCGCGGGGTAAAGATGACTCAGTTTATGGCCGCTTTGCTCATAGTAGTCGTCAAACAAAACACGGGCTTTGGCATGTAGCTCAGGATCAAGATCAGGAGAAACCGTCAAACTGCGGCTCAATGAACGACCGATAAGCACATCAGCACCGTTACCGACATAGTCGCGTACTTGCTCTTCAGTTACTGCTGGGTAGCCCAATGCTTGTACTGCTTGGTCCGCTGCAACCGCCAAATCTGGCACACTATCAAGCAGCGTACCATCTAAATCAAAAGCGATAAGTTTAATAGTGCTCATCGAATTACTTTACCTGTTCTAGCTCAGCGCGCATTTGATCGATCACTTCTTTGTAATCCGGCTGATTAAAGATAGCTGAGCCCGCTACGAACATATCCGCGCCCGCTTCTGCGATCTCTTTGATGTTCTCAACTTTAACACCGCCATCGATTTCCAAGCGGATATCGCGACCAGATTCATCAATCATCTTACGTACTGCACGTAGCTTATCGAGAGTCTTGGGAATAAACGACTGGCCACCAAAACCTGGGTTTACTGACATTAGAAGAATCAGATCCACTTTATCGATGATGTACTCAAGGTGAGACAGAGGCGTTGCCGGGTTCAGAACGACACCCGCTTTACACCCGTGCTCTTTGATAAGTTGAAGTGTGCGGTCAACGTGCTCAGAAGCTTCGATGTGGAACGTGATCATCGACGCACCCGCTTTCGCAAAATCAGGGATGATACGATCCACAGGTTTCACCATTAAGTGAACATCAATTGGCGCTGTAATGCCGTAGTCACGTAGTGCCTGACAGATTGGCGCACCGAAAGTCAGGTTGGGTACGTAGTGGTTATCCATTACGTCGAAGTGCACCACATCAGCACCGGCTGCGAGTACTTTTTCTACGTCTTCACCAAGACGAGCCATGTCTGCAGACAAAATTGATGGAGCGATAAGGAAATCTTTCATACCTGACCTCTAGGTTTAATTGGGCATCATTGCACACTGAAGAATCTTTGTGCGCAATTCTACCTAAGCTAAAGGTCAGAAGATAGGGAGGTGTGATGAAATGTGATTATTCGTTGTCTGTTGGCTTGAACAATGCCAGCAACTCATCGACTTTATTACGCCCTGCCCCATTGCGACTAATGGTTCGTTTCACTTTAACCACATTCAGCTCTGCGCCATGATACAAGCGGCGCGTTAAAGTTGTATCGTGGTTCGAGATCAGGACGGGGATGCCTCGCTCAGTAGCAGCTCGCTCAGCGACATCCGCCAATGCAGCTTGATCATCTAAAGTGAATCCATTACCCGCATAAGAAGTAAAATTGGCCGTCGTTGATAGCGGCGCATAAGGGGGATCGCAATAGACAACACTGCCTTTACGAGCACGTTTGAATGTATCGTGGTACCCCTCACAAACAAAGGTCGCCTTCTTTGCTTTTTCAGCAAAAAACTCTAACTCAGCTTCTGGGAAATAAGGCTTTTTGTATGAGCCAAATGGCACATTAAAACCACCTTTCTTGTTGTAACGGCATAGGCCATTAAAACCAAAGCGGTTCATGTATAAAAAGGCCAAGGAGCGGTACATTACATCGTCGGTTGCATTAAACTGCTCGCGAATATGCAAGTATGCCTCTTTACGATTATTCTCTGCACAGAACCAACGCTTCGCTTCAGAGATATACTCCGTTGGGTCCTCTTTGAGAAGATTGTAGAGATTGATAAGATCCGGGTTAATGTCCGCAAGCAGGTATTGATCGTAATCGGTATTGAGGAAAACGGAACCAGCACCAACGAACGGCTCCACCAGCTTACGTGCTTCTGGCAAGTGACGCTGGATATCTTCGACAAGTCCGTATTTTCCACCTGCCCATTTCAGGAAGGCACGCTGCTTCTTCATCTACTGCTCTATCTATCAACCACAAATCGAGGCTGCGGAATGTAACATATTTTGCGTCGAATCTCAGACTATTTTCCGCGTTCAATCTCTCGGTGAACTTGGCTGAGTGATTTTGCCCAAGGTTCGAGCTGTTGTAACTCTTCAGATAGCCCCGCAACAGCGTCACGAGCGACTTGAATGGTTGGAAAGTTATCGTAGGTGATAATAAACCACTCAACATCATTACGGACCGTTGGGTAGATGTAGACTTTCTGCTTGACCTGATAAGTATCGAGGAACTTCTGTACGTCCGATAACTGAGTAACTGCCGCTAATTGCAATGTGTAACTGCGCGGAGAAAACGCCTTCAACTCATCTTTAGTAAAGGAAAAGTTCACCACTGATTGAGGAGCGGATTCGGTTTCTGGCTCCACTTCAACTGCTGCATCATTAACCTCAGCAGGAATAGAGTCCTCAACCACCTGCTCTATCGCACTGGTATCAACGCTTTCCGGTTTATCATCAAGTAGCGCGTCCACAACTTCAGATGTAATCACAACACGTTGATGCCCATCGTCACTACTGCCAACACTGGTCACTTCGTTCGTGACCGCTGGTGGCAGTGATTGAGAATCATCTTCCGCCCCTGCTAGCATTGGGTCAATAACGGGATCTGGGACAATAATATCAGCGGAAGAGGTAGTGTCCGCCCCCGAAACGGTCTCAGGTAAAGTAGGAATGACCGTCTGCTCAATCGATTGAGTGATCTGCTGCGCTTTATCATCTGGTGAAGGCTGAGACATCATCCACCAATAGCCAGCCCCAATAACCACTAGCAAAATGAGAACAACCAAGGCGATATTAATAGGTGAGCCGATAATTGAACGGATAATGATCCTTTTTTCCACTTTGTGATCCCCTAATGCCATTATTTCGCCAGGACGGCGAGCAACTGAGCGATACGCATTACGTACACGCTTTTCCATGTCATCTTCGACATACCTAACCACCAATTGTTCAAAGAATCGCTCCGCTTCCTGCTCCGAAAGCGTTTCGATTTCTAAATCAATTGGTTTATGTTCTTGCCCATAACTCAAGCGCGTTAGAAGTGCATCCAATGAGTTCACTTGAGCAAACAGCAAAACATTGACGGTCCAAAGTGGGTTCTGCTGTGACTCCAGCACCAGCATCCACAGCTCGGATATAAATGATTCACTCAGCAAATGAGCATCATCTATAGTAATCACTATGTCACAAGCTTCGCCGTCCATTAGGCGAACGAAAGACTCAGCCAATGAGTCAGCCGGATTAAATAGAGGTTCCGACACTAATTGGGAAAGTATCGTCATTCGACGTTGTTCGTCATCTTGATTAGGAAAGCAAAGTAGCAACGCTTGGTTCTTTTCCAGTGCCCAAGCTTCCAAGTAACGCTGTGCAAGCCACGTTTTGCCTGCACCACTATCACCAGCAATCGTAACTAAGTTAGAACCAAAGTTGGTTAGAAGTTGCAAACGTTCAAGTAATTCAACTTGTGTATCCAACTCCAACACATGCGAATCATGCGCCATGCTCATTTCGCCATCCTAAAGACAATACTTAAAGATACCAACTCAGCGGCTTGAACAACGAATTGTTAACCCGTTTTCTGGGTTGGCATCACACCAAGATAAGATTAAATATCACGCCCAAAATCAATTGCTTGCTTGATGATGGATTCAGGCACGCCTTTGACAACGTCCGCCGTACCTATGCTAGTTGGAAGAACCAGTCTTAACTCACCTGCTAAGACTTTTTTGTCTCGCATCATGTGACGCATAAAGTCTTCGAAGCTCATTTGTTCTGGCGTATGAACAGGCAGTTGAGCTCTTTTCAGTATAGAAACAATTCGATCAACTTGCTGTTCTGAAATAAGGCCTTGTAGCTGGGCTGTTTTTGCTGCCATCACAGTTCCTGATGAGACCGCTTCACCATGAAGCCAATTGCCATAACCAAGCTCTGCTTCAATGGCATGACCAAAAGTATGGCCAAGATTTAACAACGCTCGGATACCGGATTCTTTCTCATCCTGTGCCACCACTTCTGCTTTGATTTCACAGCAACGAGCAATAGCGTAAGTTAGAGCCGCCTCGTCCAACGCGTACAACTTATCTAGATTGTCTTCTAACCAAACAAAGAAGTCCTGATCATAAATAATGCCATACTTGATCACTTCAGCAACCCCAGCGGCAAACTCACGTTCAGGTAAGCTCTTCAAGCAATCCGTATCAATCACTACCGCTTTTGGCTGGTAAAAAGCGCCAATCATGTTTTTACCTAACGGGTGGTTTACTGCCGTTTTTCCGCCAACCGATGAGTCAACCTGAGATAAAAGCGTTGTTGGGATTTGAATAAAATCCACACCGCGTTGGTAACAAGCCGCTGAAAAACCGACTAAATCTCCAATCACGCCACCGCCTAGTGCAATCACTACGACGTCACGTGCAAAGTTACCTTCAAGTAAGTAACTCATTACGGTATTGAACGTATCTAGAGATTTGTATTGCTCACCATCAGGTAGCTCTAGCAGTGATGCATCACAACCTAACTGGTCTAAAAGAGAGAGGATTTTATTAGCGTAGAGTGGTGCTACAGTGACATTAGAAATCACCACCACTTTTTGTTTTTCCGCTAAGAAAGAAAGGTGGGCCGGATCAGTAAATAATCCGGCACCAATTGAGATTGGATAGCTACGTTCGCCTAAGCTGACCGTAATCCGTTCCATGGGTATTCTCCAATTGCTAAAAGTCTTAACGTTCTTCTAGCATTTTTACGATCTGGTTGGCTACCACTTTTGCACTTTGATCGTCTGTACGTACTGTGTAATCCGCAATTTCTTCGTAAAGTGGGTTGCGCTCTTCAGATAAAGACTCTAGCACTTCACGTGGATTATCAGTTTGTAATAATGGGCGCTTCTTGTCGCGGTTAGTACGAGCAAGTTGTTTTTCAATCGTTGTTTCTAGGTACACAACGATGCCGCGTGCAGAAAGGCGATTGCGGTTTTCTTTGCTCTTGATTGAACCACCACCTGTAGCAAGTACGATACCTTGCTCTTCGGTTAGGTCGTTAATCACTTTTTCCTCGCGATCACGGAAGCCTTCTTCACCTTCTACGTCAAATACCCAAGCGATATCTGCGCCTGTACGTTCTTCAATAACGGTATCAGAATCAACAAACTCCATGTGAAGTTGTTGAGCTAGGTGTCTACCGATTGTGCTTTTGCCGGCACCCATTGGGCCAACAAGGAAAATATTGCGTTTCTCAGCCATGTTTAGCAGTAATTTACAACGTTAATTCAATGACATCGCCACAAGAAATGCCAGTATATAACTAGCGATGAAGATGCTTGTGGCACCGATTCCTCACAGATAATTCGTGATAAGACCCGAAATTATCTAGATATGGTGCCACTAATGCAAATTTATTTTTTTAAAGTCGCCAATTCTTACTGAATCACCACTTTTGGAGTGACGAAAATAAGCAGTTCACTTTTACCCATTTGCTGGTAAGAACGCCTAAATAGCGCCCCCAATAAAGGTAAATCTCCGAGTAAAGGCACTTTATCAACCGTATCCGTCACACTGTGCTGGAATATCCCGCCTAACACGACGGTTTCTCCATTATCCACCAGCACTTGAGTGCCAATTCGCTGAGTATTAATCGCTACCGCTTCCCCTGTTCCTGTTTTCACCACATCACCAGGTCGGTCTTGGGTAACATTTAAATCAAGAACTAAGCGATTATCAGGGGTAATCTGAGGGGTCACTTTCAAACTCAGTACCGCTTTTTTGAATGTCACCGTGGTCGCCCCACTAGACGAAGACTCCAAATAGGGAATCTCAGTACCTTGCTCAATATACGCCGGCTTCTTGTTGGTCGTAATTAAACGAGGGCTTGAAATGACCTCTGCTTTCGACTCACGCTGTAAAGCGGACAGCTCCAAATCTAACAGCATATCAGAGCCTAGCTTTGCGACCTGGAAAGCAATCGAGGAGGCATTCGCAGACGTCGCCGCTAAGTTAACGTTGAGAAAATCATCTACAGGTAAGTTATCTCCTTCCAGCAGCCCTGCTTGGAAAAGGTTACTCTCAATTGAACCACCAACTGTATTGTTACCATTGGTTGAGGTAAAGCCCCAACGCACACCCAGCTCATCAAGATTCCCTTCATTGACACTGACAATACGAGCTTCAATTTGAACCTGCTTTATCGGAATATCTAACGTATCAATGATGTCACGAATCACATCGATGTTTTCTTTAAGATCTCTAATTAACAACGCATTAGTTCGCTCATCAACGGTTAATGAGCCCCGCTCTGACAACATACTCGACGCACCATCGCCACCAATCATGTCTGCAATTTCAGATGCTTTAGCAAACTTAATTTTGATAATCTCAGAGCTAAGATCGCCAAGCTCTTCTTCAAGACGCGATTTTTCCAGCATCTGCTGTTCACGCAAATCCAATTCAGCCTTTGGAGCAACCAAAACCACATTGCCATCGATACGCTTATCTAAGCCTTTTACCTGAAGGATAATATCAAGTACCTGCTGCCAAGGCACCCCATCTAAACGAAGTGTTAAACTACCTTGAACCGAGTCAGAGACCACCAAATTGAAGTCGTTGTAGTCGGCAATTAACTGCAGCACGTTCCGAACAGGAATGTCTTGGAAATTGATTGATATCTTCTTGTCACTCTTTTCAAGAATACTCTTCTCTTTCGGCTTCTGTTTTGGGTGCGGCTTGGTCACCAACACTTCTAGATAATTGCCTGTTAGGTGATACTCATAGCCATACTCTCCTTCTACTGCGGTGAGCAAGATGACCCTATCGTTTTTCCGGAACACCTCGATAGAAGAGACATTGGTAGCGAAGTCTTTTACATCCAACAAATAAAGTTTGTCATCAGTTACTGACGTATCCATTAATTCAATGCTTAACCCTTCTTGAGCCTTATGGATATCTACCGCGACATGTGGCGTCGCTAACTCGACCACAATTTTGCCGTTGTGCTGAGAATCGACTCGGAAATCGATACTTTCCAATTGGTTCAGTGATTGTTCATCAGCAAAGCTAGTCGAAAGAAACAACCCTCCCCCAATAGCCAACACGGTTTGGAGCACAAAGCTCAATGACTGTATTAATCCTATCATTTCAAAAAGTGGTCCCTACTTAAGCGCCAACTTAACGCTACGTTTATTCCAACAACCTAATCCATCGGGAAGGGTTTCATTTATTTTTAGATAGCTTTCGGCCACATAAGCGACCTTACCGTTATTTAGACCAATGTACTGGCCAGAATTTACTTTCACGACATTACCCTCCGGCGTTTGCACCAGAGCAGAAACTCGACCGCCACTGCCCATGACACCTTTTAGGCGCAATTTACTAAGAGGAAAACGCTCCAGCTGCCCTGTTTTTTGGCGCTCGTTCGGCTGCCAACAATCTGCTTTTACGATAGGTTGATTGAGGACTAATGCCGCTTGGGGGAGTACAAAAGGTTCACGCTGCTGATGTGATTGATAATGAGACACCTCAAAGTCAAGTACTGGCTTAAGATCGACAACATCTTGCCTCGCTTTCTGCTCTACTTGCGTAATGAAACCGTCCAACGAATCTTCATTGGCTTGGCACCCCGCCAGAGCCGCAATCACTATCGGTACTAACCAATTATTTTTCATCTTCCACCTCCGGTTTAAACTGGTAGGTATAAGCTCTTACCCGGAAGTGGAGCGTACTGCTCTCTTGGCTGACCCGCTGCCAATCTATGTCGTCAAAATTAATGATGCGTGGCAACTCGGCGATAGCCTGACTAAAGTCACCAATACTGTGATAGTTTCCCGTGAGTTCGATATTAAGCGGCAAACGATAGAGGAACTCTTGATTCTGCTTTTGCCCCCAATCAATACGTGTAAAAGTGAGCGAATTTTTTAAGCCAACCTCATTGACAGAAGCCAGCATTGAAGCCAATTCCTTTTGCACTGGCAGTTGACGAGATAGGTAGTCATAGCGTTCGGAGAGCTCATCGAGTTGCGCTTGCAATTTAGGTAACGTCGCCACTTTGTTTGCCTTGATAGTGGCAGTGGACTTCAATGTTTGTTCTTGTTGACGCAGTGTCTCGATATGCTCCACTTTAGGCTTAAGATAAAACCAATAGCCCGCGGCTTGAACCAAACACCCTAGTAAAACAATCACCACTAACTGCGGCAATAAAGGCCACTCCGCCATTTCTTCAATGTCTAAGTCGTTGTAGTTAGCCATCCTGCTTATCTCCTTCTAAGTTCGCTAGAGGTCTTGGCACAACAAAAGAGAACGACACATTGAAGGTTTGGAACTTTTTACCAAAGCGCGGCTTATCGTGCACAATTGAGTGCATTTCGACGTTACGAATGTGAGTGGAACTTTCTAAGTTATCTAGCATGGTTGCTAATCTAGAGGTGGTATCACTGATTCCGGATACTCGAACTTGTAAACCATTCATTTTGATCTTATCGACGTACACACCTTCAGGAATAAGCAACGGAAGGGCATTCATAAAATCGGTGGTTTTATTACGGTGATTCTGTAACTTCTCAACCACGGAAAGCCGCGTTAGTAGAGCTTTGTGCTCTTGCTCTACCTGCTTAAGATCATTGATCCGTTTATCTAACTGAGCGATGTACGAATTAAGATAGTTGAGTCGGGCTTGTTGCGACTGAGTCTGCTGCTGAAGATAACTCGCAGCCGCCCATTGAATCCCGACAGCGATAATGATGCCGATCGCGAGCATACTAAGAAATCGATGTTTATGACGATCGCGCAATTGCTCTCGCCAAGGAAGTAAATTAACACTATGCAGCATGAGTTTGCTCCAGCCAGTCTAATCCTCGCAAAGCTAGTCCCGCAGCTGTGGTATAGACGTGACCACTCGAATAATTGGCTGCATTCTTAGCATTGCGCGCTTCAAATAAATTCAACGGATTGAACAGTTCACACTCGATACCAAGTCGCCTAGCAATCTCTTCAGCTAGCATTGGGGTAACTGCACCACCGCCAGAGAGCCAGATGCCCCGGACAGCAACTCCATGAACCGACGTTAGCAACTGAATACTGCGTTGCAACTTCTCGACCAACGCAAAAATGAAACGCTCGGTGCTACCATGAATGAGATGATCAAATTGAGCTTCAGAGTCAATCAACTGAGTACCTAAGGCGATATCTTTACAAAAAGGCGCTTTATCTTGTAAATCCATACAAACGGATGTCTGACTCAGTCCAACATCTACCAGCAACCAATCAAACTTATGTTGGGTTCGAGAAGCCATCTGCCAAATATGAACCAAACTATGGGCTTGAACATCAAGTAACACTGGTTGATAACCGGCTTTGGTCACCGCTTGAATACGGCTCTCTACGACCTCTCGTTTGGTCGCATAAACTTGGTAACTACTCATCGGTTGAGTCGAGCTAGATTGGTTCAAATGAACAAAATCGAGATTAAGTTCTTCAACCGGAAATGGGGACTGGTGGGCAAATGCCTGAAAGATTGCATACTCTCGCTCTTGAGCTTCTAGTTCGCTATCTATTTGTAAAACCTTACTTATTACAGCATTGTCTGGTATAGCTAACGCAACTTTGCGACTAAATAGCGGTAAGGACTTCCTTAGTTCTTTGAGTTTCTTTACAATTTTCTGATAATTTAACATATGGTTATCAGTGAAAATGTCGGCTTCGATTGGCAACTCTTGGTAACTCACAAGTGTAAATGTGCTTTTTGAGGGTTTGAGAGCGACCGCTTTAATACTGTGGTGACCGATATCAACGCCAATAACTAGAGATTTACCCATGCTTTGCTCCATGCTGTTGCTTAGCTCTATTTTCGTAAATTGATGGTTTCTACCGCACATTAACCAGACGAGCTAAGGTTTTAGCTTAAAGTACAAGGGTTTGCATATAGTGAACCTAATTAATCAGGGATTCTCCGGTGAAGTTCATAAAGCGATTGTTCATTTTCACACTGGTTTGCATGATTCTTGGAGTCGGTACAATTTTCGGCTTCTATTTGTATGTCAAACCAGAGCTACCAGATGTAGCGACCTTAAAAGACGTAAAGCTGCAAACGCCTATGCAGGTGTACAGCCAAGACGGCAAACTGATCTCACAGTTTGGTGAAAAACGTCGTATACCTGTTAGCTATGATGAGATTCCACAACATCTTGTTGAAGCCTTAATCGCGACTGAAGACAGCCGTTTCTATGATCACCCTGGTATCGACCCTATTGGTATTACCCGTGCAGCCGTCGTAGTTGCGATGTCAGGTTCGGCGAAACAAGGTGCCAGTACAATTACCCAGCAGCTTGCGCGTAACTTCTTCTTATCTAATGAGAAGAAAATCATGCGTAAGATTAAAGAGATCTTTATTGCTATCCATATTGAACAGCTGTTAAGCAAGCAAGAGATTATGGAGTTGTATGTCAACAAGATCTTTCTCGGCTACCGTTCTTACGGCTTCGGCGCAGCAGCGCAAACCTATTTTGGTAAGGAGCTTAACGATCTGACTTTGAGCGAGATTGCTACGCTAGCGGGGATGCCAAAAGCACCGTCTACCATGAACCCTATTTACTCTGTTGATCGTGCAACTAATCGTCGTAACGTCGTTTTGTTACGTATGCTAGACGAGAAGTACATTACTCAAGAGGAATATAACCAGGCTCGCGCTGAAGAGATTGTTTCCCGTTACCATGGTGCAGAAATCGAGTTGAGTGCGCCATATGTCGCTGAATTAGCACGAGCTTGGATGGTTGCTCGCTACGGTGAAGAGGAAGCATATACATCGGGGATGAACATCTACACTACGGTAGATTCAAAACTGCAAGCCGCGGCAAATAAGTCTGCGATTAGCAACCTTATCGCTTACGACGAACGACATGGTTACCGCGGTGCAGAGAAAGTCCTATGGAAAGCAGACCAACCTGCTTTCGACTTAGATGAAATCAACAAAACTCTACGTAAAGTGCCAAGCTACGGTCAGCTAGTTCCAGCAGTAGTTACCGACGTAACGACTAAGCAAGCTACGGTTGTCGTTAAAGGCCAAGGTAGCCAAACTTTAGCGTGGGATGGAATCAAATGGGCGCGAAAATTCATTAATGATGATCGCCAAGGCGCTGCTCCTAAATCCGCCTCTGACGTTCTAGCGGTCGGCGAACAGGTTTGGGTACGCCAAGTAGAACATGTCACAAAGGATGAAGAGTCAGTACTAACGTGGCAGTTAAGCCAAGTGCCAAACGCCAACACAGCATTCACTGCAATGAACCCAGAAAACGGTGCTGTTCTGGCGCTAGTGGGTGGTTTCAACTTTGTCCATAACAAGTTTAACCGTGCGACCCAATCTGTGCGTCAAGTTGGTTCAAGTATCAAACCATTCATTTACTCTGCAGCAATCGATAAGGGACTCACACTTGCAACCCTAATTAACGATGCACCAATTAACCAGTGGGATCAGAGTCAAGGTACTGCGTGGCGTCCGAAAAACTCACCACCGACATACGTCGGCCCAACACGTCTTCGTATTGGCTTAGCGCAATCTAAAAACGTTATGGCCGTTCGCGTTCTTCGTGAAGTGGGTCTGGATGAGACGCGCCAATATTTAACACGCTTTGGTTTTGATATGGACCAACTGCCTCGTTCTGAAACTATCGCCTTGGGTGCTGGCAGTTTAACACCAATGAAGATGGCGCAAGGTTACTCTGTGTTTGCTAATGGTGGCTACTATGTGGAACCTTTCTACATCAGTAAAGTGGAAGGGCCATTTGGTGATTTAGAGTTCGAAGCAACGCCAAAAGTTATTTGCCGCCAAGACTGTGAACTAACAGAGATTATCGCGGAAGAAAATGAGTTCCAAGAACAGGATGTCACCATTGATGCATCAGATGAACCTCAATACGCGCCTCAGGTCATCTCTGAGCAGACCGCTTTCTTGATGCGTGAAATGATGTATAGCAATATTTGGGGCGGTGGTAACTGGCGTGAAGGCACCGGATGGAACGGGACTGGCTGGCGAGCTCAGAAACTAGAACGTCGCGACATAGGTGGAAAAACCGGTACTACTAATGATTCGAAAGATGCGTGGTATAACGGGTATGGACCAGGCATGGTCGCGGTTGCTTGGGTAGGTTTCGACGATCACACTCGTAAGCTTGGCCGTACGACACCTAATAGCAACCTAGGTAAAGGCCAGACTTCCGGTGCTGAGGCGGGGGCAAAAACTGCGCAACCAGCTTGGGTTGACTTTATGCGTGATGCTCTAGATGGTACGCCTCAAGTCAGCAAGGTCATTCCACCTCATATTGTTCGCGTGCGCATTGATCGTGATTCAGGGCTACTTACTAATAAGTTTGATGGCAGCTCGATGTTTGAGTACTTTGCTGAAGGTACCGAACCAACCGAGTATATAACCAATGAGATCACTGACAGCATCTATACCTCTGAAGACGGTAGTGAAGAGCTGTTCTAATCATTAGGGTTATAACGCAAAGAGGCTGATGCAAAACATCAGCCTCTTTTCTTTTGTCTAATTGCCGCGTCTTAATACCAATCAGCTAGCTTTCGCCAAATCAATATTAGAAAGTTGCTGCTTAATCGCTTCTGCTAACTGTTCAAATCGAGCACGTAACGGAGAGCCTGGTCGATATACCAAAACGATGCTGCGCGATGGTACTGGGTTAATCGCACGAACGTAGCACACTCCATCTTTCTCTTTTTCTCTTGGCAGCGAAAGTTGTGGCAACAGTGTAATGCCCGCTCCAGCCGCAACCATATTGCGTAGCGTTTCTAAGCTGGTTGCTTTGAAACGCTCATCATCTTGTGCGCCTGCCGCAAAACAAAAGCCCAAAGCTTGGTCGCGTAAGCAGTGACCATCACCAAGTGCTAATACTGTTCGTCCATTCAACTCAAGCATCTCAATCTCTTCTAGACTTGCCCACTCGTGATCACATGGAACAGCGACGCTCATTGCTTCGTTGTACACTTCAATCTCTTTAAACGGCTCTGTTTCAGCAACAGACGCCAATACCAAACAATCAAGCTTGCCATCTTCAAGCTGCCTAACTAACTGATGGGTTTGCGCTTCATGTAAAAAAAGCTCCAACTCGGGAAACTGCTCTTTCATCATCGGCACTATTTTTGGCAGCAAGTAAGGGCCAACGGTGGGTATAAAACCAATATGCATCGGACCAACCATTTCTCCAGCTTGACCACTCGCCATATCTTTGAAGGTTTTCACTTCCGTTAAAATACGTTTTGCTTGATCCACCAACTGCAAGCCTGCGTCGGTAAACAAAACACGACGACTGCTTCGCTCCAACAATGCGGTCCCTAATTCATCTTCTAGTTTTCGAATCTGGCCACTTAGTGTCGGCTGACTTACAAAACACGCTTCAGCCGCTTTTCGGAAGTGCTTATGCTCTGCAAGCGCTACTAAGTATTCAAAGTCCCGAATATTCATTGTTGGTTATCTCCCACTGTAAGATAGAAAGAATCTATCAAAACCATAGCATTAAACGATTAGAGCTATCAAAGAATTTCTTTAATAATAACTTCATCGAAACAGAGCACAGTCAACTTACTGATAAGACTCACCAAAGAATTTAGTAAAATCATAAAGGAAACTATCATGTTCGTATCGAAAGAAGGTCAAAGCGTTCCACAAGTTACTTTCCCAACTCGCCAAGGTGACGCATGGGTTAATGTAACCACTGATGACTTGTTTAAAGACAAAACTGTGATTGTATTTAGCTTGCCAGGCGCGTTCACTCCGACGTGCTCTTCAAGTCACCTACCACGTTACAACGAATTATTCTCAGTGTTCAAAGAGCACGGTGTGGATTCAATCCTGTGTTTATCAGTCAATGACACATTTGTAATGAACGCGTGGAAAGCGGACCAAGAAGCAGAGAATATTACCTTTATTCCTGACGGTAACGGTGACTTTACTGACGGCATGGGCATGCTAGTTGATAAAAACGAATTAGGCTTTGGTAAACGTTCATGGCGCTACAGCATGTTAGTAAAAAACGGCGTGGTGGAGAAAATGTTCATTGAAGCAAACGAACCTGGTGACCCGTTTAAAGTGTCAGATGCGGACACCATGCTGAGCTACATTGCACCAGACTACAAAACGCAAGAGTCGATCACTGTATTCACTAAACCTGGCTGTCCTTTCTGCATGAAAGCGAAACAAAATCTCATTGACCACGGTCTTCAATACGAAGAAGTGATTTTGGGTAAAGATGCGACAACCGTCAGTCTACGAGCTGTAACAGGTCGAGCAACGGTTCCTCAAGTCTTCATCGGTGGCAAACACATCGGCGGTAGCGAAGAGCTAGAAGCGTACCTAGGCTAAACATCTAAACCCAACCCTCAGTCTCCCGGTGTCTTCGTGACCCGGGGGACACTTTAAACACTTCTGACTAGAGTCTAGATAAGTAGTGATCTCCAAACCGTCTCACCACTTATCTAGATTGATACTAAATTCACTTATCCAAGCGTTGCTCCCTCAGCTTGCTTGGCGAAAATAAGCGAGAACCCATTATGAAACAGTTAAATGTCGATGTTGCCATTATCGGTGGTGGTACTGCAGGTCTAGGCGCTTATCGCGCGGCAAAAGCTCACACAGACAGCGTTGTGATGATTGAAGGTGGCCCATACGGCACAACGTGTGCACGTGTCGGTTGTATGCCGTCAAAGCTACTCATAGCTGCAGCAGAAAGTGTACATCAAATTGAAAAAGCACCTGGTTTCGGTATTCACCCTCAAGGTGAGATTGTCATTGATGGCCGTGAAGTAATGGACAGAGTTAAACGCGAGCGTGATCGTTTCGTCGGCTTCGTGCTTGAGGGTGTTGATGAAATACCGTCTCAAGACAAAGTGTCTGGCTACGCAAAATTCATTGATAACAACACCTTGATAGTCGATGACCACACACAGATCCGTGCTAAACGCATTGTTATCGCGACAGGTTCTCGCCCTGCTTACCCTGGTATTTGGAATGAACTAGGCGATCGCCTTGTCATCAACGATGACGTGTTTGATTGGGATGACCTGCCAGAATCTGTTGCCGTTTTTGGCCCAGGTGTGATTGGTTTAGAACTTGGCCAGGCGCTGCACCGCCTAGGTGTAAAAGTGAAACTGTTTGGTCTTGGTGGTCAAGTAGGTCCACTGACTGATCCAGACGTCATGGCTTACGCAGATAAAGCATTCAAAGAAGAGTTCTACCTAGATGCCGACGTCAAGGTAGAGAGCATGAAACGCATCCCTTCACTGCAAGAAGGTGAGAACGATAAAGTCGAGATTCAGTTCATCAACCATGATGGCGAATTAGAAACGCTTGTCGTGGACTATGTATTGGCTGCAACAGGACGTCGCCCTAATGTCGATAAGCTAGGTCTTGAGAATACAACGCTTGAGTTGGATGAACGCGGTGTTCCGACAGCCGAGTACTACACGCTGCAAACGTCGGTTGAGAATATCTTTATCGCGGGTGATGCAAGCAACCAGATTCCATTACTGCATGAAGCTGCGGATCAGGCACGTATCGCAGGTGACAATGCAGGTCGATTCCCGGATATTCGCGCGGGCCTTCGTCGCTCAGTTATTTCTGCCGTTTTCTCTGATCCACAAATTGCTTTGGTTGGGGAAACTTACAAACAGTTAACGACACGTTTGGGTAACTGCGGCTGTTTTGCAACAGGAGAAGTTTCATTTGAAAACCAAGGTCGCTCTCGCGTGATGCTGCGTAACAAAGGTATTTTGCATGTCTACGGTGAACAAGGTACGGGTCGCTTCTTAGGCGCAGAGATGATGGGGCCAAACGCGGAGCATTTAGCCCACCTATTGGCTTGGGCACATCAAAATAAAATGACCGTGTCTGAAATGCTGGATATGCCTTTCTACCACCCTGTGATAGAGGAAGGAGTTCGTACTGCACTGCGTGATCTAAATGCGAAGCTGCATTTAGGCCCAGAAATGATCAAGCATTGCTTAGACTGTGGTCCTGGTTGTTAATAGGATTAAAAAGAAAAAACGAGCCAAGTGGCTCGTTTTTGTCTCTAGCATAAGATGATGAAATTATTTTTCAGCTGCAATCACTGAGATCTCAACCAATAGCGCTTCACGTGCCATATCACCCGTGACACAAGCTCGAGCTGGAGCATGTCCCTCTGGTACCCAAGCATCCCATACGGCATTCATCGCTTGGAAATCCTGCATATCTTTTAGGTAGATGGTCGCAGATAACATATGTTCTTTATCACTACCCGCTTCAATGAGCAGCTGTTCTACTTTATCTAGCATAGTTTGCGTCTGCTCTGTAATCCCTTGGGTCGCATCAGCGCAAACTTGGCCACACAAGTAGATAGTGCCGTTATGTTTCACAATTCGACTCATGCGTTGCTTAGTATGTTGGCGTTCGATCATTTTTCTCACTTTCTCATTGGTTTGCGATATTCTAATAGACACACAATGTTACCTAATTCGTACCATCATGACATGTCCCTACTGCAAAGATAATTGGTTTTGGCAAAAGATTGGCCGCTGTAAACGCTGTATGGATCAACTCACCGTCCTTTCCGTACTGTGTTGGATCGTATGGTGGTTTCTGTATAGAGATAACCCAAAAAGTATTGAGTCTATCGCGCTATTGATGGCAGGGTTTGCCTTTAATGCTTTATTGGCGCTTCACTTATGGATGCGCTTTGTCATCATTCCTTGGCAAAAACGCAATAAAAATAAACACTAGCGAAGCAAAGCAGAAGCATAAAAAAAGCCCCAAAGACATTTTGTCTTTGGGGCTCTCTTAGATTCTTCTAAGAAAAAGCAGTGGTACTTTAATAGACCGAGCTTTTTCCAAAAGGTTCCCAAACTAAACGATCTTTTTTGATCTTTTTTTGAACACCTTTCAAGTCAGTAACTTACGCCACATTAGATCGAGCGATCGATTTTTCAACAAGATTCACCTCTAACGCAACTTCATCACACGCATGCTGACGTGGGCATTGTTCGCAATCTTTTAGCACCTTTTCGGGCAATAGTGACTTAGATGTTGGTAAGAAGCTCTGCTTCATAAAGAACTCAGGAGTGCGGGTAAGAACAAACACTTTCTTAATCGCCATCTGACGTGCTTTCTCAACTAAATACTGCACAATCGCACTGCCTTGCCCTTGACCTTGCCATCCCGCTTCCACACCGAGTGAACGCACTTCCGCCAAGCCAGAGTCATACACATACAGTGACGCACAGCCAGTCACTTCTCCATGATGCTCCGCGACTGCAAACGAGCCAATATCACGCACCAGTTCATTCCGCGAGCGAGGTAGGTTTTCACCCATATTCGCCCAGTAAGTCACCATACCTTCAAGCGCTTCAATATCCGTCAAGCGTGCCGGGCGAACTTTCACAGTCGACGTATCACGCTGGGTCAAACGAGATTCAGCCTGTTCAACCGCATGCGCCACTTGCTTCGGTGACACACCACCTAATGCACTACGCTTCTCTAAACAGGACTCGATCGTCAAGATGTCATACACATCTTCCTCAATCACCTCTGAGAATTCTTTTAGCTCAGCGATAGACAATTCTTCCAGTGCACAACCTTTAGCAATTGCCCCCACTACAGCAACGCCAACAATATGGTGTGCCTCGCGGAATGGAATCCCCTTCGCAACTAGGTAGTCAGCCAATTCTGTTGCATTGGCATAGCCTTGTTTCGCCGCCTCAAGGGTACGCTCGCTATTTACTTTGATACCATCAAAACAAAGTGCGGCCATTTCCATACAGTCGTTCCATGTATCAAGCGCATCAAACAAACCTTCTTTGTCTTCTTGCATGTCTTTGTTGTAAGCAAGAGGCAGGGCTTTTACCGTCATCATCATGCCAGCAAGTGAACCGTAGACACGGCCAGTCTTACCACGAATAAGTTCTAGCGCATCTGGGTTTTTCTTTTGTGGCATCAATGACGAGCCGGACGTTACTGTATCTGCTAGTTCGATGAAGTTCGATTCGCCCGAGTTATAGAAAATCATATCTTCTGCAAGACGAGAGAGGTGCAGCATGGAGATCGACGCAATCGACATCAACTCCATCACATGGTCACGGTCAGACACCGAATCAAGAGAGTTACGAGTCGCACGACGGAAGCCAAGGCTATGCGCAAGCTCTTCACGATCCATTGGGTAAGCGGTGCCAGCTAAAGCTCCTGAGCCAAGAGGGCAGGTATCTAAACGATGAATCGCGTCACTTAAACGCGAGTAATCGCGCTCAAACATTTCAACATAAGCCAAGCACCAATGAGCGAAAGTAACAGGTTGAGCGCGCTGCAAGTGGGTATAACCTGGCAAAACTGTATCTTGATGAACTTTAGCAACAGAAACCATCTGCGACTGCAAACGATCGAGTGCCATAAGAAGTTGCTGCCCTTGCTGGCGACACCACAATTTTAGATCAGTAGCAACTTGGTCATTACGTGAACGGCCTGTATGAAGCTTCTTACCCAAGTCACCCACTTTTCCGATAAGCTGCTGCTCAACCCAAGAGTGAATATCTTCTGCATCAGAACGTAAAATCTGATGTGGATCTTCCATCACTTCAAGTTTGAGTTCGTTAAGGGCTAATTCGAGTTTTTGTTGCTCTTCTTCCGTTAGTACATTGACCGAAAGCAACGCCTTAGACCAAGCGATAGAGCCTACAATGTCTTGTTCAGCCAATCGGTAATCAAAGCGCAATGAGTCATTAAAGTCTTTGAATCTCGTATCTGCCGCTTGGGTAAATCTTCCGCCCCATAATGCCATCGCGTATCTCCTGATCACCAGTGCTCACTATTTGTACTAGTAGCTACATTGCTTAAAAAGACTCTGAATTTAATTCAGTATTTTATGATGGTTCAAAGTTACGGCAAATCAAATTAAAAATAAAGTATTAATTCATTATTTTTACATATTTATTCAAAGTAATTTTATCAATCACGATTCTTTACTCCAACAACAAGAAAGCCCACTTGCAAGCAAGTGGGCTTTTTGAATTCATACAATAAAGTGATTACTTTTTCTGACTGTTTAGTGCACGGATACGGCTTGATAGTGAGTAAAGACGGATAAAGCCTTCAGCATGGCTTTGATCATACACTTCATCTTCACCGAAGGTCGCAAACTGTTCACAGTACAAGCTGTTTTCTGAACGTTTTTGCGTCACTGTTGCTTGGCCTTTGTAAAGCTTAACCACAACTTCACCATTCACATCTTGAGCCAGCTCCTCTGAAGCGGCCAAGATAGATTTACATAGTGGCGTAAACCAACGGCCATCATAAACTAGGTGAGATGCTTTTACGCCAAGCTCTTCGCGGAACTCAAAGGCTGTTTTATCCAATACTAGCTGCTCTACGGCACGTAGTGCTTCCATCATGATGGTACCACCAGGAGTTTCGTAACAACCACGAGACTTCATGCCGACTAGACGGTTTTCTACGATATCGATACGGCCAATACCGTGCTTAGCGCCTTTCTCGTTCAGGTACACTAGCGCGTTGTATGGTGTCATTGCTTCACCATCAACACCAACCACTTCACCTTTCTCTACTTTCAGAGTGACGGTTTCCGCTTCATTTGGAGCTTGTTCTGGATCAACCGTCCAAGCCCAACAATCTTCATTAGGTGCATTCCAAGTATCTTCAAGCACGCCACCTTCCGTTGAGATGTGCCATGCGTTTGCATCACGCGAGTAGATCTTAGTTAGTGACGCGGTACATGGAATGTTACGCTCAGCAAGGTAATCTAGACACTCTTCACGGCTAACTAGATCCCATTCACGCCATGGCGCAATAACATGTAGGTCTGGTGCTAGGGCAGCAAAAGCGCCTTCGAAACGTACTTGGTCATTACCTTTACCTGTACAACCATGACAAAGAGCATCAGCCCCCACTTTACGCGCGACTTCAACCTGAGCTTTGGCAATGATAGGACGTGCCATTGACGTACCTAGCAGGTATTTGCCTTCGTAGTAAGCACCTGTTTTCAGCGTTGGGTAGATGTAATCTGCCACCATCTCTTCTTTTAGGTCTGCGATATAGCATTCAGATGCGCCAGACGCTTTCGCTTTTGCCTCAATACCTTCTAGCTCTTCTTCACCTTGGCCAACATCAGCAACGAATGCCACTACTTCACAATCATAGTTTTCTTTTAACCATGGAATGATTACTGATGTATCTAGACCGCCAGAGTATGCGACAACTACTTTATTTACTTGAACTTTGCTCATTTTCTTTCTCCAAATCCCGGCGCTGCGCTTGGCGGTCAGTGCTACGGGTTACATCCTAGTTATTCTGTCTATCGTGATGCTCTGTGCATCACAATCAATTCTTTATTACTGCTTTGGTAGGAACTGGGTTCCAATGCTTTTACCTGCGAACAGCTCCACCAGCTTGTCTGGGTAACGCCATGTCGCGACTTCAATTGGGCGTCCTAAATCGTTCGCGGCCTCCAGTGCGGCGTTCACTTTCACGATCATTCCATCTGTAATGACATGGCCTTGAATTAAGCTTTGCGCTTCTTGCTCATTTAAGCTCTTAATCAAATGTCCTTTACCGTCCAATACACCACTCACATCAGAGAGCAGTACAAGTTCCGCGTCGAGGGCACCTGCAACTGCCACTGCTGCTTGGTCCGCATTAACGTTCATCATCTGCCCTTGAGCCGTCAAACCAATTGAGCTGATGATAGGCAAAGATCCACTTTCTAGAATCGCTTGCAATACCATAGAATTTCCCGGAGTTGCCTTCCCTACCGCACCGAGCTCTGGGTCTAGCTCTTCCACATGACACAAACCACCATCGGCTAGACATAGCCCTACTGCGTTTAAGCCATCTTTAATCGCTTGACCTTGAAGCATCTTGTTTGCGGTTCCCGCCAAAGCACCTGCAATCACAGGGATCTGCTCATACGGCGTGACTCGCAAGCCATCTTTTTTAACCGTTTTAAGTTGCAGTTGAGCCATTAGATCGTCCACCAGATAACCTCCTCCGTGGACGATCACAATTCGTCGCTGAGCTTGCTTTTGGTAATTGGCTATCGCACCAAATACTTGGCTAAGAGTCTCAGTACAAGACAGTGCTGCACCGCCTAATTTGATCACTAATGGAGTTTGTTTGTTATCTGTCATACTCGTCCCTTTACCTACTTGCTTAAGCGTCTTCATGCCTAAATAAGGGCAGTTAACTCTGGAAATCCGTAGTGGATGTTTAAACACTGCATCGCTTGACTTGATGCACCTTTGAGTAAGTTATCAATCGCCGATACTACGATGACGTGCTCACCCTGAACCTTCCAGCCAATATCGCAGAAAGGTGAATTTTCAACATTTTGAATCGATGGCAATACCGATTCTAATAAACGTACCGCAGGTTTGTTTTCGTATGCTTCAGTAAACGCTTGTGCCACTTGCTGCTCTGTCACACCTTTTGCCAACTTCATTGTGATAGTCGCTAAAATACCGCGTTTGAAATTGCCCAGATGTGGTGTAAAAATCACATCACGGCCCAGATGGCTAGCAATTTCAGGTTGATGGCGATGATTAAACACTCCGTATGGTTGCAAACTCACTTCGCAGAAGCTGTTGACCAACGTCGCTTTTCTTCCTGCTCCTGAAACACCACTTGTCGCATTGATAATCGGCCACTGCACTGGGTCTAAGAGTTGCTTCTCGATCAATGGTTTGATCGCTAACTGAGACGCTGTTGGGTAGCAACCCGGCACAGCAACAAGCTGAGTTTGCTTGATCTCTGAGGCATTCCACTCCGCCAAACCGTATGAGGAGTTATCCAACAAATCTTCATACTTATGCTCAAAACCATAAAACTCGGTGTAAAAGCCCTCTTTCTTAACGCGAAATGCTCCTGAAAGATCAAATACCTGACAACCTTGCTCTAAAAACTGAGCAGCCAGATCGTGGCTCACTTCGTGTGCTGTAGCCAAAAAGACAACATCACACGCTTTTGCTGCGGACTCGACATCTTTAAGTGGCTGAACTGGCTCGTTAATCACTCCAGCAAGTTTACGATGTAGTTCGGAAATGCTTTTACCCGCATCAACACTATTGGCGGAAACATATAAACCTGTTAGCGTAAGTTGTGGGTGTTTTTGCACCATAAGCGCTAGCTCAGCTCCGGTATAACCGCTCGCGCCAATGATTGTGGTTTTCAGCATTTCGACATCCATTCCTTATAAAAACGCCACTTAGTGAGTGACTACAAATTTACCAAAACATGGCTTTTAATGGTTTTTTATTCATTAAAAGTGATTTATTATGTGTTTTACCTTCTAAATTGATTTATGTCAACAGGGAAAGCAAACTAAATATGCAATTGCCGAGTTTTAAAGAGGTCTATCAAGGCCTAATTTCTACCTCTTCTATTAGCTCGACCGACCCGAGTTGGGATGAAGGTAATGCGCAAGTTATTGAGAAACTTGCCGGATGGTTAAAGGATGTGGGCTTCCAAGTCGAACTCACAGAGGTTGAATCAGGAAAATACAATCTGATAGCTAAGAAGGGGTCTGGTGAAGGCGGCCTGTTGCTCGCTGGTCACAGCGACACCGTGCCATTTGACGAAGGGCAATGGAATTTCGACCCACACGCACTAACGGAAGCAAACAACCGATTCTACGGCTTGGGTACGGCGGATATGAAGGGCTACTTTGCTTTTATTATAGAAGCCGTCAAGAAAGTCGATTGGAGCAAGCAAACTAAACCTCTTTATGTCTTGGCCACCTGTGATGAAGAAACCACCATGCTTGGTGCTCGCCACTTTACTGAAAATGCACCATTTAAGCCGGATTACTGCATCATTGGAGAACCTACAAGCTTAGTGCCAATTCGTGGCCACAAAGGGCATGTTGCCAACGCTGTAAGAGTCACAGGGCGATCCGGACACTCATCCGATCCTGCACTGGGTGTCAATGCTATCGAAATCATGCATGAAGTGCTGTTTGCCTTAATGCAGCTACGTGACAAGTTAATCAAAGAGTATCATCACCCTGGTTTTGCGATTCCAAGTCCTACCCTCAACTTGGGCCATATTCACGGAGGTGACAGTGCTAACCGAATTTGTGGCTGCTGTGAATTGCACTACGACGTGCGCCCATTACCAGGCATTAGTTTAGATGGTTTAGACAATATGCTAAGAGGCGCGCTTAAGGAGGTTGAAGCGAAATGGCCGGGCCGTATTGACATCACTCCATTACATGAACCTATCCCGGGCTACGAATGTGAGCACAACCATCCGTTTATCGGCAGTGTAGAAGAGATATGCGGTACTGACTCAGAAACCGTCAACTACTGTACCGAAGCGCCTTTTCTACAGCAGCTTTGTCCTACACTCGTACTTGGCCCAGGGTCTATTGACCAAGCTCATCAACCCGATGAGTTCTTAGCGTTTGAATTTATTGATCCGACCATCGATGTTTTGTCTAAAGCTATGCATCGGTATTGTTTTAATTAAACACGAACAACCACAGGGCTAACATGACGATGTTAGCCCTTTTTGTAATAAATTTTCAGCACACTTCACATCAATCTGTTGCGTACTTGGGTTACATTCATTTTCATAATATTTGCAAACTTTGCATGCGATAATTGACTCCGGACGACATTTTTCGCTAGATTGTTTGCTTAACAAAAGAACATTGGATGTAATTTTTTTACAAGGCAGGATGACAATGAATGAGAAATACTCTGCTCTAAGAAGCAATGTGAGCATGCTAGGACACTTGCTCGGCAACACCATCAAGGATGCCCATGGTGAAGAACTTCTAGAGAAAGTAGAAACAATTCGTAAGCTTTCCAAGTCCGCCCTAGCTGGTAATCAAGCTGATCGTGACAGCCTGATTGAGGAAATCAAGAACCTACCTAATGAGCAACTCACTCCTGTTGCACATGCTTTTAACCAGTTCCTCAATCTGACCAATATGGCAGAGCAGTACCACACTATCTCTCGTCATTGTGATGCTCACGTCTGTGAACCAGATTCTCTGAACACGCTATTCTCTAAGCTTAGTCAGAATGACATTAGCAAGCTTGATACGGCCCAAGCTGTGCGTGAGCTCAATATTGAGCTAGTACTGACAGCACACCCAACTGAGATCACTCGCCGTACCATGATCAACAAGTTAGTTAAGATCAACGAGTGTCTTTCAAAGCTTGAATTAGGCGATCTCTCAGCTAAGGAACGCCAAAAAACAGAACGTCGCTTGGAGCAATTAATCGCTCAAAGCTGGCACTCAGATACCATCCGCAAACAGCGCCCAACGCCACTTGATGAAGCTAAATGGGGCTTTGCCGTGGTAGAGAATTCCCTATGGGAAGCAGTGCCTGACTTCCTACGTGAAATGGATGGTCGCCTAAAAGATTATTTAGGTGAAGGTCTCCCAATTGACGCTCGCCCAGTCCACTTCTCATCATGGATGGGTGGTGACCGCGATGGCAACCCATTTGTCACTCACACTGTAACACGTGAGGTTATGCTCCTTTCTCGCTGGAAAGCAGCAGACCTTTACCTCAACGATGTCAACGAACTAGTTAGCGAACTGTCGATGACGCAGTGTAACGATACAATTCGCGCGTTAGCAGGTGAAGACGAGCACGAACCTTATCGCGCAGTTCTAAAAGAGTTACGTAACCTACTTAACGAAACCAAAGAAATTCTCGACGCAAAAGTTCACGGTCAAAAACTGGCAGTTAAAGCGCCTCTACAACGTATAGAGCAACTTTGGGAGCCTCTATATGCGTGTTACCAATCACTGCATGAATGCGGTATGGGTATTATTGCCGATGGATCTCTATTGGATACATTGCGTCGCATCAAAGCGTTTGGCGTCCACCTAGTACGTTTAGACATTCGCCAAGAAAGCACTCGTCACTCAGATGTTCTCTCTGAGCTAACTCGCTACCTAGGTATTGGTGATTATGACCAATGGAGTGAGCAAGACAAAGTTGCCTTCCTAACTAATGAACTCGCGTCTAAACGCCCTCTGCTTCCTCGTGATTGGGAGCCGTCAGAAGCAGTCAAAGAGGTGCTAGACACTTGTAAGATTGTGGCAGCTCAACCTCGTGAAGCCTTTGGTGCTTACGTAATATCCATGGCTCGCACGGCTTCAGATGTACTCGCCGTTCACCTACTGCTCCAAGAATCTGGCTGCCCTTACCGCATGGACGTTTGTCCACTGTTCGAAACGCTAGACGACTTGAATAATGCAGAGTCAGTGATTAAGCAGCTGATGAGTATTGACCTTTACCGCGGGTTTATCCAAAACCATCAGATGGTTATGATTGGTTACTCTGACTCAGCAAAAGATGCAGGTGTAATGTCGGCAGGCTGGGCCCAGTACCACGCGATGGACTCACTGGTTAAGGTTGCTGAAGAAGAAGGTGTGGAATTAACGTTATTCCACGGCCGCGGCGGTACGATTGGCCGTGGTGGTGCACCAGCTCACGCTGCATTGCTATCTCAACCACCTAAGAGCTTAAAAGGTGGCCTGCGTGTGACTGAGCAAGGTGAAATGATCCGCTTTAAGCTTGGTTTACCAGATGTCGCAGTAAACAGCTTCAATCTATATGCTAGCGCCATCTTAGAAGCGAACCTTCTACCGCCACCAGAACCAAAACAAGAGTGGCGTGATCTGATGGATGTACTATCTGAAGTAAGCTGTGATGCCTACCGTAGTGTCGTACGCGGTGAACCTGACTTCGTTCCTTACTTCCGTCAAGCAACACCTGAGCTAGAGCTAGGTAAACTACCACTAGGCTCACGTCCAGCAAAACGTAATCCAAATGGCGGTGTAGAAAGCCTGCGTGCAATTCCATGGATCTTCTCTTGGAGCCAAAACCGTCTGGTTCTTCCTGCATGGTTAGGGGCTGGTGAAGCCATTCAATACTCTGTCGACAAAGGTCACCAAGCGTTGCTTGAAGAGATGTGTCGCGAGTGGCCGTTCTTCTCGACGCGCCTAGGTATGCTTGAGATGGTTTACACCAAATGCAACATGGAAATCTCTCGCTACTACGATGAACGTCTTGTAGAGAACAAGTTGCAACCACTGGGTGATCGTCTTCGTGAACAACTGCAACAAGACATCAAATCAGTTCTTAACGTAGAGAACAATGAGAACTTGATGCAGAGTGACCCATGGGGACAAGAATCAATTCGCTTACGTAATATCTACGTTGAGCCATTGAACATGCTGCAAGCCGAGCTACTTCACCGAACTCGTCAAAGTGAAGAATCATCAACAGAAGAGCTTGAAGAAGCGCTGATGGTGACTATTGCTGGCATCGCTGCAGGTATGCGTAACACCGGTTAATATTTCCAAAGACGGACGATAAAAGGGTTGGCTTTAAGCTAACCCTTTTTTATTCTCATCTACCGGTCAATTAATAAGCAGACAAAACAACCACCCAAAAGACAGGAATTACCACAATGCAGTTTTTAATACCAAAAAATACAATTATTGAGAAAATTATCAGTTTTTTGGTATATTTTGTCCTTCTATTCCACTTTATGCTTATTATTTAGATATACTACTCGTCCACTGTATGTATATAACAATTCCTACCATACAGTATCTTCGATTCCTTCGTGTTTCGATCTAGGTGATAAACGGCTTTTTTAAGGTGACATGGCCAGCATATGTTGGCGCTGCTTAAAGATTACCATTTCGGTATTCCACTGATCATTAAGTGCCATAGAAGCACAACAGTAACTAAGCAGTCGTATTTTGAGTTTATTGACCATTTGGATTGAAGACATGTCATTACCACACGTTATCCTGACAGTACTAAGCACACGCGATGCTACTGGCTATGATATCACCAAAGAATTTTCGGCAACTATCGGCTACTTCTGGAAAGCAAGCCACCAGCAAGTTTATCGTGAGCTAAACAAGATGGCTCAAAACGAGCTCGTTACTTGTGTTCTTGAACCTCAAGAAGGTAAGCCAGATCGTAAAGTTTACTCCATTACTGACGCAGGCCGTACAGCGCTTGGTGAATGGTTCGACCAACCAACAGCACACCCAACAGTACGTGATGAGTTCTCAGCTAAATTGATGGCTTGCGCAGTACAACCATCCGCACCTTACCGAGTGCAACTTGCAGAGCTTGTTGAAGAATCTCGCAAGCTTGTTACTCACTACCAAGAAATTGAAAGCGCGTACTATTCAACGCCTTCTACGCTAGATAAGCAGCAGCGTCTTGAGCGTTTGACTTTGCGTCGCAACCTTTTGGTTCGCCAGGCTTGGATTGAATGGGCGGATGAAGTCCTAACCGAGCTTGCAGAGTTAGGTTAAGTTTCAGTAGAAATAAAAAAAGGTTGGCCATCGCCAACCTTTTTTGTTTTTTGAAATCGGGCTCTAAATACCATCGCCACCAATAAAGCTTTGTGACTTGCCGTTAAACTGTTGATCCATATCCAAAGAGGGTTTGTCTGTTTTTGGACGGCCGACAATTTTAGCTGGCACACCAGCAACGGTTGTGTGAGCAGGCACAGGCTGTAGAACCACTGAACAAGAGCCAATCTTAGCGCCCTCACCGACTTCGATGTTACCGAGAATTTTAGCCCCAGCACCAATCATCACACCTTCGCGAATTTTCGGGTGACGATCGCCGCATTCTTTACCTGTACCACCTAGTGTTACATCCTGAAGAATCGAAACGTCGTTTTCCACCACTGCCGTTTCACCGATCACAATTCCTGTCGCATGGTCCAGCATGATCCCTCGACCAATACGCGCTGCTGGGTGGATATCTACCTGACACGCAACGGATATTTGGTTTTGTAGATAAGTAGCTAATGCTACTCGACCCTGCTTCCATAACCAGTTAGCGACACGATAGCCTTGCAGGGCGTGGTAACCTTTCAAGTAGAGTAACGGCATTGAGTACATTGCGACCGCTGGGTCTCGATTGACCGTCGCACAGATGTCACAAGCCGCAGCTTCCGTAATTTTCGGGTCTGCATTAAAGGCTTCCTCAACCACTTCACGCACCGCCATGGCTGGCATAGACGCGGTGTTAAGCTTATTGGCAAGAATATAGCTCAATGCTGAAGCAAGGCTATCATGCTTAATGATTGTCGCATGATAAAAGCTTGCTAACATTGGCTCTTGTTCCGAGAGCTCTCGCGCTTCTCTTACAATCGCTTGCCAAACGTTCTGTTTTTCGCAATGTTTCATGTGCTTTCCTAGTATCCAATCCTTGTCGCTAGATACGATCTTTCTTTACCAGTTTGACTCTTATGCTTCTGCTTTCTTATCGCGTGCAAGCAAATCTTTGGCCGCCAAACGTGCATCTTTTCCTTGATACAATACTTGATAAATTTGGTCAACAATTGGCATCTCAACGCCCATGCGTTCCGCCAGTAAAAAGACTTCTTTGGTATTACGATAGCCTTCGACAACCTGACCAATTTCTTCTTGTGCGGTATCCACATCCTTACCTTGCCCTAAGGCTAAGCCAAAGCGGCGGTTACGGGACTGGTTATCAGTACACGTCAGTACCAAATCACCTAAGCCGGCCATACCCATAAAGGTTTCCGCCTGTGCACCAAGGGCAGCCCCCAGTCGGCTCATTTCAGCGAGTCCACGAGTAATCAACGCCGTACGAGCATTGGCACCAAAACCCATACCATCTGACATGCCGGCACCAATCGCAATAACGTTCTTCACTGCACCGCCAAGTTGCATACCCGTAAAGTCACTGTTTGCGTAAACTCGGAATGTTTTACTACAGTGAATTTTTTCCTGCAGGTCCGCCACAAATTCAGCGTCAGGTGAAGCGACCGAGATAGCCGTTGGCATCCCCATCGCAAGCTCTTTGGCAAATGTCGGCCCAGACAATACTGCAAGTGAGTACCCCTCACCTAATGCGTCATAAGCAACATCTTTAAGCAAACGGCCTGTTTCTGGCTCTAAACCTTTCGTCGCCCAACATATGCGAGTATCGTCGCGCAAAAAGGGCTTAACATTATTCAATACAATACCGAACACATGGCTAGGTACAACCACCAATAGATCTCGACTTGCTTGTACCGCTTTCTCCAGATCAGATTCAACGATCAAGCTTTCTGGGAAATCAATGCCAGGTAAGAACTCATGATTAGCTCGATCAGCTTCTAAGCGAGCCATATGCTCCGGCTCGTGACCCCAAATCACTACGTTCGCACCATTACGAGCTAAAGAAATCGCCAGAGAGGTTCCGTAAGATCCGGCTCCAAGCACTGTCATTGAAATCTCTTTTCCGTAGGCATTGTTGGTATTTTTATCTGTCATTGTTCCGCCTGATTGTCATGTAAGTGACTAGAATCCAGTTGTCATCGCCTTAGTAAGTAAGACGCTGAAAGCTCAACTCTAGGCCTATTAAAACAAAAAATGCACAGTGCATCTAATTCAAGGATGCTCTGTGCATTTCATTACCGCTCTGCAAATACAGAGTCAGCTAATTACGCTTCTGCTTGGCCTTCAGCCTGAGCTTGCTGCTGTAGGTAGTTCATAAACAGTGCATCAAAGTTAACTGGTGCAAGGTTTAGTTGAGGGAACGTACCTTTAACAACTAGGCTAGAAATCGTTTCACGAGCATATGGGAATAGGATGTTTGGACAGAATGCACCTAGACAGTGTGCAAGTTGACCAGCTTCCATCTTATCAGCTGTGAAAATACCACCTTGCTGAACTTCACATAGGAAAGCTGTCTCTTCAGCGTTCTTCACAGTTACAGTTAGGCGTAAAACCACTTCGTATACGCCTTCACCTAGTTCACGGCTTTGAGTGTCTAGATCCAGTTTTACATCTGGGTTCCACTCTTTTTGGAACATGTCTGGTGAGTTTGGCGCTTCAAAAGATACGTCTTTTAGGAAGATACGTTGAATTGCGAAGTTTTGAGCTTCTTGTTGCGGTGCTGCTTCAGCCATTATAAAAATCCTTTAATCCTTGAATTACTAGTCTGTTTCGAGACTAACCGAGAGCGCTTACGCTGACTAGGTTTCCACGCAATTCCGTGGCAGTCTTCACATCTCTCGGCGTTAAACGCTGACTTTTCAATCAACGTTCCAAGTATTCGTTACGTAAATTACTTCTTACCTTTAACTAAAGGTAGGTTCGCTTCATTCCAAGCGATCAGACCATTCTTAAGCAAGTTCACTTTTTCAAAGCCTGCTTTCGCTAGAAGGTTTGCACTTTCTTGCGCTGTCTGACCTGTCTTGCATACTACGATGATTGGGTCTGATTTACGGTTTTCAAGGCTACCAAAGTTACCTGCTTTAATATCAGACGGCAAAATGTGAACTGCATCGGTAATATGCCCCTTGCGGAACTCATCTTTTGCGCGGATATCAACCACAACACCATTTTCACGGTTCATAAGTGTGGTTACTTCGTTAGCGGAGATCTCTTTGTAGGCTGCTGTCGCAGACTTAACGATGTTCATGATAAGGGCGACCAAAAGACCTACCCATACCAGAGATAGAATCATGTTCTCTTGAAAAAATGCGATGTACTCTTGCATGTCCTGTGCTCTTCGATGATAGAGCTGCCACTTCAGATATGAAGGATCTAGCAGCTCTAGACTAAAAATTCAGATTGGGAGTATAGCGAGGATACTGAGTCTAAGCGAGTCAAATGCTCTCACAATCAGCATCTGTTGCGCATTTCATCACGCTCTAGGGAACGGAAATGCGGTCACCTGATCAATATGATCACAACCGATCGCCAGCATGATGAGCCGATCAATACCTAAAGCAACACCAGCACACTCCGGAAGACCAGACTCCAAAGCGGCAATCAAATGATGATCAATAGGTTGCGGCTCTAACCCCATGCCAATGCGCTTAGCGTTGTCTGACTCGAAACGTTTCAGCTGCTCTTTTGGATTATCAAGTTCGTGGAAGCCATTAGCTAACTCAATCCCCTTGAAGTACACCTCAAAGCGATCAGCAACTCGTACATCATCTGGATTGATTTTCGCAAGTGCTGCTTGTGATGCAGGGAAGTCATAGACAAACGCTGGGGTTTGCTGACCAATTTTACCTTCCACCCCAATGCTAAACAGCAGCTGCAGCAAAATATCTCTGTCTTCTTCTGGTTCAGCGATATCACCTAAACCAAGGCTCCTTGCGACGACTTTCAACTCATCCATCGAGCCTTCTAGTGGGCATACCCCAAGCACATTGATAAACGCTTGCTGATAAGTCATTCGTTCCGCTTCGCCGCAACCAAGCACGAGTTGAAGAAGCTTGTTCATTTCATCCATCAGATCATGATGGTCAAAGCCAACTCGATACCATTCCAGCATGGTGAATTCTGGATTGTGATAACGGCCATTCTCTTCATTACGAAATGCTTTGTTAATCTGATAGATACAACCACTGCCCGCCGCAAGCAATCGCTTCATATGAAACTCAGGGCTCGTCATAAAATAGAGCTTACTACCATCAGCGTACCCAGGACCAACAAACTCAGTTTGGAACGTATGTAGATGAATATCGGTAACAGTTGCATGGCTCATCGCGGGTGTATCGACTTCCAATACATCACGCTCAGCAAAAAACTGACGAATCTGACTCAATAGTTTCGCACGCTGACGTAACTGCTCTATTGAAGCCGTTGGCTGCCAATCTTGGTTCATAGGAGGAATCTCTTACTTTTTTGTTGCCGGGAAAATATCAAGTTTGCCTAACTTTGCCTAGTCGATAGAAAAGATCTGCACTCCGTACTCAGAAAAATTGCCGTCATATAGCAGCATTTTTGAAGCAAGCATTTGTCGTAGTACAGCTCAAAAAACATCCGACATTAAGGCATTTATCAATGTCAGTAATGTTATGCAACAGCCACTTAACAAACTTGGTGTGTAGCTCAGAGAGCAAAACATTCCTTGCCGTGATTGCAGTCACATAACCTATAATTTTTATGCCCTTATATGCATTACCGGAGCAAAAACCTAATTACATCAATTTTTCTGAAAAAAAGCTCTTCTACACTAACCCTACCACTTTTGGGGAATTACCCCATGTAATTATAACAAGCGGATAATTCCGCAATTTCACACTGGAGGATAACTGTGCAAATTATCACCACAGATATCGCAGTGATCGGCGCAGGCGGCGCTGGTCTTCGCACTGCTATTGCAGCAGCTGAAGCAAACCCTGATTTAGAAGTAGCACTGATTTCTAAAGTTTACCCTATGCGTTCTCATACAGTCGCAGCGGAAGGTGGCTCAGCAGCAGTTATCAAGGATGAAGATAGCCTAGACAACCACTTCAACGACACTGTTGGCGGTGGCGACTGGCTATGTGAACAGGACGTTGTTGAATACTTTGTAGAAAACGCGACTCGCGAAATGATCCAAATGGAGCAATGGGGCTGCCCATGGAGTCGTAAAGAGAACGGTGAAGTCAACGTACGCCGCTTTGGCGGTATGAAAGTTGAGCGCACTTGGTTCGCAGCCGATAAAACCGGCTTCCACATGCTTCACACCCTATTCCAGACGTCGATGAAGTACGACAACATCAAACGTTTTGATGAGTACTTTGTTGTGGATCTGCTTGTTGATGAAGGTGAGGTCCAAGGCCTGATCGCGATTCACATGTCAGAAGGTGAATTAGTTACCATCAAAGCAAAATCAGTTGTTCTTGCAACCGGTGGCGCAGGTCGTGTTTACCACTGTAACACCAACGGCGGTATCGTAACGGGTGACGGCATGGCGATGGCTTACCGTCACGGCGTTCCTCTACGTGATATGGAATTCGTTCAATACCACCCAACAGGTCTTCCTGGTACTGGTATCTTGATGACTGAAGGTTGTCGTGGTGAAGGTGGTATCATCGTTAACAAGAATGGCTACCGTTACCTACAAGATTACGGTATGGGCCCTGAAACGCCAGTGGGTCAACCGAAGAACAAATACATGGAACTGGGTCCACGCGACAAAGTTTCACAAGCTTTCTGGCACGAGCAACAGAAAGGCAACACCATCAAGCACCCTCTTGGTGATGTGGTGCATCTAGACCTTCGCCACTTAGGTGAAGAGTACCTACAAGAGCGTCTACCGTTTATCTGTGAGCTAGCGAAAGCGTACGTGAACGTTGACCCGGCAAAAGAGCCGATTCCAATTCGTCCAACGGTGCACTACACCATGGGTGGTATTGAAACTAACGGCGAGTGTGAAACGCGCATTAAAGGTCTATTCGCGGTAGGCGAATGTGCTTCTGTTGGTCTTCACGGCGCTAACCGTCTAGGTTCTAACTCACTGGCAGAGTTCGTGGTATTCGGTCGCGTAGCGGGTGAGCAAGCGGTGAAACGCGCAGCAGAGTTCAAGGGCTGGAACGAAGAGTCTATCGCGGTTCAAGTGAAAGCAGTTGAAGAACGCATCGCAGCACTGATGAACCAAGAAGGTGATGAAAACTGGGCTGATATCCGCACTGAAATGGGTCACACCATGGAAGCAGGCTGTGGTATCTACCGCCAAGAAGATCTGATGCAAGCAACGATCGAGAAAATCACTGAACTGAAAGCACGTTACAAAAACATCAGCATCAAAGATAAAGGCAAGGTATTCAACACTGACCTTCTATACGCTATTGAAGTGGGCTATGGCCTTGAAGTTGCTGAAGCGATGGTTCACTCAGCAATCTTGCGTAAAGAGTCACGCGGTGCGCACCAACGTCTTGATGACAACTGCACTGAACGTGATGACGTGAACTTCCTGAAACACTCTCTGGCCTTCTTCAAAGAAGATTCAGCACCAACTATCGACTACAGCAACGTGAAGATTACTAAATCTCAACCAAAAGCGCGTCTATACGGTGAAGCAGCTGAAAAAGCGGCAGCAGAAGAAGCAGCGAAAGCGGCAGAGAAGAAAGCAGAGGAGCAAGCATAATGTCAGCGAATCGCATCCAAAAAGTAGAAGTTCTGCGTTACGATCCAGAGCACGACGCAGAGCCGCATTTTCAAACCTTTGAAGTGCCGTTTGATGAAACTATGTCAACGCTTGATGCACTAGGCTACATCAAAGATAACCTAGACAAAGACCTCTCTTACCGTTGGTCTTGTCGTATGGCGATCTGTGGTTCTTGCGGCATCATGGTTAATGGCGTACCTAAGCTTGCTTGTAAGAGCTTCCTACGTGATTACCCAAATGGCGTTAAAATTGAGCCACTAGCAAACTTCCCAATTGAAAAAGACTTAATCGTTGATATGACGCCGTTTATCGAGCGCCTAGAAGCGATCAAGCCTTACATTATTGGTAACGACCGCAAGCCTGAAGATGGCACTAACCTACAAACACCAGAGCAAATGGCTAAGTACAAGCAATTTGCTGGTTGTATCAACTGTGGTCTTTGCTACGCGGCATGTCCTCAGTTTGGTTTAAACCCTGAGTTTATCGGCCCTGCAGCACTCACGCTTGCTCACCGCTACAACTTAGATAGCCGCGATAATGGTAAAGCTGAGCGTATGTCACTGATCAACGGTGAAAACGGCGCTTGGGGCTGTACCTTCGTCGGTTACTGTTCTGATGTTTGTCCGAAGAACGTTGATCCAGCGGCCGCGGTTAACCAAGGTAAAGTTGAGTCTTCAATGGACTTCGTTATCTCAATGTTCAAGCCTGACGGCACACCAACGAAAACAGCAGAGGAGGCGTAAGATGAGTAACCGTAAACCTTACGTTCGTGAAGTAAAACGTACTTGGTGGAAAAATCATCCGTTTTACCGCTTCTACATGCTGCGTGAAGCAACCGTACTGCCACTGATCCTATTCACACTATTCCTAACCTTCGGCTTAGGCTCATTAGTCAAAGGACCAGAAGCGTGGCAAACCTGGCTAAACTTCATGGCCAACCCAGTGATCATCGCGATTAACATCGTGGCACTCGCTGGTAGCCTACTTCATGCTCAGACTTTCTTTAGCATGATGCCGCAAGTTATGCCGATCCGCCTTAAAGGTAAGCCAGTAGACAAAAAGATTATTGTGCTGACTCAATGGGCTGCTGTGGCATTTATTTCACTAATCGTCTTAGTCGTGGTGTAAGGAGCGTTAACGATGAAACCTAATTACTCTGTTGATAGAGCTCCGAAACGTTCTGATGAGCCAATCTGGTGGGGCCTATTTGGCGCTGGCGGAACTTGGTTTGCGATGATCACACCAATCACTATCTTAGTGCTTGGTGTACTAGCACCACTGGGCGTTATTAACGCTGAAGCGCTTAGCTACGAGCGTGTGTCTGAGTTTGCAACCAGCATCATTGGTGCGCTGTTTATCATTGGCACACTTGCACTACCAATGTGGCATGCAATGCACCGTGTTCACCATGGTATGCATGACCTTAAGTTCCATACTGGTGTCGTTGGCAAAGTGGCGTGTTACGCGTTTGCAGGTCTAATTTCTGCACTGGCTGTTATCTTTATCTTCATGATTTAAGACGCTGACGAAAATGAAAAAAGCTGGCAACTTGCCAGCTTTTTTATTGCCTGTTATTTGTATTTGTCGTCAGCACTATTCATTTCAGACACTATTCAATAAAGGTTGCGATTTCATCCAGTGACTTTTTGTGCATTGCATGTTCCGGAATGGTCGCATCTTCTTCCGGATAACCGGTCACAATCAACATATACGGACGGTCGACATCGTTGTCTCGCCCACAAATCTTACTCAAGAAACTCATCGGCTTTGGCGTGTGCGTCAAGGTACCCAAACCGGCGTTATGCAATGCTTGAAGCAAAAAGCCCGTCGCAATCCCGACTGACTCGTGCACGTAATAATTAGTTTGCTCCCCATCGTTACTCATACCGCCTTTCTTCTGTGAAAACACAGCGATCAGCCACGGCGCTTTTTCCAAATACGGCTTACTGGCATTCGTGCCAAGTGGTTTGAGTGCATCTAACCATTCTTGCCCTGCTCGACCTTCATAGAAAGAACGTTCTAGTTCTTCAGCGGCTTGACGGATCTGCCCTTTCACTTCTGCACTGTTAATCGCAACAAAATGCCAAGGTTGATGGTTTGCCCCACTAGGTGCCGTACCCGCTGCTCGAATGCAGTGCTCAATGACTTCTTTCGCCACTGGGCGATCAGAGAAACTTCGAATCGAATGACGGCGCTGAAGTTGCTCAAGGTTGTGTACAGCTCTTGCTGCCATTTCTTGCGGAGAGTATTCCACAAAATCATTGAGTGGATGGTGTTGCTCTTGAGTCGACATAGTGCTTCCTTGCGCTTGTTGGGTGTTAAATCACTATAGCCACAAACGCCTGACACCCCAGCCTATCTTTATGACGTCAATGCGATATTGAGATAGAGCGCAAATATTCATCAACGAATAACAAACAAAAAAAGAGGCTGATAGTACATATCAGCCTCTCTTTATCCTGACGTAGATAACATCCAGAGCTTTGGGTTACCTATGATCCTTTTACTTTTCAGCGTTTAACTATCGATGCGGTTACTGCTGGACTACCTTCTTGGTTTGATCCATTAGACCTAGAGCACCAAAGCCAGTAATCACATCCAAGTTAGTTTTTAGCCCAGTATCGTCACTGCCACCAATGTAGTTTTGAGGCATTTGAACTTGGAAGTTTTGCAGGTTGTTATACAAGGAGTTTGCCACTTCTCGATTCAATTCTGCTAGGTACACTTCGCGGTTGGCACCTAATGCCGCGTACTTCGCTTTCAAAACTTCAGCTTCTGCACGCCCCTTCTCTAATATCGCCTTAGCTTCAAACTCAGCAGACAAAGCATTCGCTTTTTGGATCGCTAAATTTGCTTCTGCAATCGCAAGCTCTTTCTCTTTTTCTACCTCTGCTAGGCGTTTCGTTTTCTCAACTTCAACAATTTCACGCTCTGCGATTTGTCTGGCTACTTCGACCTCTTTCTGCTGAGAAATGATCGCCAACTCTTTTTGTCGCTGAGCATCTTGAACTTCACGAGTTCGCTGAATTTCTTTACGTAACTGCTCTGTTTCTGCTTGCGCTTTAGAGGTTTCTTGCTCTTGAATCGCTCGAATACGATCGGCGACTAGACGCTTCTTATCCGCTAATAACTGATCGAGTTGCTTCTCCGGCTGAGGATCGCCAATCGTCACCTGAGTCACTTGGATGCCGTATTGTTGTAGTGGGTTATCTTGACGAATCGGTTGACCCGTTTCATCGACAACTGGGACCGTTTTCCATACAAGTTGATTGGTGCGTTGCAACTGGTTCGCATTCGACTGATCCACACCCACAGGCGCAAGGTCTAACTCTTCTACCTCGACCTGACGACGCTCCGTGGTATAGATACCATCACGTAGCTGATCACCCAGTTTTGACTTGAACTGATTCAAACCACCCTGGAAGAACTCTTCCCCCGTGTATTGAGTCGCAGTAATTACAGTCACATTCCGTGCATTCTTCACCAATAGAGCATCAATTAAGTTGCTGTTATTACGAAACTCCCGGTGCATTTTCTTCACCGCTTCGGGGTCGTTGCTAAGTTTGAAACGGAAGGTTACTGGGATTTGACCAATATAAGTATCAGCAAAACGCACTTGTACAGGATCAAGACGTTGATAGAAGTCTTCACCTTTACTATTGCCAAATGACACAGTGATCACTTGATCATATTGAGTAATCTTGGAAAGAAACGGCATTCGAAAATGAATTCCCGGCTCAGTAAATACATCCAACTCACCCGTAATATTATTTTGGTGCACATAGCTATAACCAGCATCGGTCATCAAGACTGAGCTATTGATCGTCAAGCCGAATGCGAGTAACGGCACACCAATGATTGCCGCTTTGATACCTCGGTGTAACATCTGACGACGCTGTTCCACCTTTGTAGTTTGTCCTAAGCCAATATCGTTCATTCTAATTCTCCTTTGTGTTGAATGAGGGTTCTCAAAACCAAATAAAAACAGACTGTTATAGAGAAGCTCATCAACATTTATAAATGTAACAAAACATTTAACTAAGGAATAATCGAAAGATTCACAATTTAGGTATATTTTTTCCGAAGTATATAGAGATTTTATAAGTGTATGACAGGTACAAAAAAGCCGACCATTGGGTCGGCTATATCTCGAAACTTGTCGATTAAAGAATAAAGCGGCTTAGATCTTCATCTTCAATCGTGTCACCCAATTTCGCTTTCACGTACTCGGCATCGATAGTCAGCTTAGAGCCTGCTTTGTCTGTCGCTTCGAATGAGATCTCATCCATTAAGCGTTCCATAACAGTATGCAGACGGCGCGCACCGATGTTTTCCGTTGTTTCGTTTACTGTCCACGCAGCCTCAGCGATTTGAGTAATGCCATCTTCGGTGAACTCAACATCCACCTCTTCCGTCTTCATTAGCGCAACGTATTGCTCAGTCAGAGAAGCTTTTGGCTCAGTCAGAATACGTTTGAAGTCATTGCTTGATAGTGCTTCTAGCTCAACACGAATTGGCAGACGACCTTGCAGTTCAGGGATCAAGTCAGATGGTTTCGCGATTTGGAATGCACCAGATGCAACAAACAAGATGTGATCTGTTTTCACCATACCGTGCTTAGTTGATACTGTACTACCTTCAATCAGAGGCAGTAAGTCACGCTGAACACCTTCACGAGATACGTCTGGACCCGAGCTTTCACCGCGCTTACAAATCTTGTCGATTTCATCGATGAATACAATGCCGTTGTTTTCAACGTTAAAGATTGCCTGCTCTTTCAGCTCTTCTTGATTAACCAGCTTCGCCGCTTCTTCTTCGGTCAATGCTTTGAATGCATCTTTGATTTTCAGCTTGCGCTTTTTCTTGGTGTCACCTGCTAGGTTTTGGAACATGCCTTGCAGTTGGTTGGTCATCTCTTCCATACCAGGAGGAGCCATGATTTCTACGCCCATTTGCGGCGCAGCAACATCGATTTCAATCTCTTTATCGTCTAGCTTGCCTTCACGTAGCTTCTTACGGAAAATTTGGCGAGTATTCGATGAGCTTTCATCTTGCTGTTCGTTCTGACCCCAAGCATCACGAGCTGGCGGCAGTAGTGCATCAAGAATGCGCTCTTCTGCTTGCTCTTCCGCGCGGAATTTCACTTTTTCCATCGCTTGCTGGTGCGTCATCTTAATCGCAACGTCTGTCAGGTCACGGATGATGGTTTCGACTTCCTTACCAACGTAGCCCACTTCGGTAAACTTAGTCGCTTCAACCTTAATAAAAGGTGCATTCGCTAGTTTAGCTAGGCGGCGAGCAATTTCAGTTTTACCAACACCCGTAGGACCAATCATTAGAATGTTCTTTGGCGTTACTTCAACACGCAAGCTCTCTTCAAGCTGCATACGGCGCCAGCGATTACGTAGCGCAATCGCGACAGAACGCTTTGCATTTTCTTGACCAATGATATGGCGGTTAAGTTCATGAACAATTTCGCGAGGTGTCATTTCAGACATAATCAATTTCCTTAAATTCTGTTAACACTATCTTTGCTTATTCAGCGCGTTTACTCGGCTTGAGTGGCTGGGATTTCTAGTTCTTCGATAGTGTGGTGATGGTTAGTGAACACACAGATATCACCAGCAATGGTTAGTGACTTCTCTGCAATTTCACGCGCATCTAATTCTGTATTTTCAAGCAATGCGGTTGCTGCCGCTTGAGCGAAGTTACCGCCTGAACCGATCGCAATCAGATCGTTCTCTGGTTGAACTACGTCACCGTTACCCGTGATGATCAAAGATGCCGTTTCATCGGCTACGGCTAATAGCGCTTCAAGCTTACGTAGCGCTCGGTCACTACGCCAGTCTTTCGCGAGTTCTACTGCAGCCTTGGTTAGGTGGCCTTGGTGCATTTGCAGCTTGCTCTCAAACTTTTCAAACAGAGTGAAAGCATCTGCTGTACCACCAGCAAAGCCTGCTAAAACTTTATTGTTGTAGAGGCGACGCACTTTGCGCGCATTGCCCTTCATTACTGTGTTACCCAGAGATACTTGTCCATCACCAGCGATGACGACTTTATTATTACGACGTACAGATACAATGGTAGTCACGAGTAGGGCCTCATAGTTGTTTTAATCTCAGTGTTAAAAACTATATGAGGCTCTGAATGGTGGAATTCAAGGGAAAAGGATAGAGATAGAAACGAAAAACGAACCCCGAAAGGTTCGTTTTGTTGTGATTATTGCGTTTCTTTCCAAATCGCACACGGCTCAATTTTCGCTCGCTGCAATTTGTGCTTATCACGCTCAGCATCACGCTTAAATTTGTATGGCCCTAGTACCACTCGGTACCAACTGCTGCCCTCTTTCTTCCGAATCTTACTGTTAATACCTTGGAAGGCAATATCCAGTTTACGAGCTTCCGCTTGCTGAGCATTCTTATACGCACCACACTGCATTATGTAAGGTATGTCAGATACGACTTGCTCTTTCGCTTTCACTTCCACTTCACGATTAGGCAAGCTTTCAACGTAATCCCACTTTTCCTCTGGAGGAGGTGGCAACGTTGCTTTTGGTTTAGGTTTTGGCTTAGGCTTGGTTTCAACAACAGGTGCTGGCGGCTCAGGATCCGTGCTTAGTATGTATAAGCCATACCCAAAGACACTAACCAATAGGATAGCGATCAATCCACTGCGCCATGGTTTTCGACTAGGAGCCGCTTGCTTACGCGTTGGTTTGCGCCCGCTATTGCCCCGACCACGTTTTACATAATCTCTGTTTGCCACTGTTGTACATCAATCATTTGTGAGCCACTGCCAGTATGTTAATGCAGAATGCCACGCGATGACAGAGGGGAAATGGAAGCGGTACATCAAAATGCACCGCCTATCACTATCCGCTATAGGACTCTTGGAGGTGCCGCACTCTCACGAATTACGAGCTTGGTTTCTAATAGTCTAGAACCAGCACGTACATCATGACCACGAAGCAGCTCCAACATCATTAACATAGCTTGACGACCAATCTCATAACGAGGCTGAGAAATAGTGGTCAACGGCGGATCGCAATATTGCGCAAACTGGATATCATCAAAACCAACCACTGATAGGTCTTGAGGGACTCGTAAACCCAATTTCTTCGCTTCTTGAATCGCACCGATAGCCATCGCGTCGTTATGACAAAAAACGGCAGTGGGGGCATCTGAGAGTGATAGCAGCTGTCGAATCGCTTTAGCACCCGCTTCAAAAGTGAAGTCACCATTGGTGCAATAATTTGGATTCATCGTAATACCTGCTCGACGCAGCGCTTGTTGATAACCCTGATGACGGAACTGACAAAGCACCGCAGACTCTGGACCTGAGATCTGAGCAACTCGCTTGTGCCCCATCTGAGTCAGGTAGTTAACCGCTTCAAACGCAGAAGTGAGGTTATCGATGTGTACCGTAGGTAATTCAAGCTCTGGAGCAAACTCACAAGCCATCACCATCGGTGGTAGATTTTTCTGTTCAGGCTTACTTACATCGAATGGAAGATCAGTGCCAAGCAGCAGCATTCCATCAGCTTGCTTAGTAAAGACTAGATTTACAAATGAGCTCTCACGCTTTTTCTGCTGACCGCTGTCACCCAGCAAAACAATGTAGCCATGCTCCATTGCTGCATCTTCGATGCCACGAATGATCTCGGTATAATAGGGATCACAGATATCAGGAATGATAGCAATGATGGTTTTTGACTCATTGCGACGCAAGTTACGCGCCAAAGAGTTTGGTGAATATCCAGCTTCTAGCACGGCATCTTCAACTCTCTTTCTTGTTGCTGAAGACACTTTTTCTGGGTTCATCAACGCGCGGGAAACCGTTGCTGTCGAAACTCCTGCTAGCTGGGCAACATCCTTCATTGTCGCCATAAAATTTTTACCCTCTTCAATTTCCAACATTGGTAGCGCGGTGCCACCTAAACCTTGCTGAATCACACACATATTTCTTGTGACTGTGTGTGTCGATGATGAGCTACAACTCATTCTTATCGTTCATTTGCACAAAGCAAACGTTTAACCTGCCGTTATTTAACGTGCAGAGTTAAGCAATACTTCGTCTAGTTTATTCATTTCACAACACAAAGTTACGGGAGATTTAACAAAACGGGCAGCCCAAACCAGATCTGAATCACAAATAAATGAAAAACATGCAACTCATTAATCTTGCGACAACTAATTCATTGCACTTCAATAACTCTCAGTGATGTGACCGATGAATCACTAGCTCAGATCCTGAGGCTCAATATCCAGTGTCCAGCGTACTTTTTTAGCGCTAGGCAACAGCTGGATTGCTGGTTTAGCACTCGACAGCAACTTTTGCATTGTGGAACGATGCTGGGTTTGCAACAACAAATGCCAACGATATTTGCCCGCACGCTTCGCCAAAGGTGCAGGTGTCGGTCCAAGAACTTGGCAGTAGTCGTCAAATAGAGGGTGCGCTTCTAATGTATGCCGAACTTGGCGCAAAAACTCTTCTACCTGTTCACTGCTGTTTGCCTCAGCTCGGAACAAGGTTAAGAAAGAATAAGGAGGTAACATCGCCAACTTACGCTCTTCAAGCGCCGTATCAGCAAAGTGACGATAGCTCTTGGTTAACAAAGCCTGCAATAAGCTATGATCAGGATGATGGGTTTGCAAGACCACCTCACCAGGCTTACTCGCTCGGCCTGCACGGCCGGCAACCTGAATAAAGAGTTGAGCCAGACGTTCAGAAGCTCGAAAATCGCTGCTATATAAAGAGCCATCGACATCTAACAAACCAACTAAGGTCACGTCAGGGAAATGGTGTCCTTTAGCTAGCATTTGGGTTCCAATCAGAATCTGATACTCACCGTTTCGAATTGACGAAAGTGCGGCTTCTAAGCTGCCCTTTCGGCGAGTACTGTCTCTGTCGATACGAATGGCTTTGTAATCTGGAAACAGTTGCGACAGTTGGGTTTCAAGCTGTTCGGTTCCGACACCAACCGTGACTAAATGGGTCGAACCACATCCTTGGCATTGGTGAATAATCGGTTGCTGAGAACCACAATGATGGCAACGAATCTCATTGTTGTACTGATGATAGGTATAATAGGCGTCACAACGCTTACATTCGGCAATCCATCCGCACTCATGACACATTAATGCTGGCGAGAAACCGCGGCGATTGAGAAACAGCATAACTTGATTCCCTGCCTGTAAGTGCTTGCGCATTTCGGCAATTAGGGGAGCCGAAAGACCACTCTCAAGGTAGAGTCCTTTAATATCCAAGACTTTATTGGTTGTTGGGGTCGCATTTCCGGCTCGCTTAGATAAGACTAAATGATGATATTTACCGACCAAGGCATTATGAAGTGTTTCTAATGCTGGAGTAGCTGAGCCAAGGATAATAGGAATTTGCTCTTTGTTAGCACGCATCACCGCCACATCACGAGCGTGATAACGCAAACTATCTTGCTGCTTATAAGAAGAATCATGCTCCTCGTCCACGATAATAATGCCCAGATCGTGGAAAGGTGTTAGTAATGCCGATCGCGTACCAATCACGATACCAGCCGCATTGTCTCGAGCAGAGAGCCAAGCATTAAGTCTTTCCGTATCATTTAAGCCCGAATGAATCACTTCGACAGGTACATTAAAGCGTTTTTTGAATCGATTGATAGTCTGTGGCGTTAATCCAATTTCAGGGACCAGAACTAGCGCCTGCCTTCCTTTCTCAAGAACGGGTTTTATCAAGTTAAGATACACTTCCGTTTTACCCGAGCCAGTCACCCCTTCCAACAAAAAGCACCCAAATTCCTGAGTACTATTAACCGTCGCAATAGCTACTGCTTGCTCGGTGTTGAGTTTCGGTTTCTCGACTTGGGCTTCAACTTCATGGCTCCAATCTCGGATGACAGGCTTTCTCTCTATCGACTCTATCCACCCTTTGTCATGCAGGGTTTTCAAGACACTCGAACTGATTTCTTGGTCAACGAACTCTTGGTGAGGTACAGGACCCGCTTCTAGCATATGCATTGCTTTTGCTTGCTGAACCGCTCGCCCAAAGCTTTGCATCAATTGATTACGGCCAGCCGTCGTCAACTGCCATTCCACCAGCGCCGCAAAATCCGCTGGTTTTCCTTTCCTTAATGCACTCGGCATCGCGTTCAACAGAGTATCGCCCAAAGGATACTGATAAAACTGACTACACCAATGGAGCAAAGAATAAAGCGTTTCTGGCCATACAGGCTGACTATCAAGCACTTGCTTAATCGGTTTGAGCTTATCAAGGCTAAATTCAGATTCATTGACCATAGCAGTCACGACACCAACCAGTGTCTGACGACCAAAAGGGACTGATACTCGTCCACCGATGATGGGAAACAAGTGTGATGGAATCTGGTAATCAAACTGTTTGTCCAGTGGAACAGGTAACGCTACTCGCGCAATCGTTGGTCGCATATAAGCCATTGAGAATGTGTAGATAGAGACCAAAACAGTGTAAGGGAAAAGGTGATAAGTAGGAAGGAAACGAATTTCTCCCTCGAAAATGCCTGTTCCATGCGCTCAATAACTCACTCGACTAAGTTAGGCTAAAAAAGTAGCAATTTTCTCTGCAAACTGGTTGATTCAGAGACATGGATTCATTACTATATCGCGCCTTAGAGATATGGCTCGCCTGATGGTAGCGGTATCCCTAAATACTATTTTTTAAACTACGTGTGGTGTCCGGCATAGAATCGGATGGCGACACGGCCCATATATTGAGGTTATCCCATGAAAGCTGGTATCCACCCAGAATACAAAGCTGTTAAAGCAACTTGTTCTTGTGGCAACTCTTTTGAGTTCAACTCAACTCTAGCTAAAGAGTCAATCCACCTAGACGTATGTGACAAATGTCACCCATTCTACACTGGTAAGCAACGTATCGTAGATACAGGCGGTCGTGTTGATCGCTTTAACAAGCGTTTCGGTGCTCTATCAAGCAAGAAGTAATTTCTGCTTAGCCGAATCTAAAAAGGACGCCAAGGCGTCCTTTTTTGTTGCCTGCAGTATATCCCTCAGCGCTCGCCCTAGCGTATTGTTTTAATAAAACAGAGTTTTTCTAGCGATATCTCTATTCATCTGGTCTTATCTCCAGTCATTTGCCACTTTTTGTCGTCATGGGTCGCATTCTGACCTTTGCAGCTTGACTTAGTTACTCTAGAATGGATTTCCCCTTTCCAATTATTATTAACGAGTACCTACACCTATGTCAGACGACAATCACCAAGAATTATCCCCTGAAGAGCAATTCCGTCAGCAAGCTCTGGATTACCATGCATACCCAACTGCAGGTAAAATTTCTGTCGAACTAACAAAACCTGCAGAAACAGCTAATGACCTTGCCCTAGCCTACAGCCCAGGCGTAGCGGAACCTGTTCGTGAAATCGCGCAAAACCCTGATAATGTTTATAAATACACCTCTAAAGGTAACATGGTTGCGGTGATTTCTAACGGCACAGCAATTCTTGGTCTTGGTAACTTAGGTCCACTAGCCTCAAAGCCTGTAATGGAAGGTAAATCGCTTCTATTCAAACGCTTTGCTGGTCTAGACTCGATTGATATTGAAGTGAAACATCGCACAATTGAAGAATTTGTTGATACCGTCGCCAACATTGCCGACACCTTTGGCGGTATCAACTTAGAAGACATCAAAGCTCCTGACTGTTTTGAAATTGAAAAACAACTTATCGAACGTTGTGATGTGCCAGTTTTCCACGATGACCAACACGGCACAGCGATTGTTACTGCTGCTGGTATGCTTAATGCGATCGAGCTGCAAGGCAAAAAGCTAGAAGATGCAACGATCGTTTGTTTAGGTGCAGGTGCTGCAGCCGTCGCTTGTATGGAGCTACTGATCAAGTGTGGTGCCATGCGTGAAAAGATCTACATGCTTGATCGCAAGGGTGTCATTCATACTCGCCGCGATGACTTAAATGAATACAAGCAACTGTTTGCTAACAATACTGACAAGCGTACTTTGGAAGATGTAATTGAAGGTGCAGATCTGTTCCTAGGCGTATCTGGTCCGAATCTACTGCCAGCAGAAGCGCTAAAACTGATGGCTGACAAACCAGTTGTGTTTGCGTGTTCAAACCCTGATCCAGAGATTAAACCAGAACTAGCCCATGAAGTTCGTGATGATCTTATTATGGGTACAGGTCGCAGCGACTACCCGAACCAAGTAAACAACGTACTCTGCTTCCCATTCATTTTCCGCGGCGCACTGGATGTCCGAGCAAGCGAAATCAACGATGAAATGAAGCTGGCAGCCGTTGATGCTATTCGCCAACTTGCAAAAGAAGACGTACCAGCAGAAGTATTAAAGGCAGCAGGCGTTGATCATTTGGAGTTTGGTCCTGGCTACATCATTCCAAAACCAATGGACTCTCGCTTACTACCTCGTGTAGCCAAAGCGGTAGCACAAGCCGCTGTAGACTCTGGCGTTGCGCGCATCGAAATGCCAGAAAACTACATGGAAGCCTAGTCGCTAGATTAGAACCAATAAAAAACCGCTGTTACTACACAGCGGTTTTTTTATAACGATGATCGGCTCTCAGCGAAAACTAGGTGCTTTATTGTTTTTGTTATTCTTCGTCAAACGCTTCGTATTCGATTCCCATCTCTTCCATCAATTTTTTAACTTCTGCTGGAATGTCGTCAGGGCGATCTTTTCTTAAATCTTCATCAGTTGGCAGTGGTTGCCCAGTGTAGGCATGCAAAAATGCTTCACACAATAGCTCGCTATTTGTTGCATGGCGCAGGTTATTAATCTGACGACGCGTGCGCTCATCGGTTAATACCTTTAATACTTTCAATGGAATAGAAACAGTAATCTTCTTTACTTGTTCGCTTTTCTTTCCATGCTCAGCGTATGGGCTAATGTATTCGCCATTCCAGTCTGCCATTGCGCACCTTTAATAATTCTTTGTGTTTAATTGAGTAAAGCGCAATTTTAGCGGTATTTATAGCCACAAGCAAAGACATATAGACGTCTAGAAGTGTTGACGTCTCAAAAAATGAGAAGTAAAGTGATGAGATATGGAGATGGAATAACATATATCTAACATCCAACAGGTATAACGTATTCCCTACAAGTTGTCATCACTGTTCGAAAGGAAACACTTATGAGCGCCCGTAAGCCAGCCACCATCGCCGTACGTACTGGTATTGAATCTGACACTCAACACCACGCCGTTGTGCCACCTATTTACCTCTCGACCAACTATGGATTTCCTGCATTTGGCGAAGTACCTCAGTATGACTACACTCGTTCGGGAAACCCAAACCGCGGCTTGCTCGAAACGGCGCTGTATGAACTAGAGTCCGGAAAGGGCGCTGTGGTAACGAATTGCGGGACCTCTGCGCTTAACCTGTGGGTGTCAGCATTCCTGGGCCCTGACGATCTCATCATTGCACCTCATGACTGTTACGGCGGTACGTATCGTCTATTTAATACACGCTCACAAAAAGGCGATTTCAAAGTGCAATTTGTCGATCAATCCGACGAGAAAGCACTCGATGCAGCCATTGCTCTTAAGCCAAAGCTGATTTTACTTGAAACACCATCCAACCCCTTGGTTCGCGTCGTCGATATCGCAAATGTATGTGACAAAGCAAAACAGGTCGGCGCACTAGTCGGTGTAGACAATACCTTTTTGACACCTGTGTTCCAAAAACCTCTTGAGCTAGGCGCTGACTTCGTTATTCACTCAACAACTAAGTACATCAATGGTCATTCCGACGTGATAGGTGGCGTGGTAATCACTAAAACCGAGCAGCATGCCGAAGATTTAGCTTGGTGGGGCAACTGTATCGGCGCAACAGGTACTCCATTCGATAGCTACATGACTTTACGCGGTATTCGCACTCTGGGTGCTCGAATGAAAGTACACGAAGAAAGCTCGGCGCAGATCCTTGAGTACCTCAAAACACAAGACTTAGTTGGCACCATCTACCACCCAAGCCTCCCTGAACACCCAGGGCATGAAATTGCCAAGAAACAGCAATCAGGCTTTGGCTCAATGCTCAGCTTTGAATTTGCCGGCAGCTTTGAACAACTAAAATTCTTCGTTGGCCAGCTTGAGCTTTTCTCACTGGCAGAATCTTTAGGCGGTGTCGAGAGTTTGATTTGTCACCCGGCATCGATGACTCATAGAGCAATGGGAGAAGAAGCGCTGGCAGAAGCTGGGGTTACCCATCAGCTATTGCGTCTTTCTGTAGGCCTAGAAGACGCCGACGATCTAATTGCAGACCTTGATAAGGCGTTCGCTGAAACTAAGGGGGCATGCTAATGACTATTTCTCGCCAACTGCATAAATTCGGTGGTAGTAGCTTAGCCGACCCGGAATGTTATCGCCGCGTAGTTAATATCTTAAAAGAGTACTCTGCCAGTGAAGACTTGATTGTCGTCTCAGCCGCAGGGAAGACCACTAACCGCTTAATAGAGTTTCTAGAGTCACTCAATAAAGATGGTCGCTTAGCACATGAAGTGTTGCAAAGCCTACGCCAATTTCAAACTACTCTTATCGAAGAGCTGATCTCTATAGAAGAACAACAAACATTACTTGCCAAGCTAAACGACGAATTTTCTACTTTGGGTGAGCTTACGGCACCGTTGACTGAAGCAGAAAAGGCCTCTGTGCTTGGTCATGGTGAGGTATGGTCGTCACGTCTATTGGCTGCTCTCCTCAACCAGAATAACCTTCAAGCCGTTGCTCAAGATGCGCGAGCTTTCCTTCGAGCAGAAATCGGTACTCAGCCAGAAGTTGATCGCGGAGCATCTTATCCGCTCGTCAAAGAAGTACTAGCTCAACATGCCCATCATCGAGTGGTGATTACCGGGTTTATGGCACAAGATGAACAAGGGCAAACCGTGTTACTGGGTCGGAATGGCTCAGACTATTCAGCAACGGTCATCGGTGCTTTAGCGGAAGTCAAACAAGTAACCATTTGGAGTGATGTAGCGGGTGTATACAGTGCAGATCCTCGTATTGTTAGCGATGCCTGCTTACTACCACTCCTCAGGCTTGATGAAGCGAGCGAACTGGCTCGTCTTGCCGCACCAGTTTTGCATAGCCGGACTCTACAGCCAGTTGCTCAAAGCACCATGGATTTGCATCTACGCTGCAGCTACGAACCCGAATCTGGCTCTACTCGAATCGAACGCGTATTGGCATCTGGTCGTGGAGCAAAGATCATTTCATCACTCAACGAAGTGCTGCTAATCCAACTTAACTTCTCTGCAGGTCACGACTTCGCAAGACTTGAGAAAGAAGTACTATCTAGCTTAAAACGCGCTCAGCTCGAACCTTTAACCTATGAAGTACAAGATGACCAAAATACGCTTCGCTTAGCTTACACGGCTGAAATTGCCGGTGGTGCGCTAGAATATCTGCAAGACGCAGCAATTGAAGCCGAAATTAAACTAAAAGAAGGCTACTCTCTCGTAGCGGCGGTCGGCGCTGGTGTAACGAAAAATGCTAATCACTGCTACGGTTTCTATCAAAAGCTCAAATCATCTCCCGTTGAATTTATCTCTGAATCTCAATCTGGATTGAGTTTAGTGGCGATACTGCGTAAAGCTGACACTACCCAATTGGTCAAAGCCATTCATAGCCAGTTATTCCAAGCTCAGAAACGTGTCGGCATCGCATTGTGTGGTAAAGGCAATATTGGATCGAGTTGGTTAACTCTCTTTGCAGAGCAAAAAGCCGATCTAGAAAAACGCCGTGGTATGAGTTTTGAGTTAGTAGCGGTTATCGATAGTCAAACTTATTGGTTCAATCCTCAGGGCATCGATGCATCTTCAGTGAGCGAGCATTTTGACGAAGAAGCCATCGAGTACCAGTCTGGTGAGTGGATTGACAAGTTAGGAGCTATCCAAGGATACGATGATGTCGTGGTGTTGGATGTGACGGCAAGTAAAGAGTTAGCTGGCCAATACTTGAACATTGCGGAACAAGGCATGCACCTTATCTCTGCCAATAAAGTAGCGGGCTCCGCTTCGAGTGATTATTACCATCAAGTCCAAAATGCTTTCGCCAAAATTAATCGTCACTGGCTATACAACGCCACCGTGGGCGCTGGGCTGCCTATCAACCACACAGTGCGTGATTTACGTGAAAGTGGTGATGATATTCAAGCATTATCTGGAATCTTCTCAGGTACGCTCTCATGGCTATTTCAACAATACGATGGTTCAGTCCCTTTTGCCGAGTTAGTCGATCTAGCTTGGCAACAGGGCCTCACTGAGCCAGATCCTCGCAATGACCTTGATGGTTCAGACGTGATGCGAAAACTAGTAATCCTAGCCCGTGAAGCTGGGCTAGACATTGAACCAGAAGCCGTAAAAGTAGAAAGTTTAGTGCCATCAGAGTTAGCTGACCTGTCGCTAGATGACTTTTTAGATAAGAGTCAGTTGTTAAGTCAGCTTCTTGCTGAGCGCTTAGAAAAAGCGCAGCGCGAAGACAAAGTCCTACGCTATGTAGCCCGTTTAGAGAAAGATGGCCAAGCGAGTGTCGGCGTTGAAGCTCTGAATAAGGAACATGCGCTAGCGAATTTACTACCTTGCGACAACATATTCGCGATTGAGAGCAAGTGGTACAAGGACAACCCACTCGTTATCCGTGGACCAGGAGCTGGACGAGAAGTCACTTCAGGTGCAATTCAATCGGATCTCAATTTACTTTCTAGCTTCCTCTAAACATCTAGGGCTGCTTTTTGCAGCCCTTTTTTATCCTGACTCGCAAACTCTGTCTAAAATCATAGACAGAACACTCCAGTAAAGTGAACTTCAATATCACTCATGATCAACTTGAATAAAATTCATAATTACACTGTTGACATTAAATCGTATTCAATACATTCTGTGGACATATAGACGTCTAAACGTCAATTCAAGGATTTGCAGTTTAGTGGGCAGAGTTACCACAGGGAGAGAGTAAGATGGGATACACACACGCAGGTCATATCGACGCCTTAAATCAAAATATCGCTGAACTTTCTGACAACATTAATGTGTCATTTGAATTTTTTCCACCGAGCAGTGAAAAAATGGAAGAGACACTTTGGAACTCTGTACATCGCCTAAAAACACTTAAGCCTAAGTTTGTCTCTGTAACCTATGGGGCAAATTCAGGTGAGCGAGACCGCACCCACTCAATCATCAAAGAGATCAAAGCTGAAACAGGACTGATCGCAGCGCCTCACTTGACTTGTATTGATGCTAGCCGTGAAGAACTGATCCAGATCGCTGACGACTACTGGAACAATGGTATTCAAAGCATTGTGGCTCTTCGTGGTGATATTCCTCCAGGTGGAGGTAAACCAGATATGTATGCATCGGATCTAGTGACTCTGCTAAAAGATCGCCATGATTTCGACATCTCCGTTGCTGCATTTCCTGAAGTACATCCTGAAGCGAAAAGCGCTCAAGCTGATTTGTTAAACCTTAAACGTAAAGTAGATGCTGGCGCAAACCGCGCCATTACCCAGTTCTTCTTTGATGTAGAGAGCTACTTACGATTCCGCGACCGTTGTGTTGCAGCAGGTATCGATGTTGAAATCGTTCCTGGTATTCTTCCAGTCTCAAACTTTAAGCAGGCATCACGCTTTGCTGCGCAGAACAATGTAAAAGTACCAAGCTGGATGGCAAAGCAGTTTGAAGGCTTAGATGACGACCCAACGACACGTCAATTGGTAGGTGCAAGCCAAGCGATCGACATGATTCGAGTACTGAGTCGTGAAGGCGTAAAAGACTTCCACTTCTACACACTTAACCGCGCAGAGATGACTTACGCTTTATGCCATACGCTAGGTGTTAGACCAAGTATTTAATGATGTTAAGAAATGCAAAAAGGTTGGCTTTCGCCAACCTTTTTATTTTGCTCTTAGGTAAGTTTATGAACTTACTCTACTTCATCCATCTTACCTAGAAGGTTACGGATACGATCTTGCCATGCAGCGTGCTCTTGTTGCATCTGCTGAGCTTTCTGCTCAAGTTCTTCGCGGCTTGAACGTAATTCATTGGCTTCAACTGCTAGCTTCTCTTTCTCTTCTTTTAGTTCTTCTACTTCCATCTGTAGCAGAGAAATAGTGTCAACAGCAGTTTGGATTTTTGCTTCTAGTTGTTCTAGTACTTCAAAAGACATCTTAGCCTACCTTTGGTTATTCATTTATGTGAAGGGCTCTCCACTCAATGCCTTCATTCTACTCAGCCCGAGAATGATAAACACGCCCTATATTCGATATTTTGCACCATTCGGTCAAAAAAACAGCACACACTGACAATCTCCTGACTGAAAGGGAAACACCAACTGATTTACATGGATTTCGACACTGTTTTGATCGAGTTCAATTCAAATCGCTCAAAATAGCAAACGTTTTCTTCCCATTGTGTTAGAATCCTGCCGATTTTCTCATTCCCCCTTACTTTGGAGTCATCATGAAACGCGATTTAGCAATGGCATTTTCTCGAGTAACAGAAGGCGCTGCTTTGGCAGGCTATAAATGGCTAGGCCGAGGCGATAAAAACGCAGCAGACGGCGCGGCTGTTGAAGTTATGCGTACCCTGCTTAATAAAACCGAGATTAGCGGTGAGATTGTTATTGGTGAGGGTGAAATCGATGATGCGCCAATGCTCTACATTGGTGAAAACGTCGGTATCGGTGGTGATGAAGTGGACATTGCTGTTGATCCTATCGAAGGTACTCGCATGACAGCTATGGGTCAATCAAACGCGCTGGCTGTGCTTGCTGCTGGTGAGAAAGGCAGCTTCCTCAAAGCTCCTGATATGTACATGGAAAAGCTGGTTGTCGGCCCTGGAGCGAAAGGTTGCATAGACTTGCACAAACCACTTAAAGAGAACCTAGAAAACATCGCTAAAGCGCTTAACAAATCTCTTGATACCCTAGTAGTCATTACTTTAGCAAAACCACGTCACGATGCAGTCATTGCAGAAATGCAATCAATGGGTGTACGTGTATTTGCGGTACCTGATGGTGATGTCGCTGCATCGATCCTAACTTGTATGCCTGACAGTGAAGTGGATGCTATGTACTGTGTAGGTGGAGCTCCTGAAGGAGTAGTCTCAGCCGCTGTCATCCGTGCATTGGACGGTGATATGAATGGACGACTACTGCCTCGCCATGAAGTTAAAGGGGACAGTGAAGAAAACCGCATCTACGGAGCTGCCGAACTCAAACGCTGCCAAGAGATGGGTGTAGAAGCGAATGTCGTCTTGAAGATGGAAGACATGGCTCGTAGCGATAATGTCGTCTTTTCTGCAACCGGTATTACCAAAGGTGATTTGTTAGAAGGCATCACGCGTCAAGGTAATATTGCAACTACCGAAACTCTATTGATTCGTGGACGTTGCCGTACAATTCGTCGTATAAAATCAATTCATTACTTGGAACGTAAAGATCCGGAAGTAAGAGATATTATTCTTTAATTAAAAAGGCCAGCGTCAGCTGGCCTTTTTATTGTTGCTCAATGACGATCCTATCTTTCCCGTTAGCCTTTGCTTGATACAACAACTGATCGGCACGACGGATCCCTTGATTAGACCATATGTGCATTGAACCTTCGAAATGGTTGCTCTTGTAAATAACCCCGCCTCCAGAGGCCGAGATAAATTTTTGATTCCCAGTTGGTAATCGATAAGGTTGTAGACTAATTTCTCTCTGTATACGCTCTAAAATAGAGCTGACCAATACGTCCGACTCCCCACTCACAGCAACAACAAACTCTTCACCACCAAAACGAGCAACAATGTCCTGTCGACGCACGCTATTAGTAATAGACTGACCAACATGCATGATAACGAGATCGCCTTCATCATGGCCATGTTCATCATTAATCCTTTTAAAGTTATCGATATCAAAAACTGCGATTGCGAAATACTGCGATTCCACCAGATTTTTAAGGCGGTGTTCAAAACCTCTCCGGTTCGCAAGCCCTGTAAGAGGATCTTTCATCGCAAGTTCATGCAAACGAGCGTGTTTGGTTTGGGTGTAGTTATACCATATGAAGGCCAGTCCAATAACATAGCCAAAAAACAGTAAGATAAGCGCGTCTTTATCGTGTTGAAGAATATGGAAAATGTGCTCCCTTTTCGGTTCATTAACATTCAAGTAAAGTCCAGTATACTGCTCACCGATTATTACTGGTGCCGAAAACGTAAAGCTAACCAAATCGCGATAATTGGGGCCCGGAGTGTCGGATAACTGATAGCCGGACATTGTGTCTTGAAGAAGATCATTGAGGTAACTATCGATTGCGAGTACCCCTTTAAACTCTCCGTCAATATAAACACCACGAGTTACGGTAACGACCTTTTCCCCCGTAAGATAGTCTTCATAGTTTCCGGTAAAGACCACTCTATCTTGTTGCTGAGTGAGGCCATAACGCACCGTGTTTATCCAGTAAGGGCGGTTCATCACAATACTATCGAAGGTGTCCCCTTTTATAGCTTGAGCAAATTCTTTTGGTGATGAAATGATGAACTTGTCTTTTGAAAGAAAATAGATGGATGAAATTTTTTCAAATGCGTTAGTAAAGTAAGCCATTGAAGGCGCGATAAATAATCGACGATACGCTTCTTGGTAAAGGCTAGATGAAGGGTCACACATAGATGCAGGGCCAGAGAATAGAAAGTCATAATCTTCACCTTGCTGGCTAACGCCACCAAAATTGCAAGTTATCCCCTGAAGATTAATTATATGAGGTAATACATACTGTTCATTATGTAAAGGATACAAAACCGATATGTTGTACTCGAGAGCATTCAGAACCTGGCTTAGTTCTTCGAGCCCTTTTTCGACGAATCGCTTTTCGTTGTAATACTCTAATTCAGACTCCTTTGCAGAATCTGAGGTCAATAGTATTACTGACAATGTAAAAAGTGCTGTAATCCCTAGAAGAGCTTTCTTTATCCCTATCTCATTATCTAAAGTCACTGACGACACTCAATATGAAAACAGGTGAGCATTGTAACAGGATGCTACACCTTATCAATATATCATTCCATATAATTCAACTAAGTTTAGTTTTTGACTTAATCAATCAGCATTGAACCTTTTGGAACCACTTGCTAGAAACATTATTTATACCTGGAATGACATAGGCAAAAAATTTGATTTTCCTTCTAGCATCATAGCAGGAGGCATTTGTCCTATTAGGAAAAACGAGATGCCAGTGACAATGTCAAACTAGGCTTTCTAAAAGTAGTGGTGAGACTCCAGTGAGTCCATGCAAAAACACTTTCTACACAAAGCTTTCGTATCAGGTTAACTAAGTGGCGAAATGGCTAAGGCACCCAGCTCGGGTTTGCGTTCAATTGGAGTCGCATACGAGCGAGAATCGATGGTCAGGTGTTCGGCCCATGAAATAAGCTCAGTACTTAAGAAGCGTTAAACGTAAACAAGCGCTGTCTTTCGTTGGGGACAACTAATCTGGAGCTATCCGGTAGAAGGACAGACATTCCAAATGATTCAAATACGAAAAAGCCCTGCTATTTCTAGCAGGGCTTTCGAAGAAGTGGCGGAGTGGACGGGACTCGAACCCGCGACCCCCGGCGTGACAGGCCG
>NZ_CFHWOM010000012.1:0-76576 GCF_984391705.1 Vibrio sp. | reverse complement strand
CATGTCAAGGTAGTACTCTAACCAACTGAGCTACGGACCCATTCCTTAAGAACGACATGGATATTACCGAGAGTTATTCACGCGTGCAAGAGCAAATTATTGGTTTTTAAACTGTTTGCTTTACATCTAATCAAAAAGCCTGTTTTTTGAACCGCTTGGATGAAGAAATGTGCACTTCATCATACTTTATTTGCCCAAGTATTTGGCCATTTCTTCCGCGGGAACCATACCGCCCCCGGTTGCCCATACAATGTGTAAGGAGTTATCGAGAGATTGCTGAGAATAACCGAGACGTGCTAGATAATCGTGATTGGTAGAGACGATCGCCGGCCCTTTCATACCAGCAAGGGCAGAGGGCTCTAGTTGAATGGACTCACTTTTATCGAGACACCGCAAATGATCAAATAGTGTTTTGTCACTCACTGTGTAATAACCATCAATGAGTCTCTCCATTGCTCTGCCAACAAACCCTGAAGCGCGGCCTACAGCCAAACCATCGGCTGCAGTGATATTGTCGATGCCGATATCTTGTACTGATATACTGTCATGTAGGCCAGTATGCACGCCAAGTAACATACATGGTGAATGAGTAGGCTCTGCAAACAGGCAGTGGACGTGATCACCCAACGCCAGTTTTAAGCCAAATGCGACACCTCCAGGCCCACCACCAACTCCACAGGGCAGGTAAACAAAAAGAGGGCGTTCTTTATTGATGGTAATGCCTTTGGTCTGTAATTGTTGCTTTAACCGTTCGCCAGCGACGGCGTAACCAAGAAATAGAGTCCTAGAGTTCTCATCATCAATGAAAAAGCAATGTGGGTCTTTCTCTGCCTCTAACCTTCCTTGTTCAACTGCGACACCGTAATCGCTTTGATACTCGATAACCGTGACTCTGTGACTTCTGAGCTTGTCCTTTTTCCATGGCCTAGCATCGGCTGACATATGAACAGTCACTTTGAAACCTAGCTTCGCGCTAATAATTCCAATGGATAACCCGAGATTTCCGGTTGAACCTACGGCAATACTAAATTGAGAGAAGAAAGCGCGAAACTCTTGGTTATCGAGTTTACTGTAGTCATCATCAAACGCGAGCTTGCCGTGCGTGATAGCTAACTGTTCTGCGTGCGTTAAGACCTCATAAATACCGCCTCGCGCTTTAATGGACCCAGATATAGGTAAGTGACTATCGAGCTTTAACAACAATTTACCGAGCATTTCAGTGTTGTAATGCTGATTCAGTTGGTGTTGCATGGCGCTGATAGCACGTAGAGGAGATTCAATGACGCCATTGCTTTTCGCCGTTTCTGGAAACGCTTTTGCGATGTAGGGTGCGAATCGTTTGAGTCTCTCAGAGGCTTCATAGACATCTTCTTGACTGAGCCCAACAAAAGGCAGCGCTTCTGCCAAAGAAGTCGTGTTGGAATTAAACCAATGGCTTTCTTCTAGTGCGATGAGCGACGTTATTAATGGGTATTGTTCAGCTAAAGGGTGCATGGCAGTTATTTATCGATTTATGGTCATTCCATTTAAGCGTGCGTTAGAAGTGATGACAAATGATTAAATATCATTAATAGATGAGTGAAATTCAACTATGTTGCGGCTTTATTGTATAAAATAGAGGTAACGATTAGATTCTATCATGTAAGAGCGGGTAATGAATCGAGCAAATTTTTCGACATTGTCGAGCCTTCATTTAGCGAAACTGAACACATTCGAAGTGGCAGCAAGGTTAGGGTCTTTTGCCTTGGCTGCAGAGGAGCTCTGTTTGACGCCGAGTGCTGTCTCACACCAGATTGCTAAATTGGAGCGAGACCTTGATATTCTGCTGTTTGAGCGAAAGCATCGACAGATTTTTCTTACGCCTCAAGGGCAGCAAATTTATCAAACCTTAACCGTTTCGTTGGCACAGATTGGCAATGAGCTTATGCTCGTTCAAAAAGGGAGTATTGCAGGAGTGCTCACGCTTTATGTGCGTCCTTCTTTTGCTTACGGTTGGCTAGTCCCAAGGTTAAATGATTTTATTCAGCAACACCCTTCCATTGAGGTAAAGCTATTAACGGGAAATGATAATCTTGATTTGACTCGTCATGGCATTGATTTAGCCATCTATTACGATCATGTCGCGCCGACCTACGCCTATTCAGAAAGCTTATTTGAAGAGCAGGTCGTCCCTGTTTGCAGTCCTAGCTATGCTCGAAAGATGGCACTAGGCCAGGACGGGGCAAGTCTTGAACACTGTGTTTTGCTTCACGACAACCAAGCTTGGCATCTAGACACGCATACTAACGAGTGGAAGAGTTGGCAAGAACACCACCGTCATGTTGACTTAAAGTCGTGTCGCGCGATTGGCTTTGACCGCTCTGACTTAGCAGTGCATGCTGCAGTTAATCACGCAGGTATCGCGTTGGGTCGGGTTAACTTAATTCAAGCTGAATTAGAAAGTGAGAAACTGGTATTTCCGCTGACTCCGACACCAATGCCGACAGGATGCCGATACTATTTATTGGCGGAACAAAAAGAGCTGACAGTGAAGCAGCGTTGCTTTGTGGATTGGATACGTAAACAGATAACCAATGGCTAGCCCATCTCTGGCTAACCATTAGTTTTGAGGATGTGATTAACGGCCTCGGCCATCAAACATGACAACAATCGTACGGGTGATGATGTTGATATCCATCGCGAGCCAAGAGCGAAGAGAGCGCAAAGAGAGTGCATAGCTATGGTCAAAACCCACTTTACGGCGAACGTCGTCAATACAGGTGTCATACCCTTGATTGACTTGAGCCAACCCTGTAATACCAGGCATAACGCCATAGGTTCTGTCAGCAAAAAATGGAATGGCGGTCTCCAGTTTATTATAAAAGCTTGGACGCTCCGGTCTTGGGCCGATCAAAGACATCTCTCCACGAATGACGTTAAACAGCTGCGGGATCTCATCTAGCCTGGTTTTACGCAAGAAACGTCCAACAGGTGTAATACGCGGGTCATTCTCGGTCGCCCAGACCGCGCCGGTGAGTTGCTCCGCATCTTGGTACATAGTTCTAAACTTGATGATCTCAAAAAACATCATGCGATCCGGTGTCGATTTGCCCACTCTAAGCTGCTTATAAAATACTGGGCCGGGTGAGCTCGCTTTGATTGCAATGGCAATCAGAGGCATGACGGGTGAAAGAAGCAGTAAGGCGATTAATGAGCTGAGAAGATCAAATAAACGCTTAGTAATATAGATCGTAATAGGTGTAGAGGCATTACTCATAATAAACTCCTTAGTGGTTCAATTTTGACCACTTACCGCTCTCAATGCCAAGTAGGTAACGAACACCGCCGACAAAATTGGCAACGTGGCCCGCGACGATATAGAGAATTAATTTGCATACTTTGTGTCGGAAAATAAAAGGGAACTGATAGCTTAGAAAAGCGAGACTGTAGATAGCAAGCTGAGCGATTAACGCAAGGCTAAACAGCGGTTGTTCAATTAGCATCGCAGAGCTGACTAAGCAGGCAATCATCAAATAAGGGGTGAGTAATCTCAGTCCTTTTCCAGACAAAAACGCAAAGGCAACGCCTCCATGGCGTGGTAAAAACATTTCCGCTAACAAGATCGCTTGTTGCATGTTTCCAGCAGAAATACGCAAGCGGCGCTTAAAGTCCATGCTTTCGGAGGATGCTTCTAGTTCAAGGGCGGTCATATTGCTGTCGTATTCCGCCAAATACCCTTTTTTGACAATTTTCATCGGTAATATGAAGTCATCGTTGATGGTGTTTGCTTGTAAGTCATCAAACAAGTGGGTTCTAAACAGGTAGAATGCGCCATGTGCTCCAAGTGTTGAACCAAACGTGGCTTCGTTCATTTTGACTTGGCTTTGATATTGCCAATACTTTTGCTCACCCTTGTTCTGAGTATCGAATAGGGTATATGCGCCATTAACAACCCCGACTTCTGGGTTACTGAAGTGCCTGTTAGCAATCCATAAAGCATCCAAAGAAACGATGGCTGACACGTCACTGAGTGCAGTGATATCGCTGGTGATGTTTTTCATTTGATCGTTAACCACCGCCACTTTGCCTCGGTTTTTCTCATAAGCGTGAATCTCAAAATGAGTATCACAGCAAATGGCTTCTTGTATGGTCTCTTCGGCTCTTAATACGGTGTTGTCTGTACAGCCATCACAGGCAATGATCACTTTGAACTTTTTCTTTGGGTAGTCTAGAGAGGCGAGATTACGAATTTTGTCTGCTATCCATTGCTCTTCGTTGTAAGCGGGAATCAAAATGGTCACGGTAGCGCAATCTTGGTCACTGTTTTGTGTTTTGAATCCTCGAACTTTATGTCGAAGTGCTTTCAGTGGGTGACTTTTGGAGTACCACGCCAAAATTACTGGATAACCTACGTGGTGATAAATGATGAGAAGCGCACTAACACCAAAAGTAAGCATAAGCGTTAAATCGATCATGCGAGTTTCTCCTCAGTCAATGTATTGTAGGCGTGGATCATTTGTCTTATGTCGTTATGAGCCAGCACGAATGCTCTTGGGCTTGATGTGATAGGGGCGTATAGCGATTGTTGAATCGCATTAGCTAAGTGCTGGTGGTCTTCACTTGGCACTAAAACACCTGTCGCTGGATCAAGAGTTTCGTTACAGGCCCCGACGTCTGTAGCAATGCTTTTTACACCGCACGCTTGCGCTTCTAATGTTGAAAGAGGGAAGCCTTCGGAGCGTGAAGGTAAACAAAACAAATCGAGAGACTGGTAGAACCGAGGCATATCTTCTACTAAGCCAAGAAAAGTGACTCTATTGGCGACACCTAGAGCATTTGCCTGTGTCTCTAACTGAGCACGACGACTTCCGTTACCTGCAATCACCAAATGGACATAGGGGCTTAGCAGGGGTAAGGTTTTTATTAGTACGTCATGCCCTTTGACCTCTTCTAGTCGTCCTGCTGAGCCAATGATTTTAGCATTGACAGGCAATCCAAGAGCTTGGCGTGCTAAGGGTTTCGAGCCTGGCTTAAAGTGCTCACAGTCGATTCCGTTTTTGATAACGGTTAAATCTTGATAAGAAAAGTATTCGTTGAGCTGGTCACTCACACGCTGTGCGTCGGCGACTAAGCGAGGTTTAGCGACCCTTAAGGCAAAGCTCTGGATCAGGCGTTGCTTAAAGGAGTGCAAATGCCAAGCATCATGCTCGGTATGGATTCTAATACTGATGCCTGCTAAGCGTGCCGCGATGGCGCCATACAGTATTGGGCCAATGTGATGGGTGTGAACACAATGAGGCTTAAGTAAGCGAAACAGTTTATACAACTGAAACAGGGTTTTCCCACTTTTACCTTGGGGCTTTGATAAGAACAGTAGCTGTTTTTCATATTTGGCGAGCTTGGGCCATTTGGATATGGCATCTGCTTTATAGCCCTCAAGACTGACGAGTAATATCCGATGGTTTAGGTTGGAAAACGCAAGCATATTCAGTGCAAGGGACTCTAGCCCACCGGGAGCAAGGTGCTGTACAACATGGACGATAACTTTTGGTGTTTTTTTCATGATCGAATCCTTATGCGTCGACACATTTCTTATCTTGTTTTACTACCTAAAGCATAGGGTGTGCCAAGAATTAAGTTTTTAAATAACAGTTGTTTAGAGATAATTTTTGGTAAATTTAATCTGGAGAGTCATTTTGAATCTCGTGATGACAAAGTTATTTTATTTTTGGAAGGTAGGTGAGTACTGGAGCTTTCGTGATCGATTCAATTTCTTCGATACGACGAATGGATGAGTTGAACAGTTCGATAAAGGTGGCAATACCGCCGCCTAAGCCAATTCCCGCAACTAAGCCAGCGACGATGAAAATGAATATAGGTAGGTTTGAAGGATGGCTTGGGGTATAGGGTAGGTCGATAATTTTTACCCGTTTGCTTTGTTCAAATACTCCAAGTGAGCCTGTCAACTGGGCCATTTCGTAGCGTTGAACTAACTCATCATAAAGTTGGCGTTTTAAATTCACCTCACGGTCCAGTTGATAAAGGGTTCTTGCTCGGTCTCCGAATTGGTTTGCTGATTTTTCCAACTCTTCGATCATGGTTTGCAGACTTTTAGTTTCTTCTGATAAAGATTCATACCGACTACGCACAAGCTGCAAGTTGTGCAACTGAGTAACCAATAGGGGCTGTGCGTCGCCTAATTCAGACAGACTGTTACTGCTTGCGATATCCCAAAGCTGATTACTATCAACGTTAGGTTGTTCTAACTGAATCAACTGATTTCGTTCGCTTTCTAATCTTCTAAGCTCACGTTCTTTCCCTTGAACAGCACTATGGCTGTTGGTGTATTTGGCTTTGAGCAGGGTAAGCTCGCTACGAGTCTCGATAATTTGCTCCTCAATCCTGCCAACTACGGGGTTCGTACGAGATAACTGTTGATCTAATGATCCAAGACTTCTTTTTACACCAGATAACTCGGCTTCTTTTTCGGCAAGAGTCTGTTTTAGTGATGCGAGTCTTGAGAGGCTCTGGCTCTGCATTTCAGGCGTTACGGAAGCGTACTGATTTTTGAATGCCGCAAGCTTGATGTCAGCCTTCTCTAGTTCCAATCTTCTTTGTTCAATGTGAATCGCGAGGAACTCGGCAGAATCTTTAATTGATGAACGTTCTGGAGCTAGGAGCTGCTCAATGAAATGGTCACTAATTGACTCAAGTAGCTCCTTCATTCCAAGCGGACTAGGGGATGAAAGGGTTATTTTGAGAAAATCCTTACCTGGTTGAGTGACAGTTAAATTATTGGCTAGGCGGTTGATGACCCGGTCTTTCTCAGCAGGAGTCATTGTGTCATGAATCAGTTGGTGCTCGGTTGCGACGGCTGTCAGCACATGGCGACTTTTCAATAATGTGCTTAAGGCATTTAAGCGCTCTTTTAACATGGTAGATACAGCAATATCTTCCAGAAAAGGATTCATCTTGGCGGTTTCTTGAATCAACATGCTCGTGTGAGAGACATACTGAGCGGGAGCCATTTTGCCAACAAAGTATCCTGCAAATGGCAGAATCATGATGGGCAACAAAATGACATAGCGCTGACGCCAAGCTGCATTAAGCAATATGATAAATCTGAGCTTTAACTCGTTCATATTGCCTCCAGTAATCGAGAAAGCTCGTTACTGCGGCTATCCCAACTTTCTTCTTTCAGCTTCAGAACTGTAGGTTTTTGTTGGATTAAAACGTTATCTAACGCATCACTGTATTGCTCTGCGGTATGGGCGAAATGAATATGTTCACGATAACTGCGGCTTGCAGGGAAGGGCGATGAAATAACAGGAGAACCAGCAGCAAGGTACTCCATTAATTTTAATGGGCTGCAAGACAAAATTTGTCCATTGAGTACAAACGGTAGTAAACCCACATTCCAGTGCTGGCTATAACTTGGTAATTGATGGTGAGGCTTTGGCCCTAGGTAGTGAACATTGGCTAATTTGGGCAATGGGTTTTCGTTTACTTCTATTGGTCCGATAAAGACAAACTCCCAGTCAGGTCGCTGTTTGCAAAGTAGGCCAAGCATGTCGTAATCCAACCAATTTGACAAACTGCCATAGAAACCCGCTATGGGTTTGCCGCTGGTGGGTAGGTCATTCGCTCGGCTGCGTGGCTGACTGAATAGCGACATGTCGACACCATGCGGTAGTAAATGGGTCTTTACGCTGGGAAACTTACGGCACAATTCATTACTTGCTGCGAGGACCAAGTGTGCTTGTGAAACTAAGTCCAGTTCGTGCTGGCGAACTACGTCGTGATCAACACCCGCAAGAGAGGAAAAATCGTCACCACAGTAATAGACAACAGCCGATTCGTTTAATGAGCCGCATAGATCGGCAGCCGTTGGTAAAGATGTCCAAAGGATTGGTGAGCGTAGTTTTAGCTTTGCGATTAGCGGCTTGAGCTGAGCTACGATCATCGATTTGGCAAGCTTTCTTGCGAGATCGGAACACGGTGCAGGAATGGTCTTTATGTTTGCGACATGAATATTTGGGTGAGTCGTCGTAACATTCCCATAGCCTTTCTTTGCTTTACCTACCAGTTTGTTGAAGGCTCGACCCATGTCCTTTAGGTTGAAGCGGGGCTGACGTAACCCAATAGAGTTTACCCAAAGTACACGGCGATCTGATGCGAGGCGAGTGATGAGGTGCTGGGTACTGGATGGAAGCCCGCCAAAATCTTCTCCAAAAACGATGAGATCACGCATGACTAGGCTCCTTTTTTAATTGGCGAACAACTTTTGCTGGGTTACCTGCCGCTACAACAAAGGGGGGGATGCTTTTGGTTACGACACTGCCAGTGCCAATGATGGATCCTTCTCCTACGGTGACGTTTGGGCAAATGGTTACATTGGTTCCTATCCAAACATCTTTTTCAAGCGTGATATCACCTACATCTTCATCACGATCTCCAGCCCCTTGAGCCCGCAATGTTGCATCGAGGGAGTGGCCGGAATAGCCGAAAAAGAACGCTCGACCGGCTATGCGGACGTTATCTTTGATTTCAATTTTTCTTCCGACGGCGAATGTGCTTTGCCAGCCTATGTCGACATTGCTACCGACAACGAGTTGCGGTCGGATAGACTGAGGTCTGCCACTAAAAGTGGTTTGCCCTGATATTCGACAATCGCTGCCAACCGATATTTCTAAGGGGCCTGACACAAAGGGAACGCCTCCAAACAAATATAAGCCTCGGCCATAGTGAGTGAGGCGTCCTTTAAATGCCGGAGTATGGATTAATATGCGAGAAACGTTAGCGATGGTGCTCATACTTAATGAATAGAGACTTAGTATCAGTCGATTTAGCCAATTGGGCGTGGGTAGGTCGCATGCTCTTATCGTTTTCAGAATAGAAAACAGCTTTCGTGATGTTGGGCTGTCACTCTGTTTTAGCCATACTTTAAAACCGTTGAGTTGTTGAGCTAACATATTGCCACCTTCGTTATAAGTGTAATGTGCTAACTACTACATATAACGTGCCAAACTTAAATTTAAATTAAATCAATACCTTAGAATTCCCTATTGCAGGTGAGAATTTGGTTTCTCATTTTGAGTTGAATTTTGAGTAATGCGAGAAATCGCGATACAGAGTGCCGCCAATATGTAAATCGGCCACGTAAATCCTTGAGTTAAAAAGGTCCCCGAGACAATAGTACCTACAATACCAGCGTACACGGCCATTGCGGTTGCGACGAAGTGTGGTGAGAACACTGTCGGGTTTTGATCGAGTTTTCTAAGCGTAGTTCGGCTTGTTTTAATCAATCCGCTAATCATCCATATAAACACGGCTAATCCGAGAAAGCCCGTTTCGGCAAGCACACCAAACCAAGTACTGTGAACGGCATGGTTCAGACCGTCCCAGTGAGGGCTATAGAAGAAGTAATTTGCATAGAAATTGTTAAGGCCAACCCCAGAGAGAGGGTTATGTAGCGCCATTTTAAACGCCGCTTCCCACGCATAAAGACGTCCCATTGCCGATGCGTCGATGCCTTCTTCTGCAGCGCCTCCAGATTGGCGGTCTGAAATACCCGCCATTAAGAAGAGTGCAGATGCTGCCATTATTCCGAGCATTATTAATAAGGTTTTGGATTTGATCAGCCTAAGTCCGAACATGCCAAAAACAGCTAAGGATCCTAGCAGTCCGCCGCGGCTTTGGGTGGCTAACACAGCCCAGACTGCAAGGATGACCCCGATAGCACCCAGGAGTCTAGCTAGTCCAATGCCTTTGGTTGAAGCAAACGAGATCGCAAAGGCTAAAGGAAACATTAGAACCAGCGATAAATCGTTAGGATCACCCAACATGGATCCTAACTGTCGACCAATAGTGACGCGTGTTCCCTCAACGAGTCCGATGCCGTTTAGTGAGTTAAAGATAGCTACACTGGAAATCAGAAGTCCCGATATGATGATAAGTGTTGCGATTTTCTTAACCGTGGATTCAGTATCCACCAACCAGGCAATGGCAAGCGTCATGATGATGATTTTCCAATAAATATTTTTGAAAAATGTAATGGATAAACCTGGATTAGAAGCAAGCACAATGCCTACGGTGACGAGGAGCCAAAACACTGCCAATTGAGTTAAGTTGTTATGCCAATAAGGCTTTACCTGACCGCTAATAAGGGTATGCCATACTAGCGCAGCCAGAGCCCCTAATGAGAGCAGTAGTGGAATCTTCAGTGAGTAAAGAGCAGGGAAAGCCTCGTGTATACGAAAGAAAGAAAAAAGAACAAACAGACTAACCAGCCAAAAGGTTTGGTTTAGCACAAACAGAATGCCAAAGGGCACCAAGCATATGACGGCTATTAGAGCCGGGTGGGGCGCCATACTCCACAATATGGTTAATGCCCCACACAGCAGTGTCATGGCAATGATGGAACTACGGCGTGATTCCAAACTAGCCATAATGGCGTTCCTTACCCTTGCCACTAGACAGGGTGGATTTCGAGTGAGCGAGTTGTTTTCGAATCAGTTTAAGCTCAATGAGCTTAACTCGATGAGCATAGGAGATTAGGGCAAGAGGTTGAAGGAAGAGCATCAACCAAGTTATCGCCTGAGTTTGATCAAAACCGCCACTGAAAATGAGTAGCACGCTTAATGAAATCAAACCAAAAGTAGCGCCAATATTGTAAGGCAATGGAAGCAGTTTTTGACTGATAATCAACGCAAACAAAAATCGACTGACTTGTCCACAGAGCAACGCTGTCAATATTGCCTCTATACCGTGATCGATAGTCAAGGCTCCGATGGTAAATGCGATTGCGATGGCTGTGAGGTTTATGTAGAGCAACTTAGTCGTTTGTTTAGCGTATAAAATACCAATGTTGATCATTTCAGTAAGCTCTTTAAACACCATGATGAGAATTGTCATCGTGACTAGCTTCGCCGCTTGGTGATAAATATCGGGTAGCGCTAATGTGATGAATAGTTGGCTTGCCCACGATAGTGCAACTGCGATAACGCAGAGTAATAGAGCGCCTTGTTGAATCGTTTTGGCGACGGATAAGTTTCCTTTAGTCTCTTGTACTTGGAATCGTTTCGGCATCCACCACATATGAAATGGCTGAATCATAATTCCGACCGCTAAGGCAAATTTTGCCGCGATAGCGTAGATTCCTAGCGTAGTAAGATCTGTGTATCCAGCAATGAACCATCTTTCTGCACCACTTAGTGCAAATGCCACCATTGCAGAAAGCATTAATGGGGTGGAATATCGCAAATAACCTTGTAATCTCTCCCATGTAGGCAAGTGGATCTTAAATGGAAGGTAACAGTGAAGAAATACAAATTGCCCAAGTGTACATAAGACATTTGCAGCGAAGATTAGAGTTACGTCAGGTTGATATAACAAAATTGAAACCAGCAAACTAATCTGCGCAAACACCGTCAACATGCAGACTTTGAAGAACAACATTGCTTGATTGTGTAAGCGAAGCCACGCCAAGCCAATAGCTAAGGGCGCTTCATAGCATAATACAATGCCGATCAAAAAAGATTGGGTTTCGCTGATTTCAGATAGTGGTGCTCCAAGAAGGTTGTAGATTGTAAAGGTGGAAATGCCCAGCCCAGCCGAGATAAGTATCGTAGCGGTGTAGAGTTGACCGGCTGTTTTCGTCCTCTGTACTTGATTTTTGATGGTGCCGATAAATCGATACAAGTTCTCGTGCATGGCTAAGCCGATTAGCATGGAGAAAAATACTGTAGTCACACCAATAAACTCAAGGTGTCCAAGCTGATCAGGCGATAGATAATTGGCCATTAACGGCAGTGTAAGCAGCGACATCCCTTTGACCAAAAAAAGACTTATCGCATATAGGCTCATGTTTTTAATCGAATTGTTCGACATATCAGGCCCCTTGTTATTTTTGCGCGACTAGGGTTTCGTTGCAATCTAGATAGCGAGCAAAGCTTTGATATCGCGCCTCGGCTTTAAATTCTTTGGCCACTTTTATCGCCTCATTGCAGCAGCGTTCCATGACATCTCTTTCATTAAATGCGTAAAGAAGGGCATTACACAGTGAGTGCGGATCATCGGGCTGGTACTTAATGCAGTTTTTATTATGGGTAAGTTTTTGATCCCAATATGCGTTGTCTGAAGGCAGCAACACGCACATACCTGCGGCTAACGCTTCCAATATAGAGAGCCCAAAAGGTTCGCCACGACTAGTCGATATAAAGATGTTTGATTGACTGCGGATCTCATCCAAATTTCTAGGGTCTTGATACCATTGGGTATGGCGAAGGTTAATGGGGGCGTTAGACACAGGCAGTTGGGTATTGCGAGGCTTGATATAGCAGATGTTGACTGGTACGGGTTGAACGGTGTTGGCGTGTTTGATCGCATCAATTAAGGTTTCTAAGCCTTTCCACTTTAATAACGATGCTGCCCAAAAAGCGACGGGTAAAGAACGTTGAACTGGGGTCGGCCAACGGCTCTTGGCAATGCCGTTTATCGTTTCAAAGTAGTTTTCTGAATGAAAGTAAAGGTCTGCGATTGCTTCTACATCTTCATTTCTCAGTGTGCGGGCGGTATAACATCCCATTGCCTTGAGAATACTCTGTTTAGTGGAAGGCAAATAAAACACAGCAGAAGCATTGATCAAACAATATCCGATGGATCGAGAGCAACCTACGTTACCGTGCACCCACTGCACTACGTGTTTTCCGGTCATCTTTTGCACGAGATATAAAGGCATATCAATACCCGGCCCAGAGCCTCCAAGTAGTGTTGCTACACCTCTAAATCGCGCGATGAAAAACATAAGAATAAAGGCGGCAACAAGCTGCTCCAACCAATAGAGTAATCCGTTGTGATGCAAGGTAAGCCACTTGCTTAATGGCAGGTCGTAAACTCTTGGCTGGTGCTTTTTGTAAAACTCTGTCTTTTCCCAAAACTCGGAGTCAGCAGTGACAACAACAAAGTATTGCGTCTGATTACTGCATAGATTCAAAGCGTCACTTGTCGCGACTTTTGACCCTCCTTTGAACATAATCGGATCATAAATGAGCGTAATAGGAAGCTTAGACATGTTGACCTCCTAAATTTAAGCGTTTTGCGACAAATGTTTTCAAAGGAAGGAGCGTTCTTAATAGACCCAAAGGTTTTCCTTGTTCACTTGCCCATAGCTTCATGTAGACTTTCTCTACCGCGCGACAGGTGACGTCTAAGTCATGGTCGCGAATAATGGACTCATAGGCATTTTCGGCAAAATGGCTGCTGAGTTTTGGGTTGGCAATAACAAACCGCATTGCTTTTGTTAATCCGTTAATGCCCTTATTTTTGTATAAGACACCTGTTTTGCCATGGTGTACAAACTCTGGGATTCCGCCTTCATGGGGAGCTATCACGGGAATTTGTGCTAAAGACGCTTCTGCAACGACTAAGCCAAAGGCCTCACTGCGAGCTCCGCTGACAAAGGCATTACATCCTTTAAGCCAACCCACGACATTCTTTTGCTCACCTACAAAATGAATGTGGCGAGACAGGCGTAAGTATTCGGCTTGGTTCTCTAAGTTCTCACGTAACGGTCCATCACCAATTACGACCAAATGGGCATTTGGGTACTCTAAAGTGAGGTGGCGCAAAGCGGTCATTAAGCGGTCAATACCTTTACGGTGAATGAGCGAGCCGACAGTCGCAAAGACAAAATGCTGTTTGGGGATACCGAGTTTTTTCTTAACATCCACTTTAGGTTGTTCAATGAGAGCTTGGGTATCAATACCGTTGTGGATGACAGTTAGATTGTTTGCTGGATAGCCATCATTGAGAAGTGGGGTTGCAACGTATTGGCTGACTGCTATCACGTGTGGGCTAGTATGCAAGCCTAGTGTAAGGCGATCTCTAACCGTGTATCCACAATGAAGTTGTGTGACCAGTGGGACGCCTTTGATACGCGCCGCAGCAATCATCCATTGGCAAGGAGCTGCACTATTTACATGAACGAGTTCAATCTGTTCTCGCTCGATAATGTGGCATCCATATTCAATCAGATTGAGCCAGCTTACCGCATCATAGCGAGGGGCTTTCCAACCTAGCAGCAAAGGAAAATGATTAAGCTCGTTGGCGATGTTCATCAAGCTAAGTTGCTTAATAAGGGTACGATTATTGGTCCAGACGAATGGCGTATAGTGGCGTAAGTCTAAATACTTTACCAAATCGAGTAAGCAGCGTTCGCTGCCTCTAATCCAGTCATCACCATAGTGCACAAACAAGATTTTTTGAGCCATGACGTTCTCCTTTTCGCTACAAACTTCGTTACTAAAATAGTTAGAGCAAAGAGGGTGCCAATTTTAAATGTTGTTAAGGCTTTGAAAAGTAATCACTTTTATTTTTATTGGCCGCTTATTTCAATTTGACAATCAGATTGATTCATTAGGGCGATAGATTTCGAGTAGTTTTGGAATCAGTGCTTGAGGAGAAAAAGAGTGCTGGATAGTTTGCTGGGCGTTGAGGCGGACTTGGTTGAGCTCAGAATCGGGTAGGGTTTGGAAACCACTATAAAATTCGCATAATGCAGAAAAATCATCAAACAAGTAGCCATTTTGACCATGTTGGATGAGTTTAGCTAGGTTACCTACATTCAATGACATGACGATAATTCCTCTCGCCATTGCCTCCAACGCTGTCATGGGCAGGCCTTCAAAACGTGAACAGATGATCAACACATCGATCTGCGGCCAGACTTGCTCCATATCGGATTGGTAGCCATGAAAACGAACATTTTCAGGGGCAGTGTGGCTAAGCTGATCCTGATCTGGGCCGGTACCATAGATATCAAAGGCTTGATCGGGAAACATATGACCCATAGACACGAATCTATCTGCGGCTTTTTCATGACTTAAGCGGCCCACAAAAGCCGTTTGATGCCCGTGGATTGGAGATGAATAATGACTATCAACAAAGTTGTTGAGGTAAGTTGACCGACAAGGCAGTTTTTCTTGAATAAGAGCACTTACGGCGATCGAAGTAGAAGACAGCGCAGCGGTATATCGATCGATAATGTCATAAAGATACACTAAGCCTACGGGTGTTTCCCCTGCGTGATAAGTCGATACCTGGTGGATTCCCGTTGTTAGCCGAGCTGCTTTCGCGAGCAAGCTCGCCTTATAGCCGTGTGCGTGAATCACATCCGGTGACCTTTGTTTGATATGGCTGAGCAAAGTGGGAAGAGATTGGAGTGGCCTATCGGCTAAGAAATTGTGCGGGATGTCATTTGCGTCAAGATGCTCGCACAGAGCAGGAGGGGCATCGTATTTACGCACTATCCAGACAAAGACGGACGCTTCAAACTGCTTGAGTCCCTTGGCGAGTTGAACGACATGACTTTCAATCCCGCCAAAGGCTAAGCTATCGATGATTAACCAAACATTAGTCGGTGTATTGCTGCTCATCCTCAGCTTCCCATGCTTGTTTCTTACGGTACACGGTCGAAGGGCTAAGCTCTAGAAGTACTGCCGCATTAAGCACGTTGCCATCACAGTGGTCGATAGCTTGCTGGATGGTTTCTCTCTCGATTTGCCACATGGGGCGAATTTGACAAGGCGAGTCATCCATACTGCCATTGATGTTTGGCGCTTCATCTCTTAGTGGTTCAGAAACAGGATCTGCAGCCGCTGCTACTGTAGAAAATGAATGACTTGGTTTAGGCTGGGTTGATGTAGCCGCGCGTCCTTTGATTATTTGCTCAGGTAAATGGTGTACTAACAGTTTGCTATCGTCATTGAGCACCACAATATTACGGATAATGTTTTGCAGCTGGCGGACATTACCTGGCCAAGCATATCGTTTTAGTAATGATTCTGCGTCTCGGTTTATTCCTTTAAACTGTTTGCCATCTTCCTTGGAATAAAGCTTGAGAAAGTGGTTTGCAAGTGTCGCGATATCGTTGCCGCGTTCTCTAAGTGGAGGCATGTCGATTGGAACAACGTGGACTCGATAGTACAAATCTTCGCGGAACCGGCCTTCTTCGACTTCGGTAAGTGGTTCACGGTTGGTTGCACAAATAATGCGTACATCGACTTTTACTTCACGACTTGCCCCTAGTGGCGTAAAAGTACCTGTTTGCAGGAAACGCAGAAGCTTTTTTTGCATTTCCAAGTCCATTTCGCAAAGCTCATCGAGAAACAAGGTGCCACCATGTGCTTGAGAAGCAGCGCCTTTCCTGTCCGTTGTTGCTCCAGTAAACGCTCCTTTCACGTGGCCAAATATTTCGCTTTCCATTAAGTCTTTGGGAATAGCGCCACAGTTGATAGCCACGAAAGGCTTGTCTTTGCGTTTACTCTCTTTGTGAATCGCCTCAGCACATACTTCTTTACCAGTCCCACTTTCACCGATAATAAAGACACTGGCGGAAGTAGGCGCAACGGAGTCGATGATTTTGTACACCCCTTGCATGGGCAGGCTTGATCCAATGAAGCCATGGAATCGACTTCGGTCAAATTTAGACTCGATATCTTCAACCAGATATTCGAGTTTAACTTGTTGTAAATGGAGAGTGATCGATGTCTTTAGTCGATCCGCATTAATAGGTTTTTCTAAGAAATCCTTAGCGCCTTTTTGAACTAAGCTTACAGCAACGTTTACCGAGCCGTGAGCGGTCGCGACAATCACTGATGTAGGAACTTGATGTTCATTAATCCAATCTAAGATATCCTCGCCATCCATATCAGGAAGCTTTAGGTCTAGGATAACGAGCTGAGGAACATTACGTTCAATAAATGCGATGGCCTCACGGCCTGTCTCAACGTGGAAGAGATCGTAAGGCTCATCTTTTATGTATTGCTTATACAAGATTGCCAGTGACGTTGAGTCTTCAATCAATAATACTTTTGGTTTCATTACGATATCCTTATCACGTTATCCAGTAGATTCTGTGAATCCTTTTAGTTTTCGTTGTTCAAGGGCAAATAAGGACTTTTCTGCGGTCTCTTGCAGTTGTTCTTTCAGCTGAAATGCACTTTGGTTTTGGCCATCTCGACATAGATGTTCTATTTTTCTCGCCAAATTTGAGAGACTCCTATTACCTAATGCAAGTGATGAACTGCCAAGGGTGTGAGCTTCAAACTCTAGGGTCTCGGTATCTCTACTATCCATTGCGGTATAAATTTTATCTAAGCGATGCGTAGACTCTTCGACATAGTGTTCTATGAGCAAAGGAATGACATCTGCACTCGTGTCTTGAACCATCTGCTGCAATACCGTTTCGTCAACAAGTTCCAAATCTATATCATCCTTTGTGGCTTTAACTGTGATTGCACAAATCTCAGTCGTTTGATTTACGTCAGATTGCATATTAACTATAGACGTACTTTCAGTGACTTGCTCACTAGTTTGAGGTGATTGAGAAATAAATTGGTTAATTTTTTCAACTAGTTGGGATAGGCGTACGGGCTTAGAGATGTAGTCGTTCATACCACTAGCAAGGAACTTCTCCTTATCTCCTGCAAGTGAGTGGGCGGTAAGGGCAATAACTGGAGTCGTTGCACTTCGGGAATCGTCAAGTTTTCGAATCGCTCTACACGCTTGCATGCCATCCATTTCAGGCATGGAAATGTCCATGAAGATTAAGTCGTAGTTATATTGCTTAACGAGGTTTACTGCTGCGATGCCGTTCTCTGCGATATCAATTGAGATATCTAATCGCTTAAACATCTCTTTAATTACCAGTTGATTCGCCTTGTTATCCTCTGCTACTAAGATCGCGAGATCGTTTCTAACTAGAGTTTGAGTAGAGCAATTTTCGTTTCCTGAAGAATCTGAACTAGTGGCAGGCTCTAATCTAATGTTGAAAGTGAAGGTACTACCAACTTCAGGCTCACTGATCACGGTGACATCGCCATCCATCAATGTAACTAGACGCTTACAGATTGCCAAACCTAGCCCTGAGCCTTCTTTACTGCGTGAATAAGTTTGATCAACCATAGTAAATTCATCGAACAGGTAATCAATCGCACTCTTGTTGATTCCGATACCTGTATCTGAGACCTCACAGCGGATATTTGCTCTGCTATCCTCGCCAACTTCACAATCGACTTTAATGCGGATGCTGCCTTCATGGGTAAACTTGATGGCGTTACCGATCAAATTAAGCAGTATCTGTTTAACTCGATTTTCGTCACCTAACACTAGCGTTGGCACAGTCGGTTCAATGTAGCAATGAAGGATCAAACCTTGAGCACTTGCACTTGGGTGGAAGGTGTCTACGACGCTAGCAATACAGCGGTGTAAATCAAATGGTTTGTTTTCCAATATAAGGGTATTGGATTCCATACGCGTGAAATCAAGAATATCGTTAATAACAGAGAGTAAAAAATGTCCGGATTCAGTGGCGGTAGAAACGAGCTTTTTCTGTTCATTGGTGAGTTTGGTTTCTTCTAAGATGTTAAGAATGCCAAGCACACCATTCATTGGTGTGCGAATCTCATGAGACATGGAGGCTAAGAAGCGGCTTTTTGAATTACATGCTTGTTCTGCGTCTTTTCGAGCAGTATTCAAGTCACTGTAATCTTGCTCTAGTTTAGCTGACATATTGTCAAATGCGCGAGCCACTTCCCCGAGTTCATCTGATCGCGAATCGTTGATTTGGAAACCTGGACCACTTTTACCAAGTTGATGAGCTGCTGTGGTCAGGCGAGATAAACCTCTTGTTAGGTAAGTGCCTAATATAAAGGAAAATAATGCTACGAGAATAACCTCAATTGATGCAATGCCGATAATGGCTTTCTGTGCGTCACTTAGCATCGAGCTAATAGGGCTGGTTTCAAAGCCGATGTCGACAACAGCGTAGTTTGATTGGCCTAAGGTGATAGGGACTCGAACATCATAGATGCCATCAGATACGCCATCCAGCGAGTTGTCCTCAATCATTTGACGGGCAAGAAGATCTTTGTCGCCAGCGCATGCCATTTCTTCGCCGTTTCGCAATACTCGTACGTAGGCAATATCTTCGATCTGAATGAATTCGTCGACTAAATCATTCAGTGTTGCAAGATCTGTGGACAGTACCGAGTCTTTTGCCGCATGGCTAAACATCGTAGCCGCGCCATTTGCCCGCTGAATAAGCTGCTTCTCGTTTGAGTCAGACATGAAGCTCATTGCACTGAAGGTGAGGATCATCAGCACACTAATCTCAATAAGTGCGATACCTAATATGGTTTTAAATCTTAACGACATAACGTTCACCTATTGCGATAACAGTTGAATTTGTAGACGACGAACATCATCCCAATCTTGGTCTTTGGCATTAACAAAGCCTTTAATGTTCAGATTGGTGAGTAGCTGTTGTGTCTGTGGCGACTCATTCAAAGCGAACAAAGCTTGGCTAACGGCAGCTACGATTTCTCTTGGAACCCTAGGGTGGGCGGCGATTGCATGCGGGGTGTAACCTTCGGTTTGCCAAATTGGAGTAAGCAACTCTTTTGTTTCTTCTGGTAATGAGTTGAATGTTCGCAAAATGCCTCCACCTGCAGGGTAGAAACCTTTTGCAACTGAAAGGTAGACGGAGTCGTGTGAAGAAACATAGGAGGGAGTGAAGCTTACCCCAGATTGATGAAGGTAGTCTCGAGTCAAAATCGAAGCCGCAAAGGCTGCGGGTGATGGGAATGCTAGCGTTTGGTCTTGAAGTTGTTCCACAGAGTTGATGCCACTGTCTTTTCTGACAACGATAATGCCTTTAATCAACTTATCTTTGGCTTTTGCCATTGCTCTATAGCCTGGAGTTTGGCTAAAGACACTGTAATGATAGGGGTTCATATACGAGAAGTCGTATTCCCCCTCACGTAGACGTTGTTCGAACGTCGGGATATCCGACGCGGTACTAAACACGATAGTGTGCCCGGTTTGTTCACTGATTTGCTCAAGAATGGGATCCCATAGTGATGCAAGTCGGCTAGCAGATTGCTGGGGAACAATGCCAAAGGTGAAGACTTGTGCATGGAGTGAAGCACTCAATAGACCTGAAATAATTAGTGTAATCCAAGCTTTCATGGTGACCTCCTAAGCAGAGTGGGCCAATAAATCATTGGCTAGGATTTTTTCGCAAAGACGCTCTCGCCACTTTTTAGGCAAGAAGGTTAATCTATTGAGCTCTCGAGCCATTTCCTGACCTAAGGTAGCTTGATGCTTTAAATTGAGGACAGAGCCCAGTACGTTAATAGATGGAGAGCTGAGTAATTCTGTAGCTTTCGTCAGTTGACCTGATGTGGTTCGCCCACCCATGACAACCATAATGGTATGGTCGCACGCACTTGCTACGACTTGAGCTGGAATGTTGCTGCGATTCATCTGTAGAAGCGGGGAGGTGTCGCAGATCACGCGATCGAAGTCGGATAGCCAAGCTTTAACATTACCCGAGAGCTGAGTGGGATCTCTATGATTAAGCAGCTCGGATTGCTGGTTTGGTACAGGTAGACCGGTGAAGAGCTGGTGAGATTCCTTATGCTCTAGAAGAACCCCGCATTGGTTAGCGGTCGAACTGAGAGAGAGCCCAGCAGACTCAAAGGCAGGATGGAAAGTGTTGAGGTCAACAACCAAGGTTTTCAACCCTGCCAGCAAGTAACGTTCTGCTAATGCAGTTGTTACCGAAGTTACGCCGTCACCTGACTGGCACGCGGTTATACATAACGATCGGCTTTGGCTCATTTCCGCAGCGAGATAAATTTGTTCTATTTCACTATGCGTCGCAGGAATCATCATAATGCTCCTATTAAAACAATAGTGGTTGTCAATCTGAGGATATCTTCTAACCCAACACGTGCTTTCTCTAGAAAACTTTCACCTTTGTCAGGCACGTAGATGGTGTCGCCTGAACGCAGTACAGGGAGTTGATAGATGTTGGCGGTTTTACTGAACTCAATCAGGTCAAACGTACGGGCTTGGCCCTGGCAACATGACATGTTTACGATTGAGATCTTTTCAAGATAAGCTCTCTCTGCTGGACCACCAGCTTCAGCGAGTAGATCCAAAATGGTCATGTTGTCATCAAAAACATAGCGACCAGGCTTGTTTACTGCGCCGAGGACTCGAACCGTAGATTCTTTAGAGCGATCCAGCCAGATTTTGTCTTTTTCGGGGATATAAATGGTATCCCCCATAGTAACGTTTGGCAGTAAGCTTTCATCACCTGTTTCAAAGTAAAGTGACAAATTCAATCGACTGACTTTGGCGTAAGTTTTGTCACGATGCGTAATGCGAATATTATGGATATCGGCGTCTTTGGTTGGACCGTCTGCTGCCGATAAAATATCAAGGAAATGCATATCTTCGGTAAAGCGATAGCGCCCTGGAGCATTGACCTGACCAAAGACATAAATTGAAGCATCTGAGCTTTGGCGTACCCATTGCGATTTATTGTCTGATGGGTCCTGAGGAAGGTCATGAACTCTTACGATTGAGCCTGCGCTTATGTGGGGCAAGTCGGAACTGCGAGCGCCGTTTAAGATAAACTCGTCGAGGTTAAATACCTCCATACGACCAGCCTGTGTTACAACTTCAATTTTTGAAGTATCTGCTCGCAACGTTGGGCCGCCCACATGGGATAATAAGTCGATCAAATTCATTTCATCTGACCACTCGATTCTGCCTGGGCGCACCACTTCACCCATGACGCTGACGGCTCTGTTTGGCGAAATCTTCAACCAGGACTTTTCGTTCATGTCTGTTTTTTCTGGGACAAAAATTGCGTCACCGGCCTCGATCTTCGGTGGCTTATGGCCAGTTAAACCTTCGGTAAATGCGGTCAGGTCGAACTTAACCACTTTCCCGTTAGCCTTGAGTAAGCGGATCTGTCGAGACTCTGCGAACCGCGTTGGGCCACCAGCATTAGCAAGAATGTCCATAAACGAAGCGTTACTTTTCCCCTCGTATGCTCCAGGGTGAGCGACTTCACCCATGATATAGATGACATTGGCACCAGCTTTGATTTCCTCTTCTTGTTTTGGCACAAAGATAGTGGCACCCGGTTTTAAAACAGGCAGTAATGAGACATCACCGCTATCGAGGTATGTTTTCAAGTTAAACAGTTGAGGGCTGTTACTCGTAATTACTCGGATTTGCTCTACCGATGCGTAGCGGGTCACTCCGCCAGCTCTCATTAGGATGTCGACTAGATCCGTATTGCTCTTATAGCTAAATGATCCTGGAGCATTTACCTCGCCAAACACTTTGATTGCAGTTCTGCCATCCGCGCTGTCACCAGCATCAGCGAGCTTACTGGAATCAAACTCTTGTTCGATGTTGCCCACTAAAGGAGAAGTAGGGACGAAGATAGTATCGAGAGATTGCAATTGTGGTAGTTCACTTTCATTACCCGTATCCAAGAAGGATTTGTAATTGAACTTGATCTTATCTTTTCCACGCTTGATCAAAAGGTTGTTAAGCTGCGCGCCTGGGCGAATGCCACCTGCGGCATGAAGAGCCATTTGCACGTCGGCGCTTTTGCTTAGGGTATACTCACCAGGTGAGTTGACATAACCTTGAACGGAGATGAGGATTTGTTGCTCTGAAATAAATATCTTAGCGGATGATAAGTCACGATAAACTTTATCTAGTGCTTCCAAAACAGATTGTTCTAATTGCTGCTCTGTATATCCAGCAACGTACAAAGTACCGACTTCAGGTAGCGTGATTCGGCCTCGCTTGTCGACCTGAAAGCCTTTGTTTAGCGAAGCTTCTCCAGGCAAGTTGACTTGTACAAGATCGCCAACTTGAACTCGAACCGTTTCACTAGCAAAAGTAAGGTTCAATGTGCCGAGCAGAAATAACGCGCTTATGATTAGCTTAGTCCATCGCATGATAACCTCCTTGTAGCGTCATTGCTTTCTCTTGCGTATCGACAACTTCAATGCTGACACGGCGGTTTGTGAGTCTTACACCTTCAGAGTCACCTTCATAAAGAGGTAGAGTATCGCCAACAGATTGAGTGGCGATTCGGCTTGGAGCTAAACCGAATATGGATAAGTAACGTTTAACTTGTTGAGCTCGATCCATAGCCAACTTCTCGTTGTAAGCTACGTCGCCAACGGAGTCTGCGTGGCCGGTGACGTTTAAATTTAGGCTAGGGTGTTCGGCCAAGATATTTGCCGCTTTAGCAAGATGACCCATGTATTTAGGGTTGATTTCAGAAGAGTTAAATGCGAACTGATTATCAACATTAAGCAAGTTAAACAGTTGATCGATCATGGCCAAACGCTGGTGGAATTCACCTTCATTGACTGGCGGTACACATTTAGTTTGAGAGGTAACGTAATCAAGTTGTAGCTCGAGCTCATTGAGACGTTTACGCTGAATAACGATGTCATTTGCCGCATCAAGCAGTAAGCCGCCTTCTAGTTCTCGAGCGATTCTATTCTGCTTCTCTAGGGCTTGAACCACAGCTGCTGGGAAACACCAACGTGCACCTTCTCGGATTAACGAATCCAAATGCAATTTTGCCAGTTGCCAATCAAACCGCAGCCCATGCTCAGGGCCGAGCGGTTCGTCAGGCATCACGGGAGTGAATTTGGATTGAATATAGTTTTCTGCAAGCCCTCCCTGACCGTGCTCTGGATAACTGGTACAACCTAAAACGCTTATTATGGTCGCAGTTAGGGCTATGTATTTGATTAGAGTCACCATGCCAACTTCCTTGATTTATAATTTTAATGAGTATGGGAATTAACCGGAATTGCTTGGTCAATACGTAGTAAGTTCATGATTTCAAGCGGTTGTCCTGAAACGTTTTCGATACGCATAGTGCGATGGCGCTCGATAAGGCGTTTGTACAAATACACGATAGCGCCAACGCCTGATGAATCGAGAAATTGCACTTGGCTAAAATCAATCTCAATTTCCCTTTCGGATTGGTCTGCAATGATTTCATCGATGTGGGGTTGAGCACTTCGGCTACCAGCGGCGTCCAAATTACCATTGATGACTAGGGTAAGAATTGTTTCACTTGCTTCGATTTTACGTAATTCCATGATGCACTCTCCTTGACTAGTTGTTGATACAGGAGCAGATAGCATGCCAATAATTTAATGTCTAAATATCAATAAGATAACTTGATTTGGTTGTAATTTTTCAAAATGAGAAACGCTGTTTTCTCATTTTGACATTCGATAAGAGGACGTACTAAGCAGATGTTAAGTGGGTCTATTGTATGCGTCGATTGTAATTGATAGTCATGACAATAAGGTCCTATCTAGATATTGCTCGTATTCGTGCGGTTAATGCGTTGAGTGCGGGCTTACGTAATCGCAAAATGGAGATGTTTCATTTAATAGGTGTTTAGAATGCAGTATCGACTCTCTATTTTGGCCGTTTCCATTGTGATTGCACTTTCAGTCCAAGCGCAAACAGCCGAACAGGTGCGTCCTTCTATATCTGTGCCACTTGCACACAGCTACCATGAAAAAATCGTTGTAGAAGAGTATTGGAAAAGCGAGAAGTTAGATGGTATTCGGGCAATTTGGACAGGAAGCAAACTCGTTACTCGCAAGGGAAATGAAATACATGCCCCCGACTGGTTTTTAGAGCCATTACCTTCGTATCCTCTGGAAGGGGAACTCTGGGCCGGAAGAGGAAACTTCCATTTAGTCCAACAAACTGTGCTGGATAAAACACCCAACTCTAAAGCATGGCGTCAAATTGACTTTATGTTGTTTGATATGCCCAACTCTGCCGGAGATTATCAAAAGCGCTATTACAATGTTGTTTACTTCACTCGGGCAAGTCAGCGAGACCACATCAAATATATTGAACATACTCCGATAAAAGATGAGAAGGAATTGTTTGGTTACTTAGACGGTATTGAAAATATCAATGGGGAAGGGGTGATGCTACGTAAGATCACCAGTCGTTATCAGGCAGGACGAAGTAACGATTTACTGAAGCTTAAAAAATACCAAGACGCTGAAGCTACAGTCATAGGCTATAAGGTTGGGAAAGGAAAGTACCATGGCATGATGGGCGCGATTCTGGTTAGAGTGGAGTCTGGGATTCAATTCTATATTGGGAGTGGGTTTACCGACTTTCAACGTCGAGAACCACCAGAACTAGGTTCTGTGATCACCTTTCGTTATAACGGTTATACGCAAAACGGTGTCCCTAAGTTTGCTCGATTTGTTCGGGAGAGGGTCGAATAGCGCGGGTCAGTTGCGCGTCGGTGACGCGTTACAGCGCTTGAACAGCTTTTGCCAATAACCGACGTGATTGGCAATGGACTTTCGAAACCTTTCGTGTAGTTCAAGAATAGGGTGACTATATTCAAGGTGGCTGCTTTGAGTAAATTCCAGATATGGTTCTACCTGAAGGAATAGCCCGTCGATATTCGCCAAGTACGGCTGAAGTTGGTCAATATAGTAAACACTAAATACATTTCTAAGAGTTCGGAAGCGAGTTAGATCGCGTTGTGGACCGCATATCACTTTAGAATCAAACTTCATTAGTTGGTGTGTCACCTGATCCAATTTGATACTGGCATTAAGCATCGAATAGCTAAGTGCGCCAATGGTCGACTGTTTCTCAAGAGTTTCTTGAAAAGGGGTGAGAGCGGTATGTTGAGTCGTTGGGTTGAGTTGGCGAGAGAATGCGAAGTTAGTGTTTAGATTATCAAGCGCCTGCTTAATAGGTGAATGAACAACTTTCAGTTCTGTATCGATCCATTCATAACCACTGAATTGTGCACGCATTGCATCACTAGTAAATACAAGGTTGCTAAAGTGCAGATGAAGCTGCGCTTGCTTAACTTCGAGTAGTCCACGCAATCGGGATTTTAACTCGGTAGAGATAGCGTCGTTAACGATGCATTTTTTTAAGCCAATGACTAATTCCGTTTGATAATCATAATTACGAAACGGGTCTTGAACTTTTCCTAAAATCGAGTTCTTCTCGGCAATCAAATGAAATAAGTCACATTTGCGCAGCTCATAGCTGTCAAGCAGTCCGATTGATACAGATGGAATGTTCGTTATCAGTTTACGCTGATCTGGCAGCACAATGTTTTCGTTGGCTGACAGTTTTGCCGCTGACTCTTCCTGTGTGTAGGCGATGCGTTGCAAATAAGTCGAAAACCCAGCGTCTACCGGATTTGAACTCCAATCACATCCCGCTATCCATAACACGGGTAACATCAGATAATATCGTTGCATAAAAGGATATCTTTTAGAAGAATTCTAAATGATGATACGTGACTATCTAGAAAAAAGGCCAGCGTAATGCTGACCTCAAAGGTAGATTATTTCGCGGCAAGTTCGAGCTGAATGTCGTCTGATTGCTTGTGCATCCAATGGAGACGCAACCCGAGCATAATTGCCGCTGACGACAGACCGATAATAAAGCCATACCAGAAGCCGTGAGCACCCATCGGCTCAACTATCCAATCAGTCATGCCTAGCACATACCCAATAGGCAAACCAAGAATCCAATACGCAATAAAGGTACGATTAAATATCGCAGCCATATCTTTGTAGCCGCGCAATGCACCAGCCGCTACCACTTGTACAGCGTCAGCGACTTGATAAACCGCAGCGAGTAACAGCAGTTGTAACGCAATTTCGATAACGGCGCGGTTGTCGGTATATAGTAGTGCCACTTGTTCGCGAAATAGCACCGTGAGAAGTGCAGTGAATAGGGCTAGGGTAACCGCGACGATGAGACCAACTCGCGAAGCAATGGTTGCACCTTCTACGTTACTTTCACCTAAGCGATGGCCAACACGAATACTTGTGGCTGCACCGATACTCATTGGCAACATAAACACCAGCGATGAGAAGTTAATCGCGACTTGGTGAGCGGCAACAACTAATGGACCAAGAGGTGCGACTAATAGTGCGACGACAGCGAACAATGTGACTTCAAAAAACATCGCAGCGGCTACTGGAAAGCCAAGCTTGAACAATCGAATTAAAGGTTTCAGCTGCGGACGGTGAAACTCGCCGAATATGTTAATGTGTGCAACACGATTTGAGGTCACTACATACAGAAGGAGCATGAAAAACATGATCCAGTAAACGATTGCTGTTGCGACGCCACAACCAACACCGCCAAGAGCTGGAGCTCCAAACTTACCGTACACAAAAATCCAGTTGAGTGGGATGTTAAGCATTAAACCAATGAACCCAATAAACATGGCAGGTTTAGTGAGCGACATACCATCGGTAAAGCTTCTTAAGGTTTGAAACAACAAGAAAGCGGGTACGGCAAAAATTACCGCGTCCATATATCCGTTGGTTTTTTCCGCCATAAGAGGCTCTACATCCATGAGGCCAAGAATGGATTGAGTTTGGAAAAGTACACCGATGATAGGAATAGAAATCAGCAAAGCCATTGCAATGCCTTGTTGAATTTCAAAAGGGATTTTTACTTGTCGTCCTGAGCCGTTCAATTGCGCGACAACAGGAACCAATGCCATTAACAATCCTACCCCAAAAAGTATTGATGGAAGCCAGATACTCGCTGCTATAGAAACCGCGGCCATATCGGTTGCGCTAACGCCACCGGCCATAACGGTGTCAACAAACCCCATGCCTGTTTGTGCCACTGAGGCGATTAATACTGGGGTAGCCAATTTGATTAAAGTGTTGGCTTCAGATTTATAACGATGCACGTGCGTGATACTCCAAAATGGAAAGCTCTCTCTTAGCGAATGTTTTCGGCTTTAATGAAAGAAAGAGAAGAGATAATTTAAGCTTGCGCTATTGTGTCGAATGATAAAGAAATGTCACACTAACCTCCAACAAAAACTCACGGATCTGACTATGTTTACTGGAATTGTACAAGGAATGGCAGAAGTCGTTGCCATCGAAAAGAAACAAGACTTCCAAACTCACAAAGTTAAATTGATTGGCGAAATGAATCGAGGTTTAACTATTGGTGCTTCCGTTGCTCACAATGGTTGTTGTTTGACCGTAACCGAAATCGACGGAGAGTGCGTTTCATTTGATTTAATGCAAGCGACTCTTAAATTGACTAACTTAGGGCTGCTGGAAGTCGGTCACTCAGTCAACATCGAACGAGCTGCAAAATTTGGTGACGAAATTGGTGGTCATAGTATGTCAGGCCACATTTCGTTAGTTGGAGAAATTGTCGAAGTCATCGATTCACCGAACAACAGAACAATTTGGTTTGAGTTACCTAATGACATGATGAAGTATGTCCTCGCTAAAGGCTACATAGGGCTGGATGGTTGCTCGCTAACAATAGGAGAAGTACTGGATAACCGTTTTTCAGTGCACCTAATACCAGAAACCCTAGAGCGAACTTTGTTTGGTAAGCGTTGTGTTGGCGATAAGATTAATGTCGAGTTTGATCCTCAAACCCAAGCGATTGTCGATACCGTAGAACGAGTATTAGCTGCTAAGCAATTGGGATAATGTAGGCTAGACTCCGGTTGGTATGATGCCAACCGGAATACAATCTCGCTAATATCCATATCAGCGGTCTTAGGCTTTAGAATATCTGTTCATCATCGGCGTCAATGAAAAGTTCAATGGAGTCCATTTGCTCGTTCACCATCATATTGAGATGGATTGCGTGACAGCAAGCTGGACAGTCATCATAAAAATTTTGATTGCCGTTTGAAGCGTCTAATGTGATTGAGATGGAATGTCCGCAATGGGGGCAAGATACAACTTTCTCTGTGTAGTTTCGCATAACTCTCTTCCTTACTTCTTGATGAGATAACTGACTATTCAGGGTGTAACGTCCTTGTAGACAATTTAATCTTAAGACGAGAAGTTAGTATTAGTTGTGAATTAAGTACAAACTTTGAGTTAGCTAATAAATTTCTAACCGACGGTCTACCTGTATCTACACTTCTAATCATATTGATTGACAAAGCTGCCCATTAATACTTGTAACTATTTGTTAAGTAACAGGTTTGACCGAACAATTAGTAAGAAAGAATCTGCTTTATTAGTTTTTGCGACTGCTCTAAGTAGTGACCACCAAACTGATTGTAATGATTCAGTAAATGATAGAGGTTATAAATATCTTTTCGCTCAGCATATTTATAGTCGAGGGGTAAGATGCTCTCATAGCCTTGGTAGAATTCTGGCTGAAATCCTTCGAACAACTCACTCATCGCAATATCACATTCGTGATCACCCCAGTAGCAAGCGGGGTCGTAGCATATCGGACCAAATACGGAGTTGGCCACGTTTCCGTGCCAAAGGTCGCCATGAAGAAGAGATGGGGTAGGTTGGTGTGATGCAAGGCGGTCATGAATGACGCCAATGAACTCATTAATATCGACTAGGTTAACGCCCTTTTCTCTAACTAATTGTAGTTGCCAACCAATTCGTTGCTCAGAGAAAAAACGCGCCCATTTTCTGTCCCATTTGTTCGGCTGTAAAGTAGAGCCGATATAATTGTCCTGATCGAAGCCGTACTCTTTCTGCTCTCCCCATTGGTGCAGTTTGGCAAGCTGCTGGCCAAATAAATAACTGTTCTTACTATCATCTAATTGTTTAGTCGGTAGATAGTTTAAGACGATAAAAGAGTTGTGTTTTGATTTACCAGTTAGAATAACTTCTGGTACAAAAACGGTACTGCTTTCACGCATTATGCGAATATTCTCAGCCTCTATTTCAAACTTTGTTAGGAACTCACGAGAATTAACTTTTACAAAGTAGCGCTGCTCTCCGTCAGATATCATGTAACATTCACTAATATCTCCCCCATGAACACGGTTCTTTTCTTCTATGTTAAATGAAAACATAAGAGTTTCAGAAAGCTGCTGAGAAATGGCTTGCCACATACATGTTCTCCGACGGATGAGTTATACAGTTATTGTAGAAGATGCTTAATTAGGAAACTGGTGAGGAGTGCAAAAAATTCAATCATTTAGCACTTTTTCACACACTAATGAATAAAGTGTGACCTGAATCGCTATTATATGTGACGAGTTTGATGATTAAACACATTAAATTTAATGGAACGAAATTTTGACGGCGGTTCAATATATTGGCGAAATCAGCAAACAGTTAGCGCTAGTGCACACAATTATTTTCTTGTTGCGGTTTTTATCGGCAACCGATCCTAGATGAGTTGTGTAAACTCAACGATATGGCGTAGTATTAATAGGTACTGTGTTGTCACAATGATATATGGAGATGTGCTGTGGTTGTTGAAACCGATGGTTACTTGGCTTTAATCGAGCACTTAGCTTTTAACTTAGATGTATTTGCGTCTGATGATGGGGATACAGGTAGTGAAAGTGTCGAAGATGTTGTTACTGATATGGTAGCGAGTAACATTATGGCAATTTTCGAACAAAACCCAGAACTACATTCAAGCGTTCGCTTCCAACTTCTAAAAGAGGCCGACTCAGTGGTTGAAGACCTCGGTGAAGTGTTGGCTGGGGCTTGGTCTAAGCCCGCGACAAATGGTCAGATTGAGTTTTTAGATGAGTACATTGCATTAGTGAAAAACTTGTTTGATTCTGCAGTAGCAAAATACGACTAACGACTTTCAATTGTTTCGGGTGAGCTTATCACTCGCCTGAAATGCCAGAATTTTGATGCCCAATACGGATTGTCTAATCGAGAGATGATCACTCCCTTTGATGTTGATGCATGCATAAACTGCTTGTTTCCAACGTAGATCCCCACATGCCTGACATTTGGCGATGTTTTGAAAAACGCCAAATCTCCAATTTGCGCTTGGCTATAATCGAGCTTACTTCCTACTTTGACTTGCTGTTTCGTTGTACGCGGTAACGAAAAATTCATAGCATCATTAAACGCCACTTGAACAAACGCTGAGCAGTCGATGCCATTGAATGAAGTGCCTCCCAATCGATAAGGTACCCCTTGCCAAACTTTATAAACGTCGAGAAAAGATGCTTTTAATTCAGCGTGATATGGCGTTGTTTGTTCATTGCTAACAAGTTCATTGGTGCCTCCTGATGGGGAAGGGCTTGAACATCCACTAATTGATAAAATTAACAGAATTGTTAAGTAACTCGAATTTATTTTCATGCAATATTAATGACTTATTTGTGAAATATTATTGTAACAGCCGCTAAATAGTATCCGCGATATAAACTTACGTACTAACTTAGGTCAGGCTCCACATGGCTCAGTCACAAGGCAAGCGATCGCTATCACTTATTCAGTCACTTAGCGCAATCTTTATTACCATCACTTTACTTGTCGTTACGCTTTCTGTCACCACTGTCAAAGGTATAGAGCGAATCAGCGCTCAATTTGACGCACTTTCTGACAATGCACTTCCGCTTTCTATGACGAATGCAAAGCTCACTCAAACCATTCTAGAGCATGTAAAGCAGTTAAGTTACAGTCGGCAAGTTGAGTCATTAGCGGAACTTGAGCAAATCGAGCAACAAACCGATTACCTTGTCCAAGTAAGCAAACAATTGGTTCAAACGGTCGTGGAGAATTCTTCAACGTTTTCGCAAGCGGTCTCTTCTCAAGAACTTGACGCTTTAAGGGCGAATATTGATGCGCTCAGCCATAACACAGACAACATACTCGAAACTCAAAAACAGCTCTTGTTAATGCAGGAAAAAATAGACAGTGAAGTTGCAGGTTTTCGTTATGGTTTAAGCTCCATAGGACCAGAAATGAATCGGATTAGCTCCTTCTTGACCAATGACAACCCTGAATCTGCGGACGCAGCAAACCGCTTTATCGCAAGTGCGAGTTCAATGGAGAGTACATTTCTCGTTCTTATGATGCAGACCGACCTCAATAAAGCACAAACCGAGTTTAAGGAGATGCGTAATCGTATTGCTGGTATACAACTGGCGTTTGACGACTTCGAAGCATGGCATCCAGATGTAAAAGAATTTGCGAGCCTTATCGCCCCGTACGAAATGGTAAACGCGGGTTTCAAACCACAGGGCGTATTGCAGCAGATCTTAACAAAACTAGAGCTTATTCAGGTACAGAGGCAACTGAACAATGAAGTGGTTACGTCGGCCAACAGCACAGTAGAGATGCTCAATTCAATCTCGGCAAGCGCTGAAGGCATTGTTCTTACAAGCCAACAAGAAGTTTCAAACACAATCAGTAGCATTGGGTTGGTTGCGTTAGTCAGTGGTGGTGTATTAGTAGCGTTAATTGTCTGCTCTTGGTTAATACTCCGAGTATGGGTAAACCGAGGCCTCAAAAATGTACTTTTAAACCTAGAGCGCCTTACGGAGTATGACCTAACGAGTCAGGCAGTACTTAAAGGTCCATTCGAGATGAAGGAGGTCGCGCGACAATTGAATAAGGTGGTCGAATCAACCAACGAGTCTATTACCGGCGTTACGCGAAATTGTGAAACCTTGTATCAAACCGCTGAAATTAGTCATGGGGCGGCTGAGTCTTCGAATCAAAGTCTTATGATTCAAAATCAGTCTTTAGCGATGATGGTTGAAACGCTGGTTGAACTAGAGCAGTCCATTAATGAGATTTCGACGGTGACCAACGAATCTTATTCTGAATCCAAATTGGCGGCTAAGCATTCAAGTCATGGCGTAAAAGCCATTGAGCAAAACCAGCAGCGCTTGCAGTCTTTGGAAGAGTCGCTAAACCTCAATGATACCTCGATGGAGGAACTTGATAATAAGGTGAAACAAATTCGGGAAATGGTTGATATGATTGCAGGCATTGCTGAAAGCACCAATTTACTTGCTCTCAACGCAGCGATTGAGGCGGCAAGAGCGGGAGAGCAGGGAAGAGGCTTTGCCGTAGTTGCCGATGAGGTAAGAAAACTTGCAAGTGATACCTCTCAACAAACATCGAATATTCGCGATCGGATGAACGAACTTGTAGCGGCTGCGGATCATTCTCGCACCGCCGTTAATAACTCGCGGATTGAAATGGCCCATGCACTGGAGTCTAGCGATTTAGTGAAAGCTGCGTTTAATGATATTGATTCCGCGGTTAATCAGATCCGAGAGCGCGTGGAAAAGGTATCAATTGCGACGCAAGAGCAGCAAAGAGCAACGGCAGAAGTGAGTGATGCAGTGGCAAAAGTATCCGATCAAGGTGTGAAAACCAAAATGCAACTTGAGTCTATGGTAGAGAGCGCTCAGCAGGTTTCAAACATTGCCGGCCATCAACAAACGCAATTACATAAGTATCTACTGATTTAATAGCGTTTATTTGCTTCTGAAAGGCTGGGTAAGCATCTTATCTAGCCTTTGTTCCTTTTGGGATTGGAACATTGGAATACCGATTTTTACGTCTTCATGTCCTAGTGCTGGCTGAGCTCGATAAGTGCCAAACCAATGATCCCAAATCGATAAGAAGAAACCAAAATTTGAGTGCGTTTCTTTAACAATCACAGAATGATGAACTCGATGCATATCTGGTGTGACGATCAGCTTTCTCATTCTTCGGTCCGCGTTTAGCGGCAGTTTGGCATTGCTGTGATTAAACATCGCACTGGCATTTAGGATGATTTCGAACACGACAATCGCAATAGGAGAAACTCCGAGGAGAAAAATGAAACCGATTTTAATCCACATAGACAAGATGATTTCAATGGGGTGAAAACGCGTTCCTGTCGTAACGTCGATATCTTGATCGGCATGATGCATTCTGTGTAAACGCCAGAGCCAAGGAACATGATGAAAAACGAGATGTTGAAGATAGATGGCTAAGTCTAACAAAATCACGCTTGCAACGAGTGCTATAGGCCAAGGAAGATCAAGCCAGTGAAATACGCCAAACTGTAAGTTGCTAGCTCTAATAGCGGCTTCAACGGCGAGTAGTGGCATGAATAAACTTAGGCAAAGGGAGTTAAACGCTATGAGTCCAAGGTTATTTGCCCATCGATAGAGCTTATTTTGAGTCAGCTTTTTTCTTGGGGTCAGCCATTCCCACAGAGCGCATGCGCCAAGTACTGATAGAAAAATGCTTAAGCGAATCAATTCAGGGTTTTGCATAGGAGGCTTTCCGTACTTTAGCTTGCAACTCTCAGTTTGCAGGGTACACTTTGCACCCTTTGTCATTATCACTGAAATTCTATGAGAGTCCACGCTTTTCATCATCTCTACCAACGCCGATTGGCTCAATCGACCAAACCGTTTAATGCGCGTGGCTGCAAGGTTCAGCGCTGCCAGTATTGCCAAGTTTCGCGGCAATATTGCATCTGCCAATACCAACCAGATATTGACTCAAGTGTCGCTGTGATGCTGCTACTTTCTGATAATGAAGTGTTTAAACCTAGCAATACAGGCCGATTGATATTAGATACGATTAAAGAGGGCTACGCATACCAATGGAGCCGAACCGAACCAGAACCTGATATGCTCGCACTATTGGACAACGAGGCCTATCAACCTATTGTCGTTTTTCCAGATGAGTATGTAGAGGATAAGTCGCGGCTGATCACAACCAATACACGCGAATTTTGCGCTGGCAAAAGGCCACTATTGATCTTCCTCGATGGTAGTTGGCGGGAGGCTAGACGTATCTTTCGTAAATCGCCTTGTCTTAATCGACTGCCAGTCCTTTCTATTCAGCCTGATGCTGTATCTCAATACATGATGCGTCGTTCTGACAATGAACAGCACCTCGCAACCGCAGAAGTCGCTGCACTTGTGCTCAATGAGGTTGACGAACGTAAAGCAGGTCAAACCTTATCAATATGGTTTGATGCATTCAAAGAGAGCTATCTAATGAGCAAGACGCGTTTAAAGGTAGACAAACAGCGTCCGGCGCTGAAACATTTCATCTCTGAAGTCGAAAACGAGAAATCTGTCTAAAAGTTGAGGGATTGTTGGCGATAGTCTGCGCATTTAATACGAGGCGGCAATTAAATCAGTTATAGGTCACGGATTGTAGGCGTAGCTATATGGATAATGAATCAGTTTTTGATTTTATGAATTGGTATTAATGGGAGAGAGCCAATGTATTACGGCTTTGACGTTGGTGGCACTAAGATTGAGTTTGGTGCGTTTAATGACAAACTTGAACGAGTAGCAACAGAGCGTGTACCAACGCCGACGGATGATTATGCTCTATTGATCGAGACGATCGCAGGGCTAGTGGCAAAGTATGACCAAGAGTTTAGCTGTGAAGGTAAAATCGGTTTGGGTTTGCCTGGTATGGAAGACGCGGATGATGCGACCGTACTAACAGTAAATGTTCCTGCTGCGAAAGGTAAAACGTTACGTGCAGATCTGGAAGCTAAAATTGGCCGTACCGTTAAAATTGAAAATGATGCAAACTGTTTCGCGCTTTCTGAAGCATGGGACGAAGAGCTGCAAGATGCGCCATCAGTGATGGGGCTTATTCTTGGTACTGGCTTTGGTGGCGGCTTGATCTATGAAGGCAAAGTATTCTCTGGCCGCAATAACGTTGCCGGTGAGCTTGGCCATATGCGTCTTCCTATCGATGCATGGTTTCACTTGGGAGAGAATGCGCCTCTGCTAGGTTGTGGTTGTGGCAAAAAAGGATGTTTAGATAGCTACCTTTCTGGCCGTGGTTTCGAGTTGATTTACGAACACTACTTCGGTGAGAAGAAAAAAGCGGTTGAGATCATTAAAGCGCATGCGGAAGGAGAAACGAAAGCCGTTGAGCATGTCGAACGTTTTATGGAGCTACTCGCGATTTGTTTTGCTAACATCTTCACAGGCAATGACCCTCATGTTGTTGCATTAGGTGGTGGCTTATCTAACTTTGACCTTATCTACGAAGAGATGCCTAAACGCATTCCTAAGTACCTTCTATCTGTTGCGAAATGTCCTAAGATCGTTAAAGCCAAACATGGTGATTCAGGTGGCGTCCGTGGTGCCGCATTCCTAAATATCAAATAGTCTTGATTTGATTGGAAAAATTTGAGAGCTTGCCTAGGCAAGCTCTTTTTTATTGCAGTAAGGAAACCGCAATGGTGTTAAAACCGTTTTTGACTCAAGACTTCCCTCAATTAATTCAGTGGATTGATTCCGCCGAGCTCAATTACTTGTGGGGTGGGCCGGCATTTGATTACCCACTCACGAGTAAACAGCTTTCAACGCATTTAGCTCAATCTCAAGTAAGCGCGTATTTGTTTAAAGATGCGGAAGAAGCCGTTGGATACGTTGAGCTGTTCGAACAAAGCTTCTTTTGCGCGCGGGTTTGTCGAGTCTTTGTGGCGAAAAGCCATCGTGGTAAAGGGGTTGCCCAGTCAATGATGCAGGCATTGTTTACTATTGGGAAAGATCGTGGTTATACACAACTCAATTTATGTGTGTTTGCCAATAACCATTCAGCGCTCACATGCAATCAACTACTTGGTTTCAATGAAGATAGTCGGGAGCTAGGTACGCGTCAGTTTGAAGGAAAAAACTGGGAGCTTGTCTATATGAGTAAAGAGCTATAAGTCATTTTGAGATAACCATTTGGAGACCAGCATGATACGAGAGTTTGATCCATCAGAGGCGCATGATCTCTGGCTGCTTTATTTCAATACGATAAGAACAGTAAACATTCGCGACTATACCCAAGAGCAGGTTGAAGTATGGGCTAAAGATGACTTATCTCCACAGGTATGGGCTGAAAAAATGAACGCGATATCACCGTTTGTTTGTATCAGAGAGGGAGTTATTACGGGGTATTCCGATCTACAGCCTGATGGGCTTATTGATCATTTCTTTTGTCATCATGAATATCAAGGTCAAGGTGTGGGCAAAGAGATGATGGAGAAAATTCATGCTCTAGCACATGAGCAGGGCATTAGACTGCTTTATTCAAATGTCAGTATTACTGCGAGGCCTTTTTATGAGCGTTTTGGCTTTGTTGCTGTGAAAGAACAACACAATGAAAAAGATGGTGAAATATTGATTAATTACCGAATGGAGAAATCGTTGTAAAGCAGAGCCACCGGGCTCTGCTTTCGAGAAGAAATAGGTCTTATTTGTTTTTCTTACCAACACCTAAATTTTCTTTTTGTTGCAATGTCAGCTTTTCAAAGCCCAACTTTCTAAAGTGGTTATCACGGTAGTTACGCACCGCTTTTGTGTCTGATACCGCTTCAATTTGTTGTTCCATTTTCAGGTACTGAGAAATATCGATACCTTCCGCTTCCGCGACCGCTTCATGAATATTGCGGTGCTTTTCGTAGGAAAAGGTAAGGGTCTTGTCTTCACCTTTGTAGGTGTAAAGGATGGTACGAGCCATAAAGATCTCTCAAATAGTGGTAAAAAAATTTAAGGCCGACAAAGCGGCCTTAAGTTTATGGGCTAGATTCTGCCTTGAAGCGGGATAATTGTCACGCTTTCACCGGCTTTTACTGTGTCGACAGAGGGAGAAATCTCAATTAAACAATTGGCTTCACTCATGGAGCGTAGTATTCCAGAACCTTGTTTGCCTGTGGTTCTTACCGTAAGTTGTCCGTTGGTATCCAGTTCATACACGCCACGACTAAATTCGGTACGTCCCTGACGAGAACGAAGATTTTCAGTTGCTATTGCGTTTACCTTAAGAGGTTGCCAGTTTTGTTCGCCTTGCATTTTTCTTAGCGCAGGCTCAACAAAATTAATAAAAGACACCATGACTGCAACTGGGTTGCCAGGTAAACCAAAGAAAGGCTTTTGATTAATTTGGCCAAAGGCAAGAGGTCGGCCTGGGCGCATGTTTATACGCCAGAAGTCAATTTGTCCTAACTTATCCAGCGCTAATTTGATGTAATCCGCGTCTCCAACAGAAACACCGCCAGAAGTTATCACGACATCAGCTTCCTGAGAGGCTTTCTCTAGTGCTTCAATCATCAGATTTTCATTGTCTTCAAGAATTCCAAAGTCGATGATTTCGCAACCTAGCTTCTCAAGCATTCCCATTATGGTGAAACGATTTGAGTCATAGATGGAATTGGCTTTTTGCTCACTGCCTGGTGCTTGAACTTCGTCGCCTGTAGAAAACACAGCAACTTTGAGTTTACGATATACAGAGCATGCACCAAAGCCGAGCGATGCCATCATCCCCATTTCAGGAGAGGAGATACGTTGACCTTGATTGAATACATCACTGCCTAGTTTCAAATCTTCACCAGCTTGACGAACGTTCTGACCAGCTTTAATCGTTGCTTCACCAAAGGTGACATTGTCACCATCTTGTATCGCTTGCTCGCGCATGACCACAGTGTCACCTAACATTGGAGTCGGTGCGCCAGTCATGATCTTAACAGCTTGGCCTTTTTCTAAAGGTAGTTCGCAGGCGTGTCCTGCGAGAACCTCAGCAACAACCTTATAGCTATCTCTATCTAAGTCATCACTGCGAACGGCGTAACCATCCATAGCTGAGTTGGTGTATTGAGGGACATTGACTGGGGAGCAAATATCATCGGCCAAAACTCGACCATAGCTGTTCTCGATAGCACATGCTTCGATGGTAGAAACACTATCTACCAAGGACAAAATTTTTTCTTGTCCTTGAGTAACAGATAGAAATGCAGGAGATAGGGTGTCGCAGCATGCTTGTTGTGGAGAACTTGTACTAGGTTTCGTCGCTTGGTGAACGTAATCGACGACGAACCGAGCGATGGCATCAAGATCGTTGATGTTCATTTGCGGTAATGCGGTATCCGATACGTCTTCATCAGCGGCAATTGCGACAATGTTGTCGTCGTTTGGGTATAGCCAAGGCTTTCCAACTTCTTCCCTATGCAGTTCTATTTTTGGGAAGGCGATGTTCTTGCATCCTTCGACTAGGATAACGTCGAGCTTATCGGCATCGAAACGACCAAGAAGATACTCGAATTCAGATTCAGAATCAGGCGTCTCAGTCATCAAAGCATAGCGGTTACGAGAAGAAATAAGCATCTGAGAGGCACCTGCTTTTCGTAATCGGTAACTGTCTTTGCCTTCTTTATCTACATCAAAGTTATGATGAGCATGCTTTAACATACCAATACGCAGACCAGCTTTAGTCAACTTAGGCAATAGAGCTTCTAACAGAGTGGTTTTGCCTGTACCGGAGTAGGCTGCAAATCCAAGAATAGGGATAGAAAGGGAATGTATCATGCGGATAAAGTTCCAAATTGTGCCAGCTCTTCTGGAGTGTTTAAGTTTACGAAACAATCCGGAGAGTCGCTAAAGTCTACGTATGCGGTATTGCACTCTTTATAGAGCAGGATTATTTTGCGATCGCCTCGTTCTAGAAACGCGGTCAGCTTGGGAAGTACTCGCTTGTGATAAAGAGTAAATACAGGCTGTTTATATTCACCGTCATGAGCTACGAGGATATCAGTATCATCTGTTACCGATTGGCAGAAGCGCTGAACCAAATCGGTGTTAATTTGTGGACTGTCACATGGAACAAACCCGACCCAGTCAGTATCAGCGTTTACTAATCCAGCGTGTATGCCGCCCATTGGACCAGGAAAGTGAGCAAATTGATCGCTAAACACTTGGCCAAATTGCGCGTAAGCGTCGTGGTTACGGTTCGCGTTGATTAATATATTTGGTGTTTGAGGAGAAAGTCGTTCAATAACATGTTTTATAAGCGGCTTTTGGTTCAGTTCTATCAGACCTTTATCTTTACCGCCCATACGGCTGGCTTGCCCACCAGCCAAAATAACCCAACTAGTTTGCGTTGGAAGAAGCATAGCTGTTCTCTTGTTTTGCATCAGTGATAACTTGTAACAGCGGAGACTCTATCAAAGTTGTGTCTTTTATCCACCACTGCTTACGACATAATTCGGTTAATGCGTTTTTCTGGTGGCTCGTAATGACAATGCTGGAACCGCGTTCGAGAAGATCTTTCGCCATAATGACTAAACGGTCTATCGACTCTTGATCTAACGAAGCGCTTGGTTCGTCCATCAAAAGTATTGATGGTTTTAAAATCCAGGCTCTTGCCATTGCAACTCGTTGCTTTTCTCCGCCGGACAATACGGAAATATGTTCATCGGCTAATGTTTCTAAGCCTACCATTCGCAAAGCGGTAATGACTTGAGCTCGCTTATCTTTTGGTGAATCTTTTTGAAAACGGATGCCATAAGCAACGTTCTGGTACACGCTTCCATCAAACAGGTAAGGGGATTGGTGCAGATAGATGACGTCTCTTCTTCCTGTACGACTAAAAATACGGTTAATCCAATTGTCGTTAGGTGCGATGATGTCACCAGTTGTCGGCTTAATTAATCCAGATAAGATCTTAAGAAGTGTGGTTTTCCCAACGCCATTGTCGCCTTTTAAATAGATTGCATCGTTAGGGCCAATGGTAAGGTTAGGAATATGAAAAAGTACACGCTCTTTATATCGCATGGACAATTGCTGCGCGCTTATTTTTATCGTCATACAGCGTCCCTATGTTCTTAAGTAGCCTTTACCACGCATCGAGGTAAGGGCAAAGTTGAGTGCTAAAGCCAAAGCAAGTAATACCATGCCAAGGGCGACACCTTGAGCAAACGCACCTTTATGGCTCTCCATTGCAATAGCAGTGGGAATGTTGCGTGTTAGCCCCATGATATTCCCACCGACCATAGTGGAGCAGCCCACCTCGGTCACAATTCTCGAAAAAGCCGCGATGGTAGCTGCCATAAGTGGAAAACGCGTTTCCCAAATCATGGTAGCGGCAATGCGAGTTGGAGATGCTCCAAGTGTAATTGAGGTTTCAATCGCACGACGATCACTTGATTGAAGTGCGCCGTGCATCATTGAAACTAATACGGGAAACCCAATAAGCATCTGACCGACGATCATCGCTTTTTGAGTAAAGAGCATTTGCCAATCGCCCATAGGACCTGCACGTGAAAGGAGCATGTAGAGCAGCAAGCCAATAACGACGGTTGGGATCGCTTGGAGTGTGTTCACAAGCGATAGAAACAACCATTTCCCTCGAAACTCGGTATAAGCAAGAATGAAGGAAAACAGGATTGCTGGCAGCAATACCAAAGATATCGCTGTTAGAGAGACGCTAAAGGAGACCGCAACGATCTCCCATAGTTCTTTGTCCAAGCTCACCAACAAGGCGAGGGCATCAAGGGTGGTTTGCCAAAGGCTCATAGAAGGTTATTTCTCGTTTGCGTTTGCGACAAACAATTGCTTACCGCTCAGCTTAAAGTCGTTAATTAATTGCTGACCCTTCGGGTTAACTAACCAATCACTAAACACTTTTGCGCCTTGGTAGTTGATGGTCGGATAACGTTCAGGATTAACCAAAATTACTTGGTAAGGGTTGAAGAGCTTCTTGTCACCTTGGAACAAGATTTCTAGATCGAGCTTATTGTTGTACGCAAGCCAAGTACCACGGTCAGTCATGGTGTAACCTTGCATCTCATTCGCCATATTTAGCGTTGGGCCCATACCCTGGCCTACGCTACGGTAGCCGCCAAAGTTAGGTTCAATTTTACTTTGCTCCCAAATACCTTTTTCTTTTTTGTGAGTTCCGGAATCGTCACCACGGGAAACAAATGTGACGTTCATGTTGGCAATTTTTTTAAACACTTGCGCGACGTCGTTTGATTGCGAGATCTTCGCGGGATCTTTATGTGGACCAACGATCACAAAGTCGTTGTACATCAGTTTACGAGGCAATACGCCATAGCCTTTCTCCACAAAATTTGCTTCTGCTTTTGGAGCGTGAGTCATTACCAAATCGACATCGCCATTTTCGCCCATTTTTAGAGACTTGCCGGTGCCAGCCGCAATCACATCAACTTTATACCCAGTGTCTTTCTCAAATTGAGGTAGAAGGTAATCAAGTAAACCTGAGTGATATGTACTGGTGGTAGTAGCTAAACGTATGTGAGGTTGCTCGTCTGCAGATGATGCAGAGTAACTAACTAAGGCCAAAGACGCTGTTGCAAGAGTTAAAGTCATTGTTTTCATTATTTTATCATTCCATGTGATGGTACTGACTTGTTTACCTGCTTAGTAAAAAAGCAAGTAATCAAGCTACTATATAGATCGACACGCATATAAAGCAATCTTAGTGCCAATAATATAACCGCTGTAAATCACTAAATATCAATGATTTAGATAACTAAACTTTGATGTGGGACAAAATGTCGCAGATTAGTTTATTTCATTTCTCTAAACCTTGGTACACTCTGTCCCAATTGAAACACAATTAGCCGAGTCATTATGTCCCCAACATTCGATCCCAACAAAGCGTCACAATATCAGGCATTTTCCGTCTTAGTCGTCGATGATGAAGTCGGTATGCAGACCATACTAAACAAAGCGTTAAGTAAGTGGTTTTCTCGCGTCGATACAGCAGGTTCAATCGAAGATGCGGAAACTCTGCGCGTAACGAATCATTACGACTTGATCATTTTGGATATCAATTTACCGGGTCGTTCGGGGATCGATTGGGAAGAAGCATTTACCGATGAAGACCGTAAAGCCGATGTCATCTTTATGACAGGTTACGCTGATCTAGAGACGGCAATTTCAGCGTTAAAGTTGGGGGCGTCTGATTTTATATTAAAACCGTTTAACCTAGAGCAGATGTTGCAGGCGGTTCAGCGCTGTATGGATAAGCGTCTTGCTGAACGCCATCAATATGCATTGAGTCACGACTTTAAGCGTCATATTAAGACTGAAATTGTCGGTGGTTCAGAGAAAACCAAACAGCTTAAACAACTGATCACTCAGTTCGCACCTTCGCGTGCTTCTGTATTGATAGAGGGTGAATCGGGCACTGGTAAAGAGCTGGTGGCGCGTGGAGTACATGAAGCTAGCCAACGGACTGGGCCGTTCGTTCCCATTAACTGCGGTGCTATTGCTCCCGAGTTGTTGGAAAGTGAGCTTTTTGGTCATACATCTGGCGCGTTTACTGGTGCTAAGAAGAATCGTGAAGGCATGTTCCGTGTGGCCAATGGCGGCACTCTATTCTTGGATGAAATTGGCGAGATGCCACTTTCGATGCAATCTGCGCTATTGCGTGTTTTGGAACAAAGAACGATTCGCCCAGTAGGCAGTGAGAAAGAGATCACTATCGATGTACGCATCGTGGCTGCTACCAACCGTAATTTGCAAGAAGAAGTGAACAAAGGCAATTTTCGGCAGGATCTTTTCTACCGGTTGAACGTGTTAAAAATTGACGTTGCGCCACTGCGAGAACGCAAAGCTGACCTTATTGAGTTAGTGCCGTTTTTTACGCGAATGCTGGCAGCCGAACTGGGTATTAGCGATCCAAAGTGGGCGCACGAAGATATTATCGCCATGAATGATTATGATTGGCCAGGCAACATTCGTGAGCTCAAAAACCTGATTGAACGTTGCATCTTGCTTGCTAAGCCTCCTGCGCATTACTGGCGTGAAATAAATGGTGTACCACCTCAACAAAATGTATCCGTAACGGTATCGAGTGGCTGTGAAGTTATCGATTTGCCACAGGGGCGAGATGGTCAAGGCTATCCGAATAGTTGGACGCTTAAAGAAGTTGAAAAAGCGCATATTCAACAGTTGGTCGATTATCATGACGGCAACAAATCAGCAGCAGCACGCGAATTGGGCGTGGCGAGAAAAACGTTAGAGCGCAAATACAAAGAGTGGGATGCAGAGGAGTCGGACTATGCCGAATAGCCGCAGTTTGTGGGGAAAGTGGCGCTACCGGTTTAAAACTATGGTGCGTTATCGACTCATGATCCTAACTTCGGCACCAATATTTCTGACGTTAATGGCGCTAATTGGGATCACCATATACTGGTCTATCCATTATACGTGGCAGAGTGCGTTGCTGGATGTATCTGAACGGTTAGGCGTAGCGGAAAACAGTATTGAACTGATTCAAGAGAAGCAAGCAAACCATGTAAAAGCTTTCTCGGAATCATTTGATTTTGTCTATGGAATCAACCACCTTAATGATTTTGACGACTTTGCTGGCTGGGTGTCTGAACAAAAGCAACGCTATAACTTAGACTTTCTCCGTTTTCATCGGGTAGATACCATTGAGCAAAAGTTTCGCTATCTTGACCTCACGCGAAAAGAGTCATTCTTTGATGTTTTGGATGAAGAAGAGCTCGATGAACTCGACCAAGACCTTGTTAAACGAGCGCAAATACCAATTCTCAACAGCAAAAGGTTAGAAAGTCGTGGGCTAGTAAGCCGCACAGTTGTCACAATTTACAACCAACAAAACGACATCATAGGCTTTCTTGATGGTGGGTTGTTACTTAACAACAGTACAGTGTTGGTGGATCAAATCCGTGATTTGATCTATCCATCCAAAGAGGACAGCTTAAGACCAGTAGGCACGTTAACGGTATTTTTGGATGACCTGCGAGTTAGCACCAATGTACCGTTGGACAGTGGTGACAGAGTTGGACGAGCCATCGGAACACGTGTGTCTGCCGAAGTGAACAGAGCAGTACTTCACGAAGGTAAGGAGTGGGTCAATCGCGCGTTTGTTTATGATGCTTGGTACATCACTGCGTATCAGCCGATACGAGACCAATACGATAACGTCATCGGTATGCTTTACACCGGCTATTTGCTCTGGCCGTTTGTTAAAGCCTATATGACAAATATTGCAGAAATATCAGTCACCACGCTCATGCTGCTCCTTATATCCGGTCTAATGGTCTATCGAGGCTCTCGAGATCTGTTTAACCCAATTGAACACATTCACCGAGTGGTCAAAATGATTCAGATTGGCAAGGAGACCCGTATCGGCCCACTTGGGTTGGACGAAAATCATGAACTAGCCCAACTTGCTAGGCAGTTCGACAATATGCTGGATCTACTGAAACAGCGTAAGAATGAGCTAAAGGATGCCGCGATTGAGCTTGAAGGAAAAGTCGAAGAGCGTACGGCGAGTTTAATGGAGAAAACTGAAGAGCTAGAGCTACATATTCAGTTGCTGAATCAAACACGCGATAAGTTGGTCGTGAACGAGAAATTGGCTGCATTGGGTGAGCTTACCGCTGGAATTGCCCATGAGATTAATAACCCGACAGCCGTTATTCTTGGCAATGTGGAATTGATTCAATTTGAATTGGGTGGCGAAGCGGAACGTGTTAAGGAAGAGATCGAAGCCATTCATGCACAAATCGATCGGATTAGGAATATCACTCGCAGCTTACTTCAATACAGCCGACAAGGTGGTGTTCAAGACGAAATCACATGGCAGCACGTCAACCCTGTCGTGGAAGAAAGTATCACCTTGGTTAAAACCGGAAGTAAAAAGCGAGATATTCAGTTTGAAACTGCGCTTGGTGCAAAAACGTCCGTCGAAGTAAACCGTCACCAGCTATTGCAAATATTGGTTAATCTTCAAATGAACGGCATTCATGCAATGGAAGGCAAGGGTAAATTAACGATTACCACAGAGGATTGGTTAAAAGACGGAAATTGTGTCGGAGCGATCATTCATGTCAAAGATCAGGGATGTGGTATTAAAGAAGAGAATTTAAAACGTATCTTCTCACCTTTTTATACGACTAAGCGTGAAGGTACGGGGTTGGGGTTATCTGTTTCTCAAAGTATTCTCAGTCAAACGGGCGGAGAATTGAAAGTTGAATCGCAGTGGGGCGAGGGCGCGACGTTTAGTATATACCTGCCACAGCGCGCAGAGACAGACTTCAAAATCACTAACCTGTAATTATCGTCTGATAAAATCAAGGCGGAGCCAACAAGCTCCGCCTTTTTGTATTCTACCCAGCGTTTACAACAATCTTGGGTGGGCGAATACCATGTTTTTTGAACTCTTTCATCACGCGAAGGGTAATGTCGGTTTCAAACAGCTTCTCGTACGCAGTATCAACGACATAGGCTTTACAGGTTAACTGAATCGCCAAGTAGTTATCAGTAATCGTCTGCTTTACTAAAACTGTGACAGGCTTTGGTAGGTGAATATAACGGCTCGAAGAAGCGGCTTCCTGAATCAGATCCCTTGCGAGGGTAATATCTTCATCAAGTCCGACATAAAAGGGGATAACGACTTGCATATCGAGCGCGCCGTAGTTACCACTTACGGTGACTTCGTTTAAGAACTTGTTGTTTGGAATCGTAATGATGTCATCATTTAGAGTACGCATACGAACAGAACGCAGACCAATGGCGATGATGTCACCATAGTTGCCCTCAAACGTGACGCGGTCACCCACCTGGAAAGGTCTATCCACCATCACAGTCATACCAGCGATGAATGATGCAGCCAGATCCTTTAATGCAAAGCCGACAGACACAGCTAACGTACCACCTATCAAAGCAAGTATCTGATCATTGATACGAAAACTCATCATGAAGACCAAGATACCTGCGCTCATATAGATGAAGAACTGCATAAACGACTGCAGTTTTTGCAATAGCATACGGTACTGAGCGAACTGACTACCGATGCTTTCCACCATAGAGTTAATGAACTTGAGCAATAGCCAAGTTGCAGCAATGACCAGCAGCGAGAAAAACACGCCGCTCCAACGAATCAAGCTTGCGATTTGACCTATGTTCTCAACACTTGCCATCTCCTCTGTTGCTAGAGCAGGAAACGCAGCGGCAAGGCCAATTAAAATAGACAGAATTCTTTTCATTTTACTTCACCAATAAATGCTGACGGTCGAGAACGTTTGTGATGTGACGGAACCAGTGATCAGATACCCGCGCCTTATCTTCAACCCATTCGATATAGCCACGGCTTTGGAAATAGCGCAGCGTGCCAGTAATTTCAGCAATACTGACCTGAGTGCAGTCAGAGAGTACTTCAGGTGAAGCAATTTCGAGTTGAACAATAGAGCGTAAAACAGCAAGCATAGGCTTGGGCATTTTCTCCAACTCTTGAGACTCAGGTGCTCGGAATAGACGAATGTAGACTTGCTCCGAACTCTTATCGCGATTCAAAGATAAACGGAAAAACCTTAGCGCAACGGTTGGGTTGCCGTCCGAATAATGCCATAGGATACGGTAGAAACCTTGCTTAGCTCGCTCTTCTTCTGTGACTTCTTCTTGGTCCCACTGTTTTGGCACAACCAGTCCTTCAAAGGATACTTGTTTTTGCTCAGGTTGGTTTATGCGCGTATCAAGTAGTTGATTAACCTGTTTTTCGGTCCAACGCGGTAGGAAGCAAACCAAATCGAACAAGAGTCTTTCGCCACGAGCGCGGTCGACAAACCGCCAACTTGCTTTTTCGATGGCAATCACTACGCGATGATTCTTTTTAGATCGACGCAGTAGATTCGTAAGGCGAATAAGATCAGATAGCCCGCCCACCATAGGTTTTACGAGGCGTTGAGCATTATCTACAGCAATTAAATAGGTTGTTTCGCTTTTACGCAAATGCGCGAGAATTTGAATTTCTGTCGCATCCTCGTCTAGCCCTAAGCTTACGGCCAAATGAGTGAGTAGTTCTGCGTAACCTGAATAGGGACAGCTTAAGTAAATTGGCTCAGCGTTTTTGACTTTATTGAGTAGTGAACGCAGCAATGTGGTTGTACCAACCCCTCGTTCACCGGATACAACACAAATTGCCGGGCTGTCTGTCATCAAGTATTTGGAAAGCTGCTGAACTTCGTCGCCAGCATAGTCAATCAGAGTACTGTTGAAGTTACCAGGACGAACATAGTCAAAGGTTTCATCGCCTTTCACTCTCACCAAGTTAGCTTGGCCATTATTGTTACCAGTCTGTTTTGCGACTTCGATTCTAAACAAGTAAGCCAGTGCTTGGCTAAAGAAGCTGTAGTTTGACAGGGCGGCAACAACACGATGCTTAAAGTTGTGTATTGTCAACCAAACCATTGCGATAGCGGTCGCTGGGATGTTTAAGAGAAACGATTCTTTACGACTTACAGCCCAGTTAACCCACACAGGTCGGTCAGAAAGAGGCTCAACTGTCTGGAATACTTTATTGCGCCACAAGCGAAGTACTGACACCGTGACTAACACAAACCAAGCGTAAAGCGCGCTGTATATCCAGTAGTAAATAGTGCCTTTACCTAGAGTACGCATCGAGATTTGTAGTATCACACCCGCTACAATAGCGCTCCATACATAGCGACGAATTGTAGATAAACGTAGTGCTATGACTTCTTGGCTTGAACTACGACTGTTGCGATAAGCAAACTCTAGGATAAAGCTAATAGCGATAGAGCCACCTAAAATCCACCAAGTGAAGATCTCTAGAATGATCAAATGTTGAAGGCTAGGGATTTGTGACAGAACTCTAAGTGATAACGTAATCGCAATGAGCCAAGCAATGGCGCGATGAGCGCGGCTTACATACCAAATTAAACGAACCCATAGCGGCGGCTTAGGATTATTCTCAAGCTGAGTCTGTTTGAATAAACTAATTAGGCGCTTGCTATTGGCGAGCCACCATACTAAGCCAAAGTAGATAAATAGCACCTTCAAACCTGCCCATATTACTGGGATCGGTGAAATGAGCACTTCGCTTAATAGCGATTTAAAACTGCGCAATTGGAAATAGGCGAGATACTCGATATTTAAACGTGTCTGTAGCCATTCTTGTTTAAACTGAGTTACCCCATAAGGGCCAAATCCTGTCAATTTGTCACGATGTACAGGATCGGTCAGGGTTAACAATTGTTCTTTGCTTCGTCCTAGGCTAGTCAGCGTTAGGTAGCTTGATTCAGTGTCGAACCAAGTATCGTCTCCCCCTTTATGGCGGTACTGACTTAAGTGATCTTTAAACAAAGTAATTTGCTTCTTTTGCTCCGCTGTAACTGCATTCAAAAGCTGGTTGACCTTGCGTCGGTCTTTCTCTGTCATAAACAACGGTTCAGGAAGCTGTGAAATCTCCAGCTCAATATCTGAACTGACGGCATCAACTTCCGGCAAAGCTTGAAAATCGTATTGCCAGTTAGCAAATGCTGGAGCAATATTCATTAAGCTAACAACACACAAAAAGCGTAGGAAAAAACGCATAAAAATCTCTTATAACTTATGAGGTTAGAGTTAGTTTAGCCTGTTTCAATATGAAATCGAGTGAATCCCCGGCTAATTTTAGGCGGACGACTATATTCTTAACTTTGCGTCGAGTGTCATATTGATGTCATTAATTCAACATGCAGCAAAGTTAAAACAAGACTTGAAGTTATTCGCGGTAAACAGTAGTGTGGCGCGGTTTTTCATCATTTAAAGGTAAACACATTGATTTCCACTAATAACATTACGCAGCAATTTGGTGCTAAGCCGCTGTTTGAAAATATTTCGGTAAAATTCGGTGAAGGTAACCGCTACGGTCTTATTGGTGCAAATGGTTGTGGCAAATCAACCTTTATGAAGATCCTAAGTGGTGAGCTAGAGCCAACGGGTGGTAACGTAAGTTATGATCCTAACGAGCGTGTTGCTAAGCTTAACCAGGACCAATTCGCGTACGAAGAGTTCACGGTAATCGATACGGTTATTATGGGCTACAAAGAGCTTTGGGAAGTAAAGAAAGAGCGTGACCGCATTTATTCTCTGCCAGAAATGACAGAAGAAGAAGGCATGCTTGTTGCTGATCTTGAAGTTCAGTTCGCTGAAATGGATGGCTACATGGCGGATGCAAAGGCTGGTGAGCTTCTACTTGCGGTAGGTATCCCAGAAGAGCAGCATTACGGCTTAATGAGCGAAGTAGCACCAGGTTGGAAACTGCGTGTTCTTCTTGCACAGGTTCTTTTCGCTGACCCGCACATCATGCTGCTTGACGAACCGACCAACAACTTGGATATGGACACCATTCGCTGGCTGGAAGAAACACTTAACCAGCGTAACTGTACAATGATCATCATCTCGCACGACCGTCACTTCTTAAACTCTGTATGTACGCATATGGCAGATTTAGACTATGGTGAGTTGCGTGTTTACCACGGTAACTACGATGAGTACATGACAGCAGCGACGCAAGCTCGTGAACGTCTGCTGTCAGATAACGCGAAGAAGAAAGCACAAATTGCTGAGCTACAAACGTTCGTTGCGCGTTTCTCTGCAAACGCGTCAAAAGCGAAGCAAGCAACGTCTCGTGCAAAACAGATCGATAAGATCCAGCTTGATGAAGTAAAAGCATCAAGCCGTCAAAACCCGTTCATCCGTTTTGAGCAGTCTAAAGAGCTGTTCCGTAACGCGCTGATCGTTGAGAACTTAAGCCAAGGCTTTGAAGACGACCTGTTCAATAACTTTGATGCGATTTTCGAAGTGGGTGAGCGCGTTGCTATTATTGGCGAGAACGGTGTGGGCAAAACAACCTTACTCAACACACTAGCGGGCGTACTTAAACCACGTACAGGTGAGTACAAATGGTCAGAAAACTCAAACATTGGTTACTACGCTCAAGACCATGCACATGACTTCGAAGAAGACATGAACCTGATGGATTGGATGGGCCAATGGCGCCAAGAGGGCGATGACGAGCAAGTACTACGTAGTTTCCTTGGTCGTATGCTGTTCTCACAGGATGACATCAAAAAGTCTGTGAAGGTGCTTTCTGGTGGTGAGCAAGGCCGCATGTTACTTGGTAAGCTTCAAATGCATAAACCAAATATGCTGCTGATGGACGAACCAACTAACCACATGGACATGGAATCAATTGAATCGTTGAATACTGCTCTTGAGCAATACAAGGGAACGCTTTTCTTCGTATCGCACGACCGTGTATTCGTTGACTCGCTAGCAACACGTATTCTTGAGATTAAAGATGGCAAGATTCACGATTTCCGCGGTACTTACGCAGAATTCTTAAAAGCGCGCGGTATTGACGGTTAATTAAGACCGTAAATTTGATTTGATAAAAGAGCCTCACTATTGAGGCTCTTTTTCTATCTAGGGTTACACTATCTAATATTTAAACTGAGCGACAATCCCTTCTAGCTTATGACTCACTCCCGACACCTGCTCACTACACTTCACTGAACCAGAAACAATTTCATAGGTGTTTCCCGCTAGGTGGGCTATTTCGGTAATGTTGCGATCTATCTCTGATGAAACCGCGGATTGCTCTTCCGAAGCGGTCGCTATCTGCGTGTTCATATCGAACATTTCACTAATTTGCTCACTGATACCTTCAATTGCTTGTACAACCTCGTGGGTATGCGTGTTCGTTGTCCTTGCTTGCTCGGCGCTGGATGCCATTTTAGCCACAGTTTGAGAGATGCCGCTTGTAAGGCCTTGAATGGTTGATTCGATTTGGTGGGTGGAATCGTTTGTCATCAAAGAGAGTTGACGCACTTCATCGGCGACTACCGCAAAGCCTCTACCGCTTTCTCCCGCGCGAGCTGCTTCGATAGCTGCATTTAGGGCGAGTAAATTAGTTTGCTCTGCAATACTTTGAATAGTCGAAATAACCTGGTTGATCTCTCTACTTTGTTCTTCAAGCGCCATGATATGAGCTTGAGATTCTTCGATGCTTTCGGCTAAATTATCAATACGATCGCCAGTCTTGTGGGTCATGTTGAGAGCATTCTGCGCTTCACTTTTTACTCGCTCCGCGTTTTGTGCGGCTGATTCGATATTGGCTGTGATCTCGTTAGTTGTCATCACTAGCTCATTAACTGCCGTCGCAACGGATTCAGATTCCAGCTTTTGTTGCTCGGCATTTTTCATACTTTGTATTGCTGCGTTTTCAGAACTGCATGAACTGTCACTCAGGACGTTCATAACGGATGCTAGATCTTTGATATGTCCATGAAGGCTAGCAATGAACAAGTCAAACGAGTTAGCCAAGCTTGCAAGCTCATCATTGCCTTTGGCGTTCATCCTTACCGTTAAATCACCGTTACCACTGGCAATTTGTTTCATTAACGCATTAATGGCTTTAATTCGACCAAGGATGCTGCGTCCAATCAAAAACAGTAAGCTAGACAATGTTATTACTATTCCAGCTCCAATGGCATGCAGCTGGTTTTTAATATCGCTGCTGGCTTGCACAATTGCGGCGTTTATTTCCGATTGCAGTCCGGCAATGGCTTCTTCCGTTTTGTGCACGTTTTCTCTTAGGCTTCCACGTAACCCTTCATTTGCGCTAAGACCTAGCTCAGTCGTTACGGAAATATGCTGCTCCAGTTGCTCTCTGTATCGATTAAACGCAACTAGTACATCCGAAGGGAGCCCAGAAAACTGTTCAAACTGCAGTATTGATTGGCTAAGAGCTTCTATGCTTTGTTGGTTGGGGGTTGCAAGGTATGTGAGATCAGCTTCAACCAACTCTAATAGAGCGACCTTGAGGAGAAAGTTTTCGTGACTGGAGGCAATACTCTTTAGCAGCTCTCTTTCCCGTGCAACAAGAGCGTTTAAACTGGGCTCAACGCCTCTAGCGTGAAGTAGATTCAGCTTCTCCGCTAGTTGATGGAACTGTACTTGATATTGATTGAGGGTAGAAACGATCTGACTACCTTGTCGAGTCAGGTTGAGCTGATGTTGATTAAGGGTATTTTGTAAGTCTTTTATTCGCTTAGACAGTTCAACAAATGTCGTATCAAAACGAGCGACATATTTGCTGTCTTTGCGAGCGAGGAAATCTTTTTCATGACGACGCAACATAAGCAAGTCGACGGAGCTACTTAAGTTTTCGCTTGCAGCATGTTCTAGAGAGGAGAGTGTGGCTAAACTTTTTTGTTCGTAGAAGGCGTAAATACCAACACCAACGAGTAGAGTAAGATTAATCAAGATCAGCTTCATTCTGATCGACAAAGATAGCGAAAAACGCTGTTGTTCGGGTGCTCCAGCCATGGACACCTCCCATTGTTAAGCCTGTTGACGTTGTAGAACCACTGATTGATATGATTTATGACAATTTTATTTCAGCGGTTATACAACTAATAGCTTATGGAAGGGGGTTTGCAAGTAGTGGTTAGCTTTCGCTGCCGCCTTTCACGTCAAATTCAATCTTCTCTGCGCCGGTAAACACTTGGAATCTCAGACCTTTAGCGCGCGCAATGGTGGTAATACCAAATTTTTTCGCCAGATCCAATCCCATTTGAGTTACCCCTGAACGTGACAGCAATACTGGAATCCCCATCTGAGCGACCTTAATCACCATTTCAGACGTTAGTCGACCAGTGGTATAAAAGATTTTATCTTCGCCACTTTCTTCGTTAATCCACATTTCACCCGCTAGCGTATCAACGGCGTTATGACGACCGACGTCTTCAACAAACGAGAGCACTTCATCTGATTTGCATACCGCACAGCCATGGACAGCGCCGGCTTTCTTGTACGTGTCATTGTAATGAGTGAGTACTTCGAGTGCAGAATAGATGTCTGACTGTTTGATTTTAACCTGAGGAACTTGGTAGTTTTCGAGTTGCTTCATGACGTTTCCGTACATGGTGCCTTGCCCACACCCAGACGTGACGGTCTTTTTCTTCAGCGCGCCTTCAACTTGCTTAGTATCCTCATTGGTAATTACCGCGGCTGTGTGAGTTTCCCAGTCAATAATGACGGATTCCAACGCGTTAGGATCAGAGATGAAACTTTGGTTTCTTAAGTATCCTAATACGAGAGACTCAGGTCGAGAGCCTAAAGTCATGAGCGTAACGACTTCTTTCCAGTTAAGCATCACGGTGAGAGGTCGTTCACAAGCGATTTGCTTGGTCAACTTTTCTCCGTATTCGTCAAACACTTCAACTTCGATGGTTTGTAAAGGATTTTCACTGGTTTTGATTATGTTTGGTTTAACCACAGAGAGGTCCTATTGATAAAGTCAGTTATTGTTTTTGGAACAGTTGGCTTGCAAATACCATTCCCAAGTTTGGATAGCTCAAACTTTCATACATGAACATTACATTATCTAAGGTTAGCCAGCTACATTCTTTTCTGTACAGGTATAAATATTGCTTATGACAAAATGAACAACAAATTTAGGCTGGTAAAAATGACTGAACAACAATCTACTAAAGGTGTTTTGGAAAAGACGGAAGAGCTGTGGTCGATGGATTGCGAGCTAGTATCTCATGAAATCTCAACCGGGATTTGGGTGACGACTCAATGGCAATTGGCAGGATTTGATCTATCGCCAAGCGAGAGCAGTCAATATGTATCTACATTACAACTGCACCGGGATGAGAGAACCGATTATCGCTTTAACTTAAGTTCACAACAGCCAAAGTTGTTCTTAGTTCTTGATTCAGTTGACGGTGATGAGCTACCTAACATCGTGACGCTTACCGCTTCGCAAAGTGTTGCTGGACAATATATGGATGGCGACTACTTGGTTCTGTCTAATGACATGCCTTTACCCGTTCAAGCTTGGATGGAAGCCTATATTGGCAGACACGGTGAGCTGATAGAGCAAAGAAGGAAAAAGCGTAAGGGAGCAGGGCGCGCAAGTGGCAACTAATTTTTTAAGCCGGTGGTCTAAGCGTAAGCTTGAAGGCGATCAAGAAGACCAGATGAATTCGTCTTTGAGCCGCCGTCATGTTGAAGACGAGGATCTTGACGCGAGTGAAGTTCAGCAAAATGAACAGCAAGATACTGATGTTTCAGAGCATGCAGATGAAACGAGCGTAGCCTCGCTGCTTGTATCTGAAGTCGATAAAAGTGTTAAGAAAGCTGCACTTCGTAAGCTGTTTTTATCAGGCGAGTTTAGTGAAGTCGATAGGCTCAATGATTATGACCATGACTATCAATCAGTTAAGTCTCTATCCAGCGAAGTTGCAGGAAAACTAAGGGATTGGATGAACAGTGACACCGAAGATCAAATACCTCAAGCAGAAGAGCCAAACGATGAGCAGGTGTTGTTAGACAATGACGGTAACAAGCAAACCGAAGAAATATTTAGCCAATCAGAAGAATCTGAGCTTCAAGGTAGTAATCAGGAAGATATGGGACAAAATATACCACACAAACAATAGGTACATTTTGACTGTATATTGATAATAGCGGGTGGGACATTTTGTCTCTCCCGCTTTTTGTTTTCGTTTAAACCGAGTCGTTTCTTCATAAGTTATTGATAATAAGATATAAAAAAGTTGGTACAGCATTTGCTATTACTTAGCAGAGTGAATATTCATGTTCTTATCAAGAGAGAACTGGAACTGAGCAATGCTTAAACAACTACTACAAGAATCAACGTCTACCAACGGAAAAGCGCGTTTGTTCGCGTTTGAGAATACTGTTGAACTGACAAACCTCATTCCACCGACCGTCAGTTATGAAAGTGGTGGTAATACTCTTATTGTGGGTCCTACCGCAATCATAGAAAGCGCCGCTGAACAGCTATCACAAATGAATAGCTTAACGCTACTGTCTACCGACGGTGAATTAGGTAGTCACCGTCACCTATATTATGCCAATAGCGTTCAGGTATCGGGCTTCTTAGGGACATTTAGCGTCATTATTGAAAGCAAGGGCACTTCTAATAATCTTGCGAAAATCGCTATCAATCACGACTGCTTTGATGTGGTACTCGACCTCTGTCTTGAGAGTTGCATGAAAGAAGAGGTACCTGTCCCTGGTTACTATCCTGTAGGACGTGGTTACCCAAAACTTGCTGAAGCGCTTGAAGAAATCCCAACATTGATGGGCACTTTTGATAAGCCGAAATATTTCCGATTAGATACTGATTTGTGCGCCCATAGCTCTCGTGGAGTCAAAGGCTGTGAGCGTTGTGTCGATGCATGTCCTGCTGGCGCTCTATCTAGCGAAGGTACAGATCGTACGGGTCATAGAATTGAGATAAATCCATATCTTTGTCAAGGCGTAGGTACCTGTGCGACCGCTTGTCCGACGGAAGCAATTCATTACGCGTTACCAAACCCTCAAGATACGCAGAAGTTCATAGAGCGTACGCTTGCAAACTATGAGCAAGCAGGCGGTGTCGATCCTATCGTTTTGATCTGTAGCTCTCGCCACGAACAATATAATGTTATGGCGCTTAAAGCCTTGCCTGACAATGTTGTCCCTGTTGTTGTTGAGGAGCTACCGTCGGTTGGTATCGATAGTTGGCTTGCTGCTCTCGTTAATGGCGCGACCCAAGTGTTATTCGCGGCTAGTCGCTTTATGCCGCAAACCATCATTCGCGTTTTAAACAATGAAGTGTCTATTGCTCAGGAGCTTCTAGGGCAACTAGGTATCGCTAAAGAAACCATTGATATCCTGTACTTAGAGTCTCTTCGAGAAGGGCAGCCTACGTTATGTACCGATTCGTTTGACCTAGCTTTAGGTGATCTCGAAGGGACAAAACGTGAGCGTCTTTTCACAGCTCTCGATGCACTTGCTAAGTCCCGCATTCCTGTAGAGAACATTGTTGATCTTCCCGCAAATGCACCATTTGGTTCGGTTTCATGCCAAAGCAAAGACTGCACTTTGTGTATGAGCTGTGTAGCTGTGTGTCCGACCAGAGCACTGCACACTGATGGAGAATCGCCATCACTTAAGTTTGTCGAACAAGACTGTGTTCAATGCGGTTTATGTGAAAAAGCCTGTCCGGAGAACGCTCTGAGTCTGTCTCCTCGTATGAACTGGGACCACCAAACTCGCCAGCAAGCTGTGGTTTTGCATGAAGAGAAAGCCGCAGAGTGCATTCGTTGCCATAAACCTTTCGCACCACAGTCGATGATCGATATGCTACAGAATAAGTTACGCGGTCACTCTCACTTTTCTGATCAAGCTGCAATCAACCGCATTGCAATGTGTGAAGACTGCCGTGTGGTGGATATGTTTGAAGCGATGGCAGAAGACCCAACACAACAGTTGAAGTATTAGGAGCGGAACGTGGAAAACGAACAACAAACACTGCGTACTGAGATCTATCTATTGATGTCTGCACTTTTTCGTCAGTCACCTTCTGGTGAAATGGTGGCTTTTTTATCTCAACTCGAGACAGAAACAGAACAAAGCGAAATGCAAAAAGCTTGGCAAACTATTGCTCAAGCTGCAGCGAACGTGAATCTGGACGACCTGGCTGATGAATATCAGGAGTTATTCATTGGTATCGGACGCGGGGAAGTCGTGCCGTTTGCCTCATGGCACCGCACGGGATCTCTTATGGAAAAGCCACTTGCAGAGATCCGCGATGATCTTGATGTTATGGGCTTTGAACGGGAAGAGGCGGTTAAAGAGCCAGAGGACCATATTGCTGCATTGTGTGAAGTGATGGCGATGATATCTCACGAAGAAGAAGGTCTACAGCAAGCCTTTTTTAACAAGCATATCGCTCCTTGGTTTAAGTCATTGGTTAATCAAGTTCAAAGTGCGCAGAGCGCTAACTTCTACACCGCAGTTGCGAGTTTGCTTGATGCTTTCTTAACGCTTGAGCAAGTGCGTTTTAGCGAAAATATGCAAAGTAGCAAAACCAAATTAAAGATTGATGTGAAAAATGTCACTGAGTACGACCAAGCTCAGCAGTAACGAGTTCGCGTCGATAAGAGAGACGTTTAGTCTCCAAGTACCGTAATGGTAAGGAAGCAAAATGAAAGATAATAAAGAAATAAACACGAGCCGTAGGGATCTTCTCAAAGGTTTATCAACTGCTGCAGTGGCGGGGGCTGTTGTTGCTGGTACAACTCAAGTAGCAAACGCTTCAGAAACGGTTGTTGTTGAAAAAGACGTGAAGAAGACAGGGTATCGCGAAACGCAACATATTCGCGATTACTACGAAACCCTTTAGGAGCTGAGCAATGAAACTAGTTAAACGCTCTGATAGTGTGAGCAAAGAACAAAATCAATTGGGTATTTCACGCCGCGCATTCATGAAAAACAGCTCCCTAGCTGCTGGTGGTGCGGTTGCGGGTGCTTGTCTCTTTACACCTGGCATGATCAAAAAGGCAGAAGCAAAATCTGTTGATCCTAGTGCTAAAACGGACGTTAAACGTACCATATGTTCTCACTGCTCAGTGGGCTGCGGTATTTATGCGGAAGTACAAAATGGTGTGTGGACTGGGCAAGAGCCTGCATTTGATCATCCATTTAACGCTGGTGGTCACTGTGCTAAAGGTGCAGCACTGCGTGAACATGGTCATGGTGAGCGTCGCCTGAAATACCCAATGAAGCTGGAAAACGGCAAGTGGAAGAAGCTTTCTTGGGAAGATGCGATCGAGCAAATAGGTAATAAGGTTCTGGATATCCGTAAAGAGTCAGGTCCAGATTCTGTTTACTGGTTAGGTAGTGCAAAGCACAATAATGAGCAAGCGTACATGTTCCGCAAGATGGCATCGTTATGGGGCACCAACAACGTTGACCACCAAGCGCGTATCTGTCACTCAACGACGGTAGCTGGTGTTGCAAACACTTGGGGCTATGGCGCAATGACCAACTCTTTCAATGACATGCATAATTGTAAGTCAATGCTGTTCATTGGCTCTAACCCTGCAGAAGCACACCCGGTTGCTATGCAACACATTTTGATCGCGAAAGAGAAGAACAACTGTAAGATTGTTGTTGCTGACCCACGTCGCACTCGTACTGCCGCTAAATCTGATCACTATGTTTCTCTTCGTCCAGGCTCAGACGTTGCCTTCATCTGGGGTATTTTGTGGCATGTGTTTGCTAACCAGTGGGAAGATAAAGAGTTCATCCGTCAGCGTGTGTTTGGTATGGATGAGATTCGCGAAGAGGTTGCGAAGTGGACTCCTGCTGAAGTTGAGCGCGTAACAGGCGTTTCTGAAGCAGATGTTTACCAAACCGCGAAGCTACTTTCTGAAAACCGTCCGGGCTGTGTTGTTTGGTGTATGGGCGGTACGCAACATACGACGGGTAACAACAATACTCGCGCTTACTGTGTACTTGAACTTGCACTGGGTAACATGGGTAAATCGGGTGGTGGTGCAAACATTTTCCGTGGCCACGATAACGTGCAAGGTGCCACTGACCTTGGCGTTCTATCTCACACTCTTCCAGGCTACTACGGCCTATCTGATGGTGCTTGGAAACATTGGTCAAAAGTGTGGAACCTGGAACACGAGTGGGTCCAAAATCGCTTCGACCAAAATGAATATCGTGGCAAAAAGCCAATGAATAACATGGGTATTCCAGTTTCTCGTTGGATTGATGGTGTTTTAGAAAACAAAGACAACATCGAGCAAAACGACAACATTCGAGCAATGTTTTACTGGGGCCACGCAGTTAACTCGCAGACGCGCGGTGTAGAAATGCGTAAGGCGATGAAAAAGCTGGATATGATGGTTATCGTTGACCCGTACCCAACCGTTGCTGCGGTAATGAACGACCGTACAGATGGTGTTTTCCTGCTACCGGCGACGACTCAGTTTGAAACATACGGCAGTGTGACAGCATCTAACCGTTCTATTCAATGGCGTGACAAAGTAGTTGAGCCACTGTTTGACTCAAAGCCTGACCACGAAATCATGTACTTGCTAACTAAGAAACTTGGTTTTGCTGATCAGTTATTCAAGAACGTAAAAGTTGAAAACAATCAACCGGTCATTGAAGACATTACTCGCGAGTTTAACCGCGGAATGTGGACGATTGGTTATACAGGTCAAAGCCCAGAACGCCTGAAAGATCACCAGCAAAACTGGCACACTTTCCACAAAACGACGTTAGAAGCAGAAGGAGGCCCAGCCCATGGCGAAACCTATGGCCTTCCATGGCCGTGTTGGGGAACGCCTGAAATGAAGCACCCGGGTACACACATCCTTTACGATACGTCGAAACCTGTTGCACAAGGTGGTGGTAACTTCCGTGCTCGCTTTGGTGTGGAATATGAAGGCAAAAACCTATTGGCGGAAGATAGCTACTCTAAAGGCTGTGAACTCGAAGATGGTTTCCCGGAATTTAACGATAAGCTACTTAAGCACCTGGGTTGGTGGAATGACCTAACAGAAGCGGAGAAAGCGGCTGCAGAAGGTAAAAACTGGAAGACAGACCTTTCAGGTGGTATCCAGCGTGTGGCTATCAAGCATGGTTGTATCCCTTACGGTAACGCGAAAGCACGTGCCGTGGTTTGGACTTTCCCTGATCGCGTGCCGCTGCACCGTGAACCGCTTTACACGCCTCGTCGCGATCTAGTGGCGGATTACCCAACGTGGGACGACAGTGAGTCTATCTACCGCTTACCGACGATGTATAAGTCGATTCAAGACAAAGACGTTTCGGGTGAATACCCAATCATCTTAACGTCTGGCCGTTTGGTTGAGTATGAAGGTGGTGGTGAAGAAACTCGCTCTAACCCTTGGCTGGCTGAACTTCAGCAAGAGATGTTTGTCGAGGTTAACCCGAAAGATGCTAATGATCTTGGCTTCAAAGATGGTGAAATGGTCTGGGTTGAAGGTGCCGAGAAAGGCCGTATCCACGTGAAAGCGATGGTGACTCGTCGTGTCAAACCAGGCATGGCGTTCATTCCATTCCACTTCGGTGGTAAGTTCCAAGGTGAAGATCTTCGTGACAAGTATCCTGAAGGTACGGACCCATACGTGATTGGCGAATCTGCAAACATCGCGACGACATACGGCTATGACCCTGTCACGCAAATGCAGGAAACCAAAGTCACCCTATGTAACATTCGCAAAGCGTAAGGAGTCCACTGATGGCTAGAATGAAATTCCTTTGTGACACTAAACGCTGTATTGAATGTAACGGCTGTGTCACTGCATGTAAAAACGAAAACGACGATGCGCTAGAGTGGGGTATTCAACGCCGCCGCGTTGTGACTCTAAATGATGGCGAGCCGGGTGAGAACTCGATTTCAGTCGCTTGTATGCACTGTACAGATGCACCTTGTAAGGCAGTGTGTCCGGCAGACTGTTTTGAGCATACGGAAGACGGCATTGTGCTGCACAATAAAGATTTGTGTATCGGCTGTGGCTACTGCTTATTTGCCTGTCCATTTGGTGCGCCTCAGTTCCCTAAACAAGCTTCATTTGGTGAGCGTGGCAAGATGGACAAGTGTACTTTCTGTGCTGGCGGCCCTGAAACGGAACCTGGTTCTGTAGAAGAGCGTCAAAAGTACGGTGCAAACCGTATTGCTGAAGGCAAACTGCCTATGTGTGCTTCACTGTGTTCAACCAAAGCACTGTTGGCTGGTGATGCTGAGAAAGTCTCGGACATTTTCCGTCAACGTGTCGTTGAACGTGGCGCAAAAGGCGCAGGTTGGACAGATGGCAATGATCTGTCTTACGACGCAACAAAAAGTTGATAACGGAGAGATTCATGTTTGCTATTTATAAACGTGCATCTCTCGTGATGCTGTCATTCTTGGCAGCATTGCTGTTTGCTTTGTCGTTGCCTGCGCATGCTGAGCAAAAAGAGTCTGAAGTTGCACAACGTGAAATGACCCAATTGGCAGGAGCCGATTTTTGGCGTCAAGTTCGTCAAGGCGAAGAGGGCTACACGACGTCTCAGTTCCCAGAGCACGGAATGCTGATCAGTACCCCGGGTCAAACCTGGTACATTTTGAAAGAAAAATGGATGTCTCCAGCGGGAGCTGTAGCGATTTTCGGTAGTATCGCCTTTGTTACCTTAATGTACATTGTGATTGGTCCGCTGATGTTAAGCGCACCAAGAACAGGTAAGAAGATCAAACGCTGGTCGCGACTCGATCGTGCACTCCACTGGAGTATGGCGTTTACCTTCTTAACTTTGGCCTTTAGTGGCCTAATGCTCGTTTATGGTAAACACTTCCTCAAGCCATACATCCCAACCGAGCTGTGGGGTTTCATCATTATGTTGGCGAAACAGTACCACAACTACATAGGCCCAATTTTCTACGTATTACTGCTTTGCGTATTGATTAAGTGGTGGCGTAAGTCGATCTTTAAGAAAGTCGACATTGCTTGGTTTATGAAACTGGGCGGTATGGTTGGGAAACATAAAGGTTCGCACCCGTCTGCTGAGTTTTCAAACGCTGGTGAAAAAGCGCTGTTTTGGTTATTAATCGTCGTAGGTACGGTGGTTGCGTTTAGTGGATTAGTTCTAGATTTTCCGATTTTCGGCCAAACGCGTCGTGACATGGAATTATCTAACTTGGTTCACATGTTAGCGGCACTTATCCTGATCTGTGGCTTTGTTTTCCATATCTACATCGGCTTGTTTGGTATGGAAGGGGCTCTTGAAGGTATGGTGACTGGTGAAGTCGATGAGACTTGGGCTAAAGAGCATCACGACCTTTGGTACGAAGAGATGATGGCTAAAGAACGCGAAGAGCAAAACACGGCTGAAAACAGCGATGGTAAAACAGAAACAAAAGGAGTGCAGACAAATGAACAAGCCTCATAACGGTATTTGGGCTGCGTATATCCTGAGTTTCTTAACACCTTTCACATGTTTAATCTCTGGCGTTATTGCGATCGTTTATGCCGGTTATCGACTAGACAAAGGGGAAGATGGGGAAATTATTGACTCTCATTATTATGGGTTAATTCGAACTTTCTTCCTTAATTTGACCTACTTTGTTGTGTTGATCATTACTGTTGCGACTTCAAATGGTGTACTGGTCGGTTTAAACGACTACTGGTACAAGAGTCATATTATCGATGAAATCGCATACTACATTCCTTACGTTGGTATGTTGTTTGGCCTTGCGGCGATTGCCATTTGGTTTGTACGTATGTTCCAAGGTATGAAAAAGCTCAAAGCTAATGAACGTTTTAGCATGAGTAAAGGTCCAAACCTCTGATTAAAAAGCCCTGTTATTCAGGGCTTTTCTTTTGTTTCCTGCTCTCCATTGGTGCAATATCACCATTAAAGTGCATTTTTATGCACCAATAATATCCGACATTCTTTTCGGGTCATTAAGCAATATGTGATTTATTTTATATAATTCATGCACTTACCTTTAGTTTATAAAACTATCCATTAATGGCATGCTCATTGCTCTAGCTCTGTATCAGTATTTTATTCACCAAATTAGTGAAACGCATAGGCCTTCATAGTGCAGAAGGTCAATAGGAGACAGATTACGATGAGCGTAGATGCCAGTCAGGTACACGGAGCGGTACAAACCCTGACCCAAAGTTCAGATACATTGTTTTTATTACTGGGTGCCATAATGGTGTTCTTGATGCATGCTGGTTTTGCGTTTTTAGAAGTAGGGACAGTACGCCACAAAAACCAAGTGAATGCGCTAGTAAAAATATTAGCCGACTTTGGTATATCAGCCATCGCATACTTCTTCATTGGTTACTGGGTTGCCTATGGAGCCAACTTTTTCGCTGATGCTGAAACGCTGTCTCAAGGGAACGGCTATGAGTTAGTGAAATTTTTCTTCCTGCTTACTTTCGCGGCTGCAATACCAGCGATTGTCTCTGGTGGTATTGCGGAACGAGCCCGGTTTTATCCCGTGTTAATCGCAACGTTTTTTACCGTTGGTTTAGTTTACCCGTTGTTTGAAGGAATGATCTGGAATGGTAACTACGGACTACAAGCATGGTTCGAAAGCCAATTTGGCGTGGGCTTTCATGATTTTGCTGGCTCAGTTGTCGTACATGGAGTTGGTGGCTGGATAGCATTAGTAGCAGTTATTTTTCTAGGAATGCGCAAAGGCCGCGTTAGAGCAGGTAAACACACAAACTTTGCACCGTCTAACATTCCATTTCTTGCATTAGGCGCGTGGATACTCTGTGTCGGCTGGTTTGGTTTTAATGTGATGTCGGCACAAACGTTAAATGGTATTAGTGGCCTTGTGGCTATGAACTCACTAATGGCGATGGTTGGTGGTATTGTCGCCGCCCTTATTGCAGGTAAGAATGACCCAGGTTTTATTCACAATGGTCCTTTGGCTGGGCTAGTCGCGGTTTGTGCAGGTTCGGATCTAATGCATCCAATTGGTGCACTCATTACAGGAGCTATTGCTGGCGCTTTGTTCGTCTACCTCTTTACCTATCTACAAAATAAAACCAAGATAGATGATGTTCTGGGAGTTTGGCCACTACATGGTGTTTGTGGTGCTTGGGGAGGGATTGCTGCGGGTATTTTTGGGCAGTCGGCTCTAGGAGGGTTAGGAGGCGTTAGTTTAACGGTGCAACTTCTAGGTACTGTTATAGGTATCTCTGTGGCATTGGTCGGAGCCTTGGTGGTTTATGGCGTTATTAACCAGCTAACAGGTTTACGCTTGTCTGAGGAAGATGAGTTTAACGGTGCGGATTTAGCAATTCATAAGATTTCAGCAACCAGCGACGATTAAAGGTCACGGCGAATATGTTTGAGCAGCTTCGGCTGCTCTTTTTCGTTTTGAGTCACATTATGCTGTTTAAATCTGCCGCTTTCGACTATGGTCTAATCCTCATAACTTCTGATGTTATAAGCGAAGTGCTAAGCTACAGCTAAAGGATAAATATAAGGATGTGGTATGAAGTTTCCGTATCGTAATGTCGTTGTTCTGACTGGCGCTGGCATCTCTGCAGAATCAGGAATTCAGACTTTTCGGGCTCAGGATGGTTTATGGGAAGATCATCGAATTGAAGATGTTGCGACGCCGGAGGGTTTTGCGCGCGACCCAGATCTTGTTCAGGATTTCTATAATCAACGCCGCATTAAGCTGCAAGATACCAACATTGAACCCAATGCTGCACATATTGCGCTAGGGCAACTGGAGTCACAGCTAGAAGGCACTGTTACGATCATTACCCAAAACATAGATAACTTGCATGAGCGTGGTGGTAGCAATAATGTGATTCACATGCATGGTGAATTGCTAAAAGCGCGCTGTAGCGAGTCTAATCAGGTAATTGAAGAACTTGGGGAGATAAAGACTGGTGATTTATGTCACTGCTGCCAAATACCTTCTCAAATGCGCCCTCATGTCGTTTGGTTTGGCGAAATGCCGCTTCGTATGGGAGATATCTACCAGTCACTAGAAGACGCCGATCTATTTGTTTCGATTGGTACTTCAGGCGTTGTTTATCCTGCTGCAGGTTTTGTGCATGATGCAAAAATGCATGGCGCGCACACAATTGAAATCAACTTAGAACCAAGTGCTGTGGAAAGTGAATTTGAAGAGAAGCGCTATGGAAAAGCAAGCATTGAGGTTCCAAAGTTAGTGGAAGAAATTTTGTCTTTGCAGAGCTCTAATGTAAAACAAGCCTAATTGTACTTCGTCTCGGTGCTCAGCGTTTTGTACGCTGGGCATTTTTCATTTCATACATCGCTTGATCAGTTTTAACGAGAGCTTCTCGAAATTGTGTTCGCGTGGTTGATTCAATGCCATAGCTAAATTGGATGTTTTCACCTTTAAGTACCGAGTCAACTTTTGAAATAAATGCGGTGCCAGAGTTGGGCTCAACAACAACCACAAACTCATCACCTCCTATTCGAAATGCCTGTTCTGATTCAGAAAGACACTCAGATAAAGCTTGGGAAAAACGTATTAGCATTAAATCTCCAACTGCGTGGCCTTTAGTGTCGTTAATCAGCTTAAGGCCATCTAGGTCAAAATAGATAAGATCGAACTTTTCTAATGCAATTGAACTGAGTTTTTTTCGGTTGTAGAGGCCGGTTAGCTCATCCGTAGCTGCACTTTCCTGAACCTTTCTGGCCATTTCTGTAAGGCCTAGAGCGATTAAAAGAAAAGATATCTGCAAGAAGCCGTCTTCTAACAAGGTGTCAAAAAATTCGTAGCTATCAGCGAGGTTATCGAAGAACTGAATCTCGGTTACGACATCGTAGCACTTGTTTAATATTAATACCCAGACACCATATTTTAACTTGTTGTTGCTGAGAATGGTTTTTCGGCCGACAACGTAGATATAAAGAACGAGAAATAACGTGTTGCTCTCAAACAGGAGATCATAGTTTGATTCAATCTCAGTTATATGAGGCAAAGCTATTACGGAGATAGACAATACGAATAGAATCAAGATAACTATCAAGATTGCACGATTTTGAAGTGTGAGAAGATACTTTACATATGCCATACCATTTAAAATACGTCATTGTTAGTTAAAAATAAAGCGGCTAATGCCGCTTTATAAGTGTAAACCAGTTTATTTAGTTATCTACTTTAAGTTTCTGGAAGTATTCGTCATAAAGGACGCTTGCTTCACCTACTTCGTCTTGCCATGTTCCACTCTCCATCACTTCTTGAGGAGGGAAAATGCTTGGGTCATTAGCGAACTCTTTTGGTAGTAGATCGTGTGCAGTTGCAACTGGAGTAGGGTAGCCAATCTCAAGAGCAATCTTAGCCGCGTTTTCTGGGCGAAGTAGGAAGTCGATCATCTTATGTGCCGCTTCTACATTTTTTGCCCCTTCTGGAATAGCTAAGCTGTCCATCCAAAAGATAGCGCCTTTTTCTGGCCAAATAATATCGATAGATGCACCTTCTTGACGCGCCATGTAAGCAGAGCCATTCCAAAGCATACCTAAAGATACTTCACCAGCTAAGTATGGGTTCGCAGGGAAATCTGAGTTAAACACCAATACGTTTGGCATCAGTTTCTTCAGCTCTTCATAAGCTGCTTTGATTTCATCTGGATCGGTGGTGTTTGGCGAGTAGCCAAGTTTAGTAAGAGCAATGTGGAAGACTTCACGTGAGTCGTCCATAAGCATTAGCTGACCTTCCCATTTGCTGTCCCAGAAATCATCCCATTTAGTCACGGATGAATTGTCTAGCATATCTGAGTTAATGCCGATACCAGTCGCGCCCCAGATATAAGGGATAGAGTAACTGTTGTTTGGGTCGAACGGTTTGTTTAGGAAGTTTGTATCTAGATCAGAAAAATGAGAAAGCTTCTCTTTGTCAATTTTCTGTAGCATGCCTTCTTTACGCATCTTAGATACAAAGTAAGTAGACGGTACTACTAGATCGTAACCAGAACCTTGAGTCTTCAACTTGGCGTACATGCTTTCATTAGACTCGTAAGTTGAGTAAATAACTTTAATTCCAGTTTCTTTTGTAAAGTCTTCAAGAACTTCATTTGGAATGTACTCAGACCAATTGTAGAAGTAGAGTTCTTGATCAGCAGCCATTGCAGGGGAAGCGATTAATGTCGCCGCGCAAAGTGCGCTTGCATAGAATTTACTTTTCATTATTTTTCCGTTTTTCCTGTGCATAGTCAGCATAAGGTGTCTCCAACCATATACTCTGAATAAGCAGTGAGTTAACTTGCTTGTTGAACAACAAGCCGTACAAACGGAAATTATATCAGCCAATAACGAAAATAGGCAGCCAAGGCTGCCTATTTTAATGTTTTTCGTGTTGTTATTGACCGGCTTTCAGTTTAAGGAAGTAATCTTCGTACTTAACGGTCATATCACCAACTGAATCTTGCCACTCAACGCGGTCCAGATCGTCCTGAGAAGGGAACAGTGGAGCAACATCTTTAAACTTGGCGTTAGATTCTGCTACAGCAGTCAGATAACCAGTATCACGAGAGATCTGCTCAGCAATCTCAGGACGTAGCAGGAAGTCGATCATCTTATGCGCCGCATCTACGTTCTTAGCACCAGATGAAATTGCAAAGTTGTCTACCCAGCCGATACCGCCTTCTTTAGGGAATACCAGTTTAAGGTTCATACCTTCGTTTTGAGCAGCTGCAGCACTGCCGTTCCAAAGCATACCAACGCCAACTTCACCCGACATGTATGGTGCGCCTGGGTTGTCAGAGTTGAATACCAATACGTTTGGCATTAGCTTCTGCAGTTCCGCGTACGCTTCGTCAATCTGCTTAGGATCTGTTGAGTTACCAGAGTAACCTAGTTTACGCAAAGCGATGTGGAACACTTCACGAGTATCATCCATTAGCATCAGTTGCCCTTCAAGTTCTGGGTTCCATAGGTCAGCCCAACTAGTGAAGTCATTCGGATCGTACATATCAGCGTTAACTGCAAGGCCAGTAATCGCAACAACGTGAGGGATAGAGTAGTCGTTGTTTGGATCGTAAGGCTTATCTAAGTAGTTCTTATCTAGGTTAGAGAAGTTGCTTAGTTTTGATTTATCGATCTTCTGTAACATGCCTTCGTCGCGCATTTTAGCTACGAAGTAGGTAGAAGGTACGACAAGATCATAACCTTGGTTATGAGTTTTTAGCTTTGCATACAGAGTTTCGTTTGACTCATAAGTCGAGTAGATAACTTTGATGCCAGTTTCTTTTGTAAATTGCTCTAGGATATTACTGTTGATGTAAGGTCCCCAGTTCATAAATACAAGTTCTTTGTTTTCGTCCGCTGCTACTGAACCTGAGAACAGAGAAAGCGCACATGCACTACCAGCTAATAAAGTAGCCCATTTTTTCATTGACGTTAGCTCCAAACCAAACGTATCTCCACAATGGAGATTGGATAGAAAAACAGAATGGCGACATGCCATTCTGTTTCGTGATTTTGAACGCGGATTCTACTTCACTTTTTCTCTTGCAAGCAACTGAGAAGTTACGACCAAGATAAGTGAAACAATCAGCATCACGGTTGCGAGGGCATTCACTTCAGGTGAAATACCGACTTTCACCATCGAATAGATCTTCAATGGTAAGATTTCATATGTTGGACCAGTCACGAACGAACTGATAATCACGTCGTCCAATGATAGGGTAAAGCTCAGCAGCCAACCTGCTGCTACTGCTGGTTTAGCAAGAGGCAAAATGATTTGCTTCAAAATAACCCATTCGCTTGCACCCAAATCTTTTGCTGCTTCGAGCATCTTGACGTCAAAGCCATTTAAACGGCTGTACACACTGACGACAACAAACGGCAAGCAGAAAGTAATATGTGCAACTAACAAGGTTAAGAAACCAAGTTGAGCCCCCATTACTAGGAACAGAGCGAGCAATGAAATCGCCATTACGATATCCGGAGACATCATGACCACAAACAGCATTCCATTTACTACGCCTTTACCTTTAAAGGAATAACGGAAGAGGGCAACTGCCGTAAGGCTACCTATGATTGTCGCTGCTGTTGCTGAGAATACCGCTACATTCAAAGAGTGCCATGCTGCTTGCATTAAGCTATCGTTACTTACTAGGGTTTCGTACCACTTAGTGGTAAAGCCGCCCCATTTCATACCAAATTTATTGGCGTTAAACGAGTTCACGATCAGTACGATAATTGGCAGATACAAAAATGCATAAACCAATGTCATAAAGCTAAATCTAACTGTACGTCCCATCAGTCTAGCTCCACTTTCTTATTCAATAACTTACCCGCTCTGTAGTAGGCGTAAAGCATGATTGCCATTGCAATCGTTAGCGCAATACTGGTTGCTGCACCAAACGGCCAGTCTCGTGCATTGAGCACTTGGCTCTTGATGACGTTACCGATCAATAGATTCTTCGCTCCGCCCAGTAGATCAGAGATGTAGAACATACCTAGTGCTGGCAGTAGAACCAACAAACAGCCGCCAATAATACCCGGCATAGTCAGTGGTAAAGTTACCTTGGTGAAAATCTGGAATTTATTCGCTCCCAAGTCTTTCGCTGCTTCAGTGTAGGTATGGTCCAGTTTCTCGATTGCTGAATACAAAGGAAGAATCATGAACGGTAATAAGATGTACACTAGACCGATCATAACCGCAGTTTCTGTGTACATAAGACGAATAGGCTTGTCGATGATTTCCATCGCCATCAGAGATTTGTTTAAAATCCCTTGGGTGCCTAGCACAATCTTCAGGCCGTATGTACGAATTAGTGAGTTAGTCCAAAATGGCACAATCACCAAAAACAACATGATTGGTCGCCATTTTTCCGGCATTTTCGCTACGATATAAGCAAATGGGTAACCAATCACAAGACAGATTAGTGTTGCAACAATTGCCATGTAGAAGGAGTGCCACAATACTTTCGCGTACAGCGGATCCATCAAACGGAAGTAGTTGTCCAACGTGAAGGTCATCTCGATAAGATTAGCTTCATCACGTGTAAGGAAACTGGTACCGATGATCATTACGTTGGGAATCAACACAAAGAGTGTTAACCAACCAACGATGAGGGCAATGATTGCGTTTTGGAGATTAAACTTCTTGCTTATCATTTAGTACCACCTCCCAGCTTTCAACCCAAGTGATAGCGACTTTTTGACCCAAAGAGTGATCCACATCAGGATCGTCTTCGTTAAAGAACTCGCTAACCATCACGCGCATGCCAGATTCAAGCTCAATTACAGAATCTAACGTCATACCTTTATAAGTACGCTCTGTTACGTGACCTACAATGCCTCTTTGTTCAGATTCTTTGATCTCTTCAATACGCAGATCTTCTGGACGTAGTAGAACTTGTAGTTTTTCGCCGGTTTGTGCTTCTTGATCGTAGTAAACAATCGATTCAACACCTTCAATTTCAGCTCGGATGCGTTTGTCATCCAAGCGTTCAATCATGGTTGCATTGAATACGTTAATTTCACCGATGAATCGAGCCACAAACAGGTTCTTAGGCTCTTCGTAAATCTCACGCGGAGAGCCATCTTGTTCAATGACACCGTCTCGCATCACAATAATGCGGTCGGACATAGACAGAGCTTCTTCCTGATCATGCGTAACGAAGATGAAAGTAATACCAAGTTGGCGCTGAAGCTGTTTCAGTTCGATCTGCATTTGTTTACGTAGTTTGTAATCTAGGGCAGAAAGAGATTCATCCAGCAATAGTACTTTAGGTTTGTTCACAACTGCGCGCGCGATAGCGATACGTTGTTGCTGACCACCAGATAGCTGATGGGGTTTACGCTGTGCCATTTTCTCTAGGCGAACCATGCGTAAAGCTTCCATTACACGAGGCTCAATATCTGCAGCTGGTGTTTTCTGCATACGTAGACCGAAAGCAACATTCTCAAACACAGTCATGTGTGGGAATAATGCATAACTTTGGAATACAGTGTTGACGTGCCTTTGTTCAGCAGGAACCGATGTCACTGTCTGGTTATCCAGAATAATGTCACCTTGGTCAGCGGTTTCGAAACCAGCAATCATTCTAAGAACGGTTGTCTTACCACAACCTGATGGACCAAGGATGGTTAAGAATTCACCGTGGTTTACATCTAAATTCAGATTACCGATGATTTCCTTACCATCGAAACTTTTACTGATACCAGTTAGACGAATAACTGGCTGTCCTGCTTTTTGTTTAGCGTTCAACGTCTGTTTTTCTCCCACATTGGTCATTATTTCGCTTATTTTAGCGGTGACCCGTAGTTACACAAAATAGAGGCGCGCATCATAATCACCAAAAGTGTGAAATCAAAGCATTTTCTTACCATGAAACAGAAATATTTTTGCAGGTAAAAGTAAACTTTTCTTACCATACTCTCTCTATACCTTTTACATGCTTTAAAGTAGGGTATTTTTCTCTCTGAATCAGGAATCTACGCTTTGCAAATGCGTTTAGTGGTCAATTATTAATCATAAAGGCCAGAAAGCAAGTAATTGATAAGGATCTGATTTTAGAGTTTGAGACGTTTAAGTATAATGTCTCCTAATTGCAACAAAGCATTCATCAACAAGTATGCCTAGCTTCAGTGTTAGGCCCGGATTCAATAATGAATAACGACATAGAGAAAGACTTTAATTTAGGCGGAAGTATTGAGCGTGCACTCTCTGGCGACTACGAACTAAAAGCTGGTGAGGTACTTAAAGAAGCTTGGAATCATACGGTAAAGAATTTTTTATCTTTTTCACCCGCCATAATGGTGTTAATCGCGATTCAAGTGTCGATTTTTGTTATCGCTTTAAAACTGCAACTTGGCGATCCATCCATTATTTTTGACGCAGTTTTGGACCCTGAAGCGTTCGATCCAAGTATCTTTAGTGCCATCATGGTCGCAAACTTTAGTTTCGAAGTGATCAGCGCGCCTATTTATGCGGGAATTAGTTTAATGGCGATGAGTCATGCTGCTGGACTTGCAACTAAGTCTCGTCACATAGGCAAGGGGCTCCAATACACAGTTCCGGTAATTATTGCGACTTTGGCTAGTCTGATTCTTCAAGGCGTTGCAGGGACAATCTTACCTTTCTTGTCGCTGTATTTTTCTCTCGCGTTCAGTAACTCTGTACTACTAATTTGTGAGAAACAAGTACCACCAATGCAATCACTGCTTCTTTCTTTGCGTGCAGTAAATAAGAAAATTTTTCCGTTACTGAGCATCTACTTTTTTATCGTAATCATGTTTATGGTCGGGGTGATGCTTTACGGAATTGGACTAATCTTTGTATTGCCGTTCTTCTTCCACGTAAAAGGCATTATTTATCGCAACATGTTTGGAATTAAGCTGAAGATTATTGCTTCAGATCGACCAAAAGATGAGGATGACAACGACAATGATTCACAAGTCTTCAATGCGTAAAGGTGAGTTCATTGCCATTGCTACAGCTGGCCTAATTGCCAGCTGTAGTTTTTATAGCTACGAACAAAATCTCACGGAAGAGCGGGAACGCCGAAAATCTGCGTCAAGTTTAGAGCAAGCCTCCAACGATTTAGCCCAATCGGTTGGCTCGTCCCCAGACTTTTCAGCTATTCAAAATACAACTGAGAAAAAGCAGGCATTTTTCGACTATTTAACACCAGGCATTGCGCTGGAAAACCAGCGGGTAAGAAAAGAGCGAGAGAGGCTTGAGCTGATAGAGCAGTCCTACAAATCACACTCGCTAACCGCAAGTGATGAAAGCTATGCTAAACGTTTAGGGCGCTTGTACAACGTTACACTGACAGAGGAAGGCATTACTCAATCTTGGCTAGACAATATGCTACATAGAGTTGATGTACTACCTGAAGGGTTAGTCTTAGTGCAAGCAGCAAATGAGTCTGCATGGGGGACGTCACGTTTTGCAACTCAAGCCAACAACTACTTTGGTCAGTGGTGTTATAGCCAAGGTTGTGGTCTTGTTCCGCTTAAGCGAGCTGAAGGAATGACTCATGAAGTGGCAAAGTTCTCGTCTGTGCAGCAGTCCATTCATGGCTATTTTATGAATGTGAATCGCAACAAAGCATACTTTGAACTTCGAGAGATTAGATATCAGCGCCATTTGCAAGGCAAAAGTCTTGTGGATACCGAGGCAGCACTGGCATTAACTGACGGATTGCTGAAATACTCTGAACGCGGTGAGGCATACGTCAACGATTTGCAAAGTATGATTCGACATAATAAGAAGTTCTGGGAACACTCTTCTCAATCCAGTACAAGTCGTTAAACGTGGTAATGCGTTTAATCGATTCCAAAGACAAATAACAAGACTATAAAATCAATGAAGAAACTATCGTTAGCTCTTTTGACCGCTGCAGTAGGCTTTACCGCAGCAATACCTAGTTACGCCCAAGAATATATGTTCACCTATTCAAAACTCTATTCCCACATGAAGCAGAATGCTAAAGAAGGGCATGATGACGTCAAAGTTGGTTTCTTCTTCTTAAATGCGGATACAAAGCAACTATGTAAGATAGAGAAAGCTTGGATGGAAAAAGAGGAACATTATGAAGAATTGAATGTTTCTCCGTACAATGAAGTGATTGTTCCCCTTGATAACAACTTACGTTCGGCGAACCCATTGGTATTTGTGCACACACCGATGGACATGCGCTGCGACTTTTCGATGGTTGTGATGACCAAAGAACCAATGAATGGTGAAGTCAGTTACGATGAAGTGAAAGTTTTGCTACCACAAATGCAAGTTATTTTAGAGCAGCTAGGTGGTATGTTCGCAAGCTGGTTTACGCCTGATGTTGAAGGTGTGACTCTGGAGTTCCCAAACAAGCTTAACTCAACGATTCAATTTTCAAATGGTAATACGAAGCAGATTGTCGATGGTAAGGCGCAAGTCTCATTAGATGAAATTGGAGAAGGTGGAAGCATGATACTCCCAGCAGAAACCGCTAGAGTATTACCTTATTTGCCAAAAGCTAACTAATTTAGAGGCCGTAACTGCGGCCTTTTTTGACTCTGTTGCATTATTTTTCTCGTTGGTCATGGGGTTCCTCATCCAGTTGAAACGAATTTTACCTACCTATTTAACAGCAGACATTTAATCCTTGTCAAAAAGCTCGTATAATCCTCGCCCCAAATAAAACACGTTAGGATGTCCTAATGTCGGCCTAGCCGGCAATGTGAGAGCTCGCAATGACACAATTAGATACAAGAAAAGAAACTTTAGAATTCAACAAGCTTCAAAAACGTCTGAGAAGAAATGTTGGAAATGCCATCACCGATTACAACATGATCGAAGAAGGTGATGTAGTGATGGCATGTATCAGTGGTGGTAAAGATTCATTTGCGATGCTGGATATCCTGTTGAACTTACAAAAGGCTGCTCCAATCAAATTTGAAGTTGTTGCTGTTAACCTAGACCAGAAACAACCAGGTTTCCCAGAGCATATTCTTCCGGATTACTTTGAAACTCTCAATATCCCTTACTACATCGTCGATAAAGATACGTATTCCGTTGTAAAAGAGAAAGTACCGGAAGGAAAGACAACCTGTGGTTTATGTTCACGTTTGCGTCGTGGCACACTTTACTCGTTTGCTGAAAAAATTGGTGCAACGAAACTAGCGCTTGGTCACCACATGGATGACATCGTTGAAACTATGTTTTTAAACATGTTCCATGGCTCACGCCTTAAAGCCATGCCGCCTAAACTACGCTCAGATGATGGCCGTAATGTGGTCATTCGTCCACTTACATACTGCCGAGAGAAAGATTTAATCAAATACGCAGAACATAAGCAGTTTCCAATCATTCCATGTAACTTATGTGGCTCACAAGAGAACTTGCAGCGCCAAGCGATCAAAGCAATGTTGATTGACTGGGATAAGAAAACACCAGGTCGTGTTGATGCTATTTTTAAGTCGATTCAAAACGTGAGTCCAAGCCAGTTAGCTGATAAAAATCTATTCGACTTTGAGAACCTACCGCTAGATCGCGAAGGGGATCGTGACGAATATGAGTTTACTGAAGCAATTGTCTCATCGACGAACATTGATGAGTCAATGTTTATTGATGTCACCAACATCTAAAAGCTTTAGGTAAAGAAAAAGGAAGATAATCATTATCTTCCTTTTTTTTTGTCTGAGCGAACCGTTAGATTGCAGTTCTCGGGTCGAGAGGGCTAATGTAGCCTTGCGGCTTTAAGGCCAGAACATCACAGTTAATTTTATCAATAACATGTTCTGCGGTATTACCAATGAACACAGCAGATAGACCAGTTCGACCTGTTGTACCGATTATCACCATTGCAGCATTTAAGCGCTCAGCGACTTCCGGAATTATATCTTCTGGTAAACCTTGTTCTACTATCGTTTGTTCATCATCGTAACCATGTTTCTGACGCAGCGCCTTCATCGCTGTTAAATGATGACCGCGTACCGCATCGGTATATGTAGCCGGATCAAACTCAGGTAACTCAATAGTAATGTTTGCAGGTGTAACAGGGTAAGCATTAACAAGGTAAGGGCTCGCTCCCAGGCGTTCTGTTAAGCTATTAAGTTGCTCGACCATACTGTCATTAAGACCTAAGTGAGTGTCGTTCTCTGAGCCTACATGAACTGAAGCAATAATACTTGCATCATCAGGCCAATCTGAATTCTTAACGAGTAAGACAGGGCACGGACATTTGCGTAACAAGTGCCAATCTGTTGGGGTGAATATAACCGACTCAAGCACATCATGTTTTCGAGTGCCCTTAATAACAATGTCATGTTCTCCACCAAACACTTCTGCAATGATGGCCTCGTATGGGCGATTATGCCATACCACACGAACATCAAACTCCACGCCCTCGATAAGATAATCTTTAGCGATTTTGCTCATCCATTGTTCGCGTTGACCAATGACACCACGGCGCATTGCATCACGCTCATCAATAGATAACATTGAAGTCATGTCATAGGAGAAATCGTAGATAGAGAGAAAGAAAGTCACCTTACTGGGTGAGCGACTCTTAGCAGCAAGTTGCATTGCGCGAGCTAATGCAGGTTGTTCGTCATTATTTATGTCAGCGACAACGAGTATTTTGTTATAGATGCTCATATAGACTCCTGTAACATGAGGAGGAACATATGATCACTGTAGCTTAGTTAGGGGAAGAGTTTTAGGAAAAAGTGCAGGATGTTGAGAGAAGTATGATGTAGCTCAATTTCATAATGAAATGCGAGCTACATCATTGATGTTGTTATGATTCTTTAGAAACGCCGGCTAATTCCATTAATGCGTCATGGTCAAGAATAGTGATGTACTTACCCTTAACGCTTAAAATCTCAGATTTCTGGAAGCGACCTAAAAGGCGAGAGATAGTCTCTACCGTTAGTCCTAGATAGTTACCGATATCGCCACGAGTCATGGTTAGACGGAACTCTCGTGGGCTAAAACCGCGTTGTGAGAAACGAGTTGAAAGGTTATATAGGAATGCCGCAAGGCGCTCTTCTGCATTTTTCTTAGAAAGCAGCAGGATCATTTCTTGATCGCCTTTAATTTCGTTGCTCATTAAACGCATAATCTGCTGGCGAAGCTTTGGCATTTTACCTGACAAGTCATCCAGAGTTTCGTATGGAATTTCGCAAACCATAGATGTCTCTAGAGCTTGAGCAAAACTAGGGTGCGCATCACCAGTGATAGCATCAAAACCGACTAAATCGCCAGCTAGGTGGAATGCTGTGATCTGCTCATCACCTTGCTCTGTGATAGTGTAGCTTTTGATGGTGCCAGAGCGAATAGCATAAAGCGATTTCAGTTCATCACCCGCTTTAAACAGTTCTTGTCCTTTCTGGATTGGCTTTTTACGCTCGATAATTTGATCAAGCTGATCAAGCTCAGATTCATTCAGAGTAAACGGAATACAAAGCTGGCTGATACTGCAGTCTTGACAGTGGATAGCACAACCACCCGACTGAACACGCTTTGTTGCAGGCTTTTCAGAAATCATAACAACCTTTCACTATTTGATATACATCAATATTTTAGCA